>JAKQEF010000175.1 GCA_029558675.1 Bacteroidota bacterium | reverse complement strand
TTCACTTTCACTACCAGATCGTCGGTTACCTCAACCAACGAAATATCGCCACCATCGTTCTGTAGGTAAGGGCGCACCACCTCAATGGCATCGCTTACCCTTTTTTTAATCTCATCATTAGCCATTTCTCAATTTTTTAATTTGTACTATTCTTCGTTGTTCAAAAATTATCAATATCGTTAGTCGGCAGTTTGTAGCCAAATATTGCCAAAATATTACTTATGCTTAATCTCAACCCTTTGGGTTGGGGGTCGCTCCTTGTTCCGCCTGTTGAGCTCCGCCACCACATTGTTTGCCAGCTGCGCAAAGGCATCGGCCACCATTCCCCGTGTAGCCGCTATGGGTATGCCGTTGTCGCCTCCCTCGCGAATGCCCTGCACAATGGGTATTTGCCCCAGCAGGGGCAATTGCATGCGCTCGGCCAGCTTCTTGCAGCCCTCCTTTCCAAAGAGGTAGTAGCGGTTGTTGGGCAGCTCCTCGGGCGTAAACCACGCCATATTCTCCACCAGCCCAAGCACGGGCACGTCAATGCTCTTCCCGGTGAACATGCTAATGCCCTTAATGGCATCGGCCAGAGCAATTTCCTGAGGGGTGCTCACAATGATGGCAGCAGTCACCGGCACTTCCTGTACCAGGGTAAGGTGGATATCGCTGGTGCCGGGGGGCAGGTCAACCAACAGGTAATCCAGTTCGCCCCACGCACCCTGATGGATAAGCTGCCTGAGCGCATTGGTGGCCATGGGCCCGCGCCAAACCAACGCATCGTTGGCGTCCACAAAAAAACCTATGGAGAGCAGCTTCACGTTGTAGCTCACCACGGGTTCGATAAGGTCCAGTTCCCCCTCCTTTACCATCTCTGGTCGCTGGGTTTCTACCCCAAGCATCTTGGGCATGGAGGGCCCAAAAATATCGGCATCAATCAGCCCAACGCTCGCACCGGTTTTTGCCAGGGCAACGGCCAGATTGGCGGCTATGGTCGATTTTCCCACACCCCCTTTCCCCGAGGCAATGGCAACGATATTCCGCACACGCGAAACCGATGCCTTTGATTTATAGGGCGATTCCATAGGCTTGGCCGCCGGGGCTTTCACATCGATATTCACGGTGACATCGCTTCCCAGCGCTGCCGATAGCTCCTTGGCGCACACCTTTTTAATGGACGAGGCAAAGGGGTCGTTGGGCTTTTGCAATGCCAGCGTAAACCCTACGCTCGCATCGTCGGCCTTCAGCTCTTGAACCATGCCCATGGAAACAATATCGTTTCCGGTTTCGGGATGCTTTATGGTTTTCAGTATTTCCAGTGCCTTCTCTCCGGTGGGGTGCATCTTGCAAGTGTTTGTTTGTTAGTAACGATTCAAAGGTAAAAATTCTATAGAGTCAAAACAAAGAATTGTTAAAAAGGTTTTGGCGGGCTCAGGTCAAAATCCAGCTCTCGCATGGGATCCCAGAACAGCTTTTCGAAGTCAACCACAGCGTCGTCTTCCACCTTCACCCCTTCGCTCTCCAGCAGCTCCTTCATGGTTTCCCTACCGGGAAAATGCACCTTTCCCGTCAGCAATCCGTTGCGGTTTACCACCCTGTGTGCGGGCACCCAATGGGTGCAGCTGCCCGAGGAGTTCAGCGCCCATCCCACCATGCGGGCAGCCTGTGGCGAGCCCAGGTATCGGGCAATGGCTCCGTAGCTGGTAACCCTTCCCGGGGGGATCAGCATGGTTACCTCGTAAACCCTATGGAAAAAGTTGTCGTTACTCAAACTGCGGCTCTTTAAGTTCTTTTGTGGTCTCCAATAGGAAGCTGATATAGGTAATGGGCAGACCCTGCTCCAGGAACATATTCTCGTAAAAGGTCTTTATCCCAAGGGCGGGGTGCGTTATGTTGCTATTGTACAGGTCGGTAGTGCAGTTAATCAGTTTAAGCTGATTTTGCTCCACCAGCGCTTTGGTGTACTCGTGCAGCGGTTGGCTGTCGGTTTTAAGGTGAACCGGGGCGTTTTCCTTGATAAATTTCTGGTAGTACCCCAAGAAACGGCTTGAGGTGAGCCTTTTCTTTGCCTTGGAGCTGCGTGGCTGGGGGTCGGGGAATGTAATCCATATTTCGCTAACCTCCTGCGGCGAGAAGAACGAGGCGATATTATCGATGCGTGTGCGGATAAAGGCTACGTTGGGCAGGGGTAGGAGTGTGGCCTCCTTGGCCCCTTTCCACAGGCGCGCTCCCTTAATGTCAACCCCGATATAGTTCACGTAGGGGTTCATCTTTGCCAGATTGATGGTGTACTCACCCTTGCCACATCCAAGCTCCAGCACGATGGGGTTGGAGTTTTTAAAAAAATCGGCATTCCACCTTCCCTTCATGTGGAAATCCTTCTGCCACACCTCCTCCAACGAGGGTTGGAACAGCAGGTCAAAGGTCTCGTTCTCGGCAAATTTTTGGAGTTTGTTCTTTCCCACGCCCGCTCCTGTTGTTGATTGTTACTTTGCCTTTTCGACCCTTAAGCACACGGAGGCTATCCCCTGGAGGTTTCGGGTTCTCATGCCGTGTTCAATCTCAATGGTAAATATCCCCTGTTCGGGAAATCGGACATACCGTTTGTATGGAATTCTGCTATCGCGTAAAGCGCCAAAGCCCTTTCCCAGCCAATTTCCCTTTTTATCGGCAAGTGTACATTCCAGCGTATCACGCAGAGAAGCACCGGCGGGGGAGGTGGTATGGATAAAGAGGAAAAGGTTGCTATAGGGATAGTCGGTGGTATTGCGGACATTGACAAAGATGTGATGCGGC
Organism: Bacteroidota bacterium; assembly: GCA_029558675.1. GTDB lineage: Bacteria > Bacteroidota > Bacteroidia > Bacteroidales > Tenuifilaceae > MWFE01. The sequence continues at coordinate 6,226 of JAKQEF010000175.1, read as the reverse complement.
GACACAGTGTCGCTAACGCTAACCAAAAAACGTGCGGTGCTGTCAACGCTCCACACATTGCCTTTCACATCGTAATTCGAATCGTAGAGGGCAACTTCGTGGCAGGAGGCAAGTGCCAAAAAGGCAACCACAAGCGAAAAGAGCAGTCTATTCATTCCTTTTTCTCCTCCTCCCTTTCTTATTCCTCTTTCTCTGCGATTTTTTCTTCGCCTCATCGAAACGCGTTAAGCTCTCTTCCGGGATTACGTTGCTGTAGCTCAAATCAGTATTTTCAGCCGTCTCGTTGATAACTTCCAGAAGTTTCACAGGCTTGGTTCCCTTGCCATTGAGTTCAATTATTTCCTTAACCCTGTCCACCGGAACAGCAATGAGGTTGACCCCCGAGTTGGGATCGGAACTGTACCACATGATTCGGTTAAAAATATCGGTCTTCATGTGGTAGTAGCTGGCATCCCTGGTCTCTAAAGTGACGTTGGACTTGGGAAAATCTTTGCGGGCATCCATGTAGCAATCCACCTCGTAGTTGAGGCAGCACTTAAGTTTCCCGCATTGGCCGGCAAGTTTTTGAGGATTGAGCGATACCTCTTGTATCCGTGCCGAATTGGTTGTAACGGAAATAAAGTTATTAATCCACGAGGAGCAGCATAGTTCACGTCCGCACGGCCCAATACCGCCAATTCTGCCGGCTTCCTGTCGGGCGCCAATCTGCTTCATCTCAATGCGTATCTGGAACTCCTCGGCAAGCACCTTAATCAACTCGCGGAAGTCAACCCGCTCATCGGCAATGTAGTAGAATACAGCCTTGGTTTTATCGCCTTGATATTCAACATCGCCAATCTTCATGTTGAGCCCCAGATCGGCTGCTATCTGTCGCGACCGGATGAGCGTGTTGTGTTCCAGCGATACTGCTTCTAACCATTTTTCAATGTCGGCTGGTTTGGCCTTACGGTAAATCTTTTTTAACTCGGACGAATTGGGATCAACTCCGGATTTTTTCATCTGCAGTTTAACCAGCCAGCCCACAAGGGTTACCGTGCCAATATCGTGACCGGGAGTTGCCTCCACAGCTATAACATCGCCTTTCGAAAGGTTAATCCGGTTTACGTTGCGGTAAAAACTTTTTCGGGTATTTTTAAACTGTACCTCGACAATATCTGTGGTAAGCGGAGGATCGGGTATATTGCCTACCCAGTTATAAACGCTAAGCTTTGAGCAACCCTCGTTGAAACAAAGGGATTGTTCGGTGACGCTATCACCCTTTACAATAATCCCGCGGGAACAAATGCTCTTATCCATAGCCATGTTTTTCTAACTGCCTTGCAAAATTAGTGATTTTAACCTTTCCAAAACCGATATGGGATGTTTAATTCGACTTTCCGATACCGATTGTGGCAGGGCAAGGCTTACGTTTTCCTGTTAATCAGCAGAGCCATATTCAGGCTAAAATCGGTGAAAACAACCTGAGGGTTGCCATTCCTACCCAAATGCTCAATGGCCGAGTTGTAATGTGCGTAAATGGCTTTTATGTTGGAGTTGTTGACAAAAGGCGAAAATTTTTTGCCAAAATCGGCTTCCTCGCCCGATAGGTAAGCAATATCGCCAAGGCCAATGTTGAGCATAAAGCACTCCCTTATGGTTTTAATCGAGTACAGCATCATCTCTTTCTGCTTTTCCCTGCTCAGCGACGAGGCCTCGTCAACCCAATCCAAAAGACCCAAAACATTTTTTGAGTAGCAATGTCGCATCAGCTGCCTGAACATTTCGAAGTAGGGGTTTTCTTCGGTAATGGTTGTCAGGGTTAAAGCCGTTTGAAAATTGCCATTGGCCACCCGGCTTATATCCTGCGCTTTGCCGGGACTAAGCCGGTATCGCTCAACCAGTGCTGTGGCAATCTCCTCCCTTTTTAAGGGTAAAATTTTCACTATTTGCGTTCGCGACAGAATGGTGCTAAGCAGGGCTCCCATATTTTCGGTGATAAGCAGAAAAAGCGTCTTGGGAGGCGGCTCTTCAATCAGCTTGAGCAACCGGTTTGAGGCGTTGATATGCATTCTCTCGGGGAGCCAGATGATCATAGTTTTGTAGTCGGCCTCAAAACTTTTCAGGCTCAGCTTCTTAATCACCTCCGAACTCTCGGCCGTATTGATTATTCCCAACTTGTTCTCCAGCCCAATGGTTTCGTACCATTGCGACTCGCTGATGTAAGGGTTGGAAAGAATGGCCTCGCGCCACTGCCGGATAAAGGCATCGCTTTGCCTGCTTGCACTTTTCTCATCATCGTCCTTCTTTTTTGTTTCGTTCACGGGGAACACGAAGTGCAAATCGGGGTGAATGAGCTTTTCAAACTTGTGGCACGATGGGCACACGCCGCACGAATCGTTCTCGCCTCTGTTTTGGCACGAGATGTACTGCGCATACGCTATGGCAAGCATCAACTTCCCGGTGCCTTCAGGCCCGGTGAACAGCTGGGCGTGGGCAATCCTGTTGTCGCGGACACTTCGAATGAGCTTGTTTTTCACTTCGCTCTGACCGACAATATCTTTGAATAGCATTACTTTATGCAGATAGCAGTTTAGGGTTCAAAGGTACTAAAAAAGGATTTAGCCTTGGAATGAAAGGTAACATTAAAGGCTTGATAAACTGTAAATAATTGTAATACAGAAAGTATTTAAAAACGGCTCAAAATTTTTAGCACACCAAATAAAAGGGGGATAATCTTTATATCTTTGCATTAGAATAATCAAAAGCCATTTGCCATGCTACAATTTGACAAGTACAACTTTGCCGGAAAAAGGGCAATTGTTAGGGTTGACTTCAATGTCCCCCTCGATGAAAACTTCAATGTAACTGACGACACCCGCATAACTGCTGCATTGCCTACCATCAAAAAAATTCTTGGCGATGGCGGATCGGTAATCCTTATGTCGCACTTAGGCAGGCCCAAGGATGGACCCACGGATAAATATTCGCTGAAACACCTTATCCCGCTGCTCAGCAAGCTGCTGAAAGTTGACGTGAAATTTGCCCCCGATTGCATTGGTAATGACGCCGTTGTTTTGTCCAACTCTTTGCAAAAGGGCGATGTCCTGCTTTTGGAGAACCTCCGGTTCTACAAGGAGGAGGAAAAGGGTGATGAGGGTTTTGCCCACAAGTTGGCCACCCTTGCCGATGTGTACGTAAACGATGCGTTTGGAACGGCCCATCGCGCTCATGCATCAACCACCATTATTGCCAAGTTCTTCCCAAAGAACAAGATGTTCGGATATTTGATTGAAAGCGAGTTGAATGGACTTGAGAAAGTATTGGTTTCACCCACAAAACCCTACACAGCCATTCTGGGAGGCGCCAAGGTGAGCACCAAGATAACCATCATTGAGAATCTGCTGAACAAGGTTGATAACCTGATTATTGGTGGCGGGATGACCTTTACTTTCATCAAAGCTCAGGGGGGTAAGGTTGGGACATCAATGGTTGAAGACGATAAGTTGGATTTGGCATTGAAAATTTTGCAGATGGCCAGGGAGAAAGGTGTAAACATATTGCTTCCCACCGATGCAGTGATTGCCGATGCGTTCAGCAATGATGCCAACTCTAGGGAGGCCGGAGTTAATAACATTCCCGATGGCTGGATGGGCTTGGATATCGGCGATGCTTCGGTAAGGCAATTCGCCGAGGTTATCGAGCGCTCCAAAACCATTCTTTGGAACGGCCCCATGGGCGTTTTCGAAATGCCCAAATTTGCCGAAGGCACTAAAAAAATAGCCATTTCAATTGCCAAGGCCACCGAAAAGGGTGCCTTTTCGCTGGTGGGTGGTGGCGACTCTGTGGCAGCCATCAACTCCTTGGGCTTTGCCCAAAAGGTAAGCTACGTTTCCACAGGCGGTGGTGCCCTGCTCGAATACTTGGAAAATGGCGACCTCCCGGGATTAAAAGCCGTTCGGGAGTAGCTCATTCTATTATATTGCCATTGGCTGTTTGTCAGGGCAGATCATCCTGACCTGGTTGTTTGTATTCGCTTTGGCCATTCGAACTATTAACGGTTTCCTCATGTTGACTCCTTTGGAAAGTGGCGTATTCAATGCAACTCCCGATAATTTTCAGCAGGTTGCGCTGGAGGTTTTTCGCCATCAGGTTGCATCGGTGGAGGTTTATTCCCAATACCTCAACCTGCTTAAGATTGATATAGACGGAGTGGATGCTTTGGAGCGAATACCCTTTCTCCCCATTGCCTTTTTTAAAACGCATGAGGTGATTGAACAAGGAAAAAAGGCCCAAACCATCTTTACCAGCAGCGGAACCTCGGGTAGCGATACCAGCCGTCACCATGTGGCCTCGCTTGAACTGTATGAAGCCAGTTTTTTTAGAACTTTCAACCTATTCTACGGAGACCCTTCCCGCTATTGCATACTGGCGTTACTGCCATCCTACCTGCAGCGTAGCGGTTCTTCGCTGGTTTACATGGCAAAAAGGCTGATTGAGGTAGGTGCTCATCCGCAAAGCGGATTCTTCCTTGATGATTACGAGAGCCTGGTGCATACCATTGCCGAATTGGAGAAAAGTGCTCAAAAAACCATTCTGCTTGGGGTTACCTATGCCATTCTGGAGCTGGCAAACAGGTATAGATTAAATTTGCAGCACACCATTGTCATGGAAACCGGAGGGATGAAAGGGCGGAGTAGGGAGATGGTGCGCAGCGAAGTGCATGAGCACGTTAAGAGGGCTTTTGGGGTGAAAGCGGTTCATTCGGAGTATGGCATGACAGAGTTGTTGTCGCAGGCCTACTCATCGGGCGAAGGGATTTTCCGATGCCCGCCCTGGATGCGTGTTTTTGCCCGCGACCCCTACGACCCGTTCACCATTCTCCCTTGCGGGAGAACAGGTGTTCTCAATATTATAGATTTGGCCAATATGCACTCCTGTGCTTTTATCCAAACCGATGACCTGGGCGTAGTTCACCCCGATGGCTCATTTGAGGTGGTGGGGAGGTTGGATAACAGCCAGATCCGTGGCTGTAACCTGTTGGCCTCAATGTAAGATATGGACATGTATTTACTCAAAGGGTAGTTTACACACTGATTTACATGATTTTACAACTCAGTTCTGCTTTTTTTTAATGTTTTTAATTCAGATATTATAAAAGAGTTATATTCGCATTGATAAATCGAACGTTTAATTACACCAGTTATAGCATTGTATCTATAAGGGACTAATACAAACCAACGTTCTTGTTTTCAGTTATTTGAAACAGGGATAAACACTAACTAAAAAAAACGCTATGAAAAGAAAAATTTCAGCTATTCTGCTGGCAATATGTTTGCCGGGCGCTCTGCTTGCCGGAGGTATTGTAACCAATACCAACCAAAGTGCATCGTTTATCAGGATGCCGGTTATGGATGCAACTCTCAGCATTGATGGTGCTTACTACAACCCTGCGGGACTGGTTCATTTGCAAAATGGATTCCATCTATCTTTAAACAACCAGTATGTAAGCCAAACACGTACCATCACTTCGGATTATGCTTTGCTAAAAAATAAAGAGTATAAAGGCGATGTTTTGGCACCCCTTTTCCCCACGTTGTATGCAGTGTACAAGATGGATAAGTTAGTATTTGCGTTCAATGTTAACCCAATAGGTGGCGGAGGAAGTGCCAATTTTAAATCGGGGCTCCCCTCATTCGAATACCCGCTGTCGGGAATACCCAACATGTTAGCCTCACAACTTACACCGCTGGATCAGGCAATACAGGGGCTAACCGGTACCGATCCGCATTTTAGGGATGTAACGGGATATAACGTTGACGTGGCTTTGGATGCCAGTTCGCTGAACTGGGGCTTTCAGCTGGGCGCTGCCTATGCAGTGAACGACATGATCTCTCTGTCGCTTGGCGCACGTTATATAATGTCCAAGAATACCTACCAGGGGCATCTTAAGGGTTATTCCATTGACGCACCTGCTGCCTACGGAGGCACACAAACCCCCGGCAACTACCTGAGAACTGTGGCAGGTGCCATTGCAAGTGCTGCTCCAACCCAGGCTGCCACGTTGAATGCAATTGCAACCGGGCTTGATGCTTCAACCGGCGATAAAGAGGTTGATGATGTTCAGAAGGGTTCAGGTATTGCGCCCATTGTGGGGTTAAACTTTAAAATATCTGAACAGTTCAACATCGGGCTTAAATATGAACACAAAGCGGCCATTAAGGTGAAACATGAAGTAGGGAAAGATGAA
>JAKQEF010000153.1 GCA_029558675.1 Bacteroidota bacterium | reverse complement strand
TTCCAAAAACATGTCGTATCATTGCAGCCGAAAGCAATTTCAAGAAACGAACGAAACAAATCTCCTCCGCTTGCGGAAGCGATTTAACAAAAGCCCGGCCGGAGGGCAAAACAAATCCGGAAAGACAATAGCGATTGTCTGAAGCATTTATCAGTAATGGAAAGTCTTTGAATTCCGGTTTTTTTTAAAACTATCTTGAATATGCATTATATATTTAAGAAGAGTTGGACATAGAGTTGGACATTTTGAAGTCGAAACCCTCATCAATACAGGGAAGTAGACGACATTAGAGTTGGACATTTAATTAAAACATTATTAACCTCTTTTAAAAATCGATACGATGAACAAGTTTTTTGCTATGGAGAATTTACTGAAAAGCGGGTACTGCATCATCCCCCGGGTGATATTGGAAAACCAACTAAGCAGCTGCGAAAAAACAGCCCTAAGAGCCAGTATCCTCGGTTACTTCTACCAAAAGGCCTACTTTGCCAAAGGGGATGTAGTGTTGGACGGAAGGATCTACACCTGCTTCAGGGGAGAACTGATTGCAAATCAGGAAGAACTGGCTGCCTTTTTTAAAACAGACCGCAGACAGTGGACCCGCATCATGGCAGAGTTTACAAGCGAAAACATCATCCGCACCGAACAGGTAAGAGGCGGCACCCGCATCTCCCTGGTGGGCTACGATAGCATTGTGGGTAAGAAAAGTGCCCAGTATAAGCAGACCAACGGAGGTGATAAAGCAGCAGAAGAGGCAGCCCCCAAAGCTAAAAAGCCTAAACTGGGTGTGATGGTGGAAAATTACTACCCCGAGCACCACGTAAAGGGTTGCGATATTCCGGTGATTGAGATCGATTTGGAGAAATTAAGGGCTCTTAAAAAAAGGATGGAAGAGGAAAATAACAAATAAAAAACCAGGTCAGACGAAAGGCAAGTTGGCGCCGACAGGCAATTCGTTAACCCTAAATTTAAATAATAAACAACATGAAATCAGAAAATATTGGTTTTAAAAACGAAATCAGTTTCGTATGTGCTCTCCTTACGGGAGTAGCCGAAAGCAGTCAGGTTTATCCTCGCGTTACAGCAGAAATGCTTACCAGCCGCGAATTAGCGCTGATATACAAGGGAATTATCGAGCTTTTCAATAAGGGAAAAGCCATGGACTACACC
>JAKQEF010000152.1 GCA_029558675.1 Bacteroidota bacterium | reverse complement strand
CCTCCCGATATGGCATCAACGGCATGGGGATTGTCTTTACCGGCACCACCCTTCACTACCTGCACCGAGACAAACTTGTGGCTATTATCAAAAATTGTTTTCCCGGCAAACTGCTTTTGAAACAGTAGGGTATTAATTTCTGCCCCCAAACCGGGAGTTTCTCCCTGATGATCGAAGGTTGCGCCGTAGATGGTATTCATATCGTCGTTTAGTGCGATGTAGCCCCAAATTGGTCCCCACAAACCTCTACCACGTACGGGGAAGATATATTTAACACTCCCATCCTCGAGTATTGCTTTGAAAACCGGCAGATTGCGCTCTTCCTCAGGTTTCGAGAGTTCGGCTTTTAAATCAATGCCGAAGGCATCAACGCCTTTAATGCTATCGCCATGAATATTTACCACCAGCTGCTCTGTGATAAACTTCTTAAAAACTTCATCGACAAAACGATGCTTGTTGGCAGCTTTGTCAATCCCTTCCGTTTTGCCAAATGATTTCAGGATGTCAACCTTTTTTTCGGTTTCTTTGTTTTTTTGCTGGGCCGGCTTAAGCGACGTGGCAGCAATGGCTAGCAGAACGGCAACAAGAATCACCATTCCCGATGAGTACAGGAATGTGTACAGGTTGCTGTTGGTATCCATCTTTTTAAATTTATCTAGTACTCCCATAGTCAGTAACTTTATTGTTGTGCAACCTTTTGGGCGCGCTTTAACCTCTTTTTGATATTGGCCTGCACCACGTAATGATCGATTAGCGGTGCAAAGGCATTCATGAGCAGGATGGATAGCATCATCCCTTCAGGGTAGGCAGGGTTTAATACTCTCACCAGCAGCGCCATAAAACCTACCAGGAAGCCGAATATCCATTTTCCCTTATTGGTTTGGGCTGCGGTAACGGGGTCGGTGGCCATGAAAACCGCACCAAATGCAAACCCTCCCATAATCAGATGTTGCCATGCGGGCACATCCATGTAGGGATTGACGGAGAGAATGTTGAAAAGAAAACCTGCCGATAGTCCGCCAATAACTACCGAAAGCATAATCCGCCAGCTACCAATGCCCGTTATCAGTAGAATTGCAGCACCAATGAGTATGGCCAATTTCGATGTTTCGCCAATAGACCCCGGTATGTATCCCATGAACATGTCGTACGTGGACGGAATGCTATCAATATGATAGGATGCAGCATTGGAAAGGGGTGTTGCACCCGAAAAACCGTCAACCGCCTTTGCCCCATGGGCAAGCCCTGCAACCCAAACATTGTCGCCCGACATGTGCGATGGATATGCAAAAAACAGGAAGGCCCTGGCCAAAAGGGCCGGGTTAAATACATTCATTCCGGTACCTCCGAAAACTTCTTTCCCAATGATAACCGAGAAGGCAGTGGCTATGGCAACCATCCACAGCGGTACGCCAACCGGCATGATTAAAGGGATAAGAATGCCAGTAACCAGAAACCCTTCGTTAACCTCATGCCCCCGCGACTGGGCAAAGGCAAACTCAATACCCAAACCTACCCCGTAGCTGACAATGAGCAGGGGGAGGACCTTAAGAAACCCAAACCAGAAGTTTTGCCAAAGCGTCCAACTCTCGCCTATCATCAGCGAATGCTGATAACCAACATTCCACATTCCGAATAGCAGAGTGGGGATTAGTGCCGTGATTACCACAGTCATGGTGCGTTTCATATCCACAAAGTCGCGAATATGGCTACCCTTTGATGTTACCTTGTTGGGGACAAACAGAAAGGTTTCAAACGCATCGAAGGTGGAATGGAACATTCCAAACTTTGCCCCTTTCTGAAAGTTTGGTTTAATTTTATCAATAACGTTTCGTAATGCTTTCATTATGGAAAGTGTTAATTTGCTAACCTAATTCTTTTATTACCGTTTCTATGCCTTTGCGTATGATTTCCTGTACTTCAATTTTCGAGGTACAAACGTATTCGCACAGGGCAAAATCCTCTTCCACCACCTCGTAAATGCCCAGCTGTTCCATTTTATCTATATCATTGGTAAGGATGGCTTTAATCAGGTGTACCGGATAAATATCCATGGGGAGTACTTTCTCGTATTGCCCCGATATCACGTAGGCACGTTCTCCTCCATTGAGGTTAGTATGGAGTTTATACGCTTTTCGAGGGAAAAACTTAGACATGAACGTTCTCGAAGCACTATACTTGTTGAACCCGGGCGAAACCCATCCAAGGAATTCGTAATGGTTGCCCTCGGGGATAACGGTAACCATATTGTCGTAAAAACCGAAGAAACCGTTTTCACTTATTTTTTTACCTATTAGCACGTTGCCACTGATAAATCGCAAATTTTCAGACGGTTGGGTTAAGTTGCCCTTAACGATGTTGTGAATGGAGGCACCGGTTTTGATGATGTAGTAACGGGGTTTGAGTACTTCTGAGCCTGCCAGGGCAATCACCTTTGTGGCATCGTACTGCCCTTTTTTGAAGAGCCTTCCAATGATAATGACATCCAGAGGGTTAACGGTCCAAACTATATCCCCCTTGTTGATGGGTTCGATGTGATGAATCTGAATTCCAACATTTCCGGCAGGATGCGGCCCGGTAAATTTGTTAACCTTAACCCCTTTGGCTTTGCTAAAAACGTTGTTCGGCAGATATTCTGCATTGACATTCAGGTGTATCACACCGTGGGTTAACCTCGAAAGGGCATCAATACCCAGTTGAAACGCTTCCACCTCGTCCTTTACGGAAAAATCCATGTCGGGAGCCAGGGGAGCGGTATCGAATGCAGAGATGTGAATTGCTTTGGGTACGTCCTTTATGCCGGCAATAATGCCGTATGGACGCTGCCTGATGGTTGGCCAAACTCCGCTTTTCAGCATTTTTTCAATTACCTGCTCTCGCGTCAGGGTTTTGGGGTCGGCAGCACCAAAGTCAACAAACTCCTGATCTTTATCAGGCGTGACAATTACCTCAAGGATTCTCCTTTGTTCGCCCCTTCGGATAAGTTCAACTGTACCGCTCACAGGCGATGTAAAAAGGACTTCGGGATGGTGTTTGTCGTAAAAAAGCGGCGAACCGGTTAAAACCCTATCGCCCTCCAGAACGCTGAGTTTGGGGGTAATTCCCGGGAAATCGATGGGTTTAATAGCATATGCTTCTGCTTGTTCGGTTCGGGTAAATACTTTTTCGGCTTCACCTTTCAGGGGGATGTTTAAGCCTTTGCGAATTTTATAAACCTTTGGCATGATCAAGATTTAGTTTTACAGACAACAAAGGTAAAAAATATAATGTTCGAGTTTTTGAAAATATATTTAACAAAAATAGTAATCAACATATATAATACTGTTAAAACGGGACGAATTGTGCAAAATTAATATTGGACTTATATTTGTAACAATTAGAAAGCATTGAAATGTAAAATTCAATGCAATTCGCAGTTAATCGATTCGTTTTACTTCTCGTGCAAATATGTTCAGGGTGATGTGTAGCATTGATGGTAGAGTTCACTTTCAGCAGGTTTTATTTATTGCGACCATTTGTTTTGCTTTAATTAAAACGAATGTGGCGCATGCTATCGGCTCAAATCAGGAAAGCCAATCAATTGAGTTTGTCAACTCATCCGTAATAAAATCCGTTAAGTTGCACAGGCTTGGATGGGAACTGTCTGAGCAGGCCATTGAACTGAATGGTAAGGGTAAACTCTTGTTTAGCTTCGATGATATTTCGGGAAATCCCTCTACATATTCATATACAGTAACCCATTGCGATTGGGATTGGAACTTTTCTCCCATTTTTCTATCCGACTACATGGATGGATTTGAGGTGAACGAAATTAAAGACTTCAGCTATTCCTCGGGAACTACTATGGATTACACCCATTTCCAGTTGGAATTGCCCAATGGGGATGTGCGTTTGAAAATATCCGGCAACTACCTTTTAAGAGTATTCGATACATACAAACCCGACGAGATTCTCATTCAAAGACGTTTTGTGGTGTACGAACCGTTGACAAAAATTAATGTGCAGGTCCGTCAACCCTCGGCGGGTGAGAACAGGTACAGCGGGCAGCAGTTGGATTTAAAGGTAAACACGGAAGGTGTTAGAATTTATGACCCGTACACCGAACTGAAAACCGTTGTTTGCCAGAGCTATCTTTTTCAGGGTTGCTTGCAGAATGTAAAGCCCATTCATGTGCAGGATGGCGAGATTGACTACTCGCATCCCGATGCCATTATCGTTGAGGGCATTAATGAGTTTCGCCTCTTCGATACAAGGAGTATTCGGCAACCCGGCACGGGCATTCAATCGGTTGATTACCAGGGTGGAGTATATCACGTGTTGCTTAAACCCGAAGAATCGAAGTTAAACCAAAAGTATTCGTACTACTCCGACCTTAACGGAATTTTCGTGGTGGGACTCGAGCGAAGCGATAAAAGCTGGATTGAGGCCGATTATCTCTGGACATATTTCACGCTGAAAACCCCTCTGGGAGGCGAAACGGGGAAGAGCGTTTACCTTTTCGGTGAGCTCACCGGATGGCAGCTAAGCCCCGATAACCGCATGGAATACAGCTACCAAAGGCAGGCATACGAAATCAGCCTGCTGTTGAAGCAGGGGGCCTATAGCTACCGCTTTGTGGTG
>JAKQEF010000142.1 GCA_029558675.1 Bacteroidota bacterium | reverse complement strand
CAGCTCTGACGTAAACCGCTCCCCCGAATGGTATGCCTGGATTTTGTACTTTTCGGGTTTGTCAATGGAATCCTTTAACGATACTGCATAAGCCGGGTCGTGATCTACAATGTAGATGTTGGCATTAATCTTTGGATTTTTCCTAAAAACCATTTTTATCTAATTATCACACAGTCAGATATTAATGTTAAAGGTAATGTGTTCAATAGCGTAACAATGTAAGATAATTATTTAGATTTTTCAAAACTTTAAGGCATTGGTTTAGTTACTGTCAATGAAAATTACACTGTTTTCATTAAACGATACCCATACCTTACTCCCAATGGATGCATGAATGGCTTGCAATTGTGTGCTTGCCATGATGGCAAAGATTTTCTCTCCGATATCTGCAACAACTTCACACCCAAATCTGTGAGGATATATGTCGATTACTGTTCCGGGAAAGGTGTTAGGGGTTTCGGTGTTGGGATTGTCGTGGGTGATGACAATTTCATTCTCGGGAATCATGGCATAGCCGTTTCCATCATCATCGGATTGCAAATAGAATGAAAGGTTTTCGCTAACCCTGGCCTTCTTGAATTTGCTATTCGCAGATTTGGATAGGGATACTTTAAAAAAATTGCGCACACCGCCAAATCCGGCGACAAATGATGAGGTGGGTTTCCCGAACACTTCCTGCGGGCTACCCATTTGTTCAATGGCACCGTTGTTAATTATGGCTATCCTGTTTCCCAGCGCAATGGCCTCCTCGTAATCGTGGGTAACGTGTACTATGGTTTGCCCCTTGCGATTCAAATCGCGAAGCAATCTTCTAATTTCAGCCTTGCGCTCAACATCGAGTGACGAGAGAGGTTCGTCCAGCAATAGGAGAACTGGATTGAGGGCAAGTGTACGGGCCAGGGCCACCCGTTGCTGCTCTCCACCCGAAAGGGTGGGAGGGAATCGCTTCAGCAAATGGCTAATGCCCAGTTCTTGGGCCAGTTCAACAACCCTACGGTTCACCTCTCGGCTTTTGTATCCCTTCCGATACAAAGGGTAGCCAATATTATGATGTACGTTGAGGTGGGGGAAGAGCGCCAGATCCTGAAAAACCAGCCCGATGTCACGTTCCTGAATCCTGAGCTGCGTTATATTGGCATCATTAAGGGTAATGTCGCCCCCATCGGGGGCGATAAGACCGGCAATCACCTCTAACAGTACGGATTTCCCTGCACCCGAAGGGCCCAAAAGGATAAAGTAATCACCCTTCCCAACGCTTAACGTTATGTCTTTGAGGGTGAATTCCTCCCACCGTTTGGATATGTTGGTCAGCTTAAGCATCCTTTTTTCGTTTTACGGCCAACAATCGGATTGTTATGAACACCACAAGGCTTACCAGAATGAAAAGCAGGGCAACGGGGCGTGCGTACTTGAGCCCAAAGGCATTGAACCTGTCGAATATTAGCACCGGTGCAACCATGGGATGGTACGCAACGATTACCACCGCCCCAAACTCGCTCATGCCCCTTGCGAACATCATCACCAATCCCGTGACGATGCTTCGCCACGCCAGGGGAAGCGAGATGGTGAAAAACACCCTTGCCGGCGATGCCCCTAAATTGAGCGCTGCCTTCTCCAGCCTCACGGGAACCGATGCGAATCCCTCGCGGGCAGCGTTTATCAGAAAAGGGATGCTCACAAATGCCATGGCCAGCGCAATGGCAAAGGGGCTTCCAACGAGGTTGAAACCGAATGACCCGGCCGCCTTTCCAATGACTGTATCGCGGCTGATGAAACCCAGCAGTGCTATCCCTGCGGCGGAGTGCGGGATGACAATGGGCAGGTCGATGATGCCCAGCACCATGTTTTTCAGGGGGAAACTATACCTGGCCAACAGGTATGAAAGGGGTATGGATAGAATGGCAAATGCCAATGTGGAGGCCATGGAAATCCAAATGGTTAACCATATGCTTTGCTGAACCTCCGTTTCCTGCGCCGTGGAAAAAAGTGTGGAGAGCGGAGTTGAAAAAACCATTCCCAAAAGCGGGGCCACGATGAACAGGAGAACCAGTCCACCCAAAAATGCGAAAGATAAATTGATGGCCGATTTTTTCATTGCCGTTCCGTTGGTTTTGTTGCGCTATATACCTGATTCGCCAATATTTAAAAGATTATCGTTTAAGGGTTGACTGTTAGCTCTTCCCTAAGGTTTTTGTCCATGCCGTCCTCATTGTGAATAATAAGCGGGCGGAGAGGGATCATGCCCATTTGCTCAATGGTTTTCAGCCCCTTGTGGGGGTGAAGGAAAAGTTTAAGGTATTCCACAGCCATTGCCCTGTTGGGCGCATTGGATGGTATGGTGATGCCATACACCATGGGCTCTCCGTAAAGGGTGAGAGAATCGCCCACGGCTGCCCCCCTGATTCTTACGTGTACGCCGGAGTACAAGTCGCTCAGGGAAGGATTCCCTAGGTTGATTTCATCGGGAAGGGCAACGTACTCCAACCCATGCTGCACAGCAACCGAACGGTAGAGGAATATGTAGTCGATGGCTCCCGACTCCAGCAGGGCAATGAGGTCCACCTCCTTGGGGCGAATAAATCGATTGTCCTTTTCTGCTATGGACTTTGCCAACCCGGGTTTCTGGTAGTGCTGTTCTGCAAGTTGTAGGGTAAGCAGGGTGCGGTATCCGCAGGGGTCGGCATTGGGGTCGCTTCGCCCGTAGCTTACTTCGGGTTTGGCTAATATTTCGTACCAGTTGTCACCATTAATGTCATTGGCGTGACGCGATTGTTTGGTATGAACGAGCGACATTTCATTGCCCGAGAAGAGAACGTTCCAGTCGGCATAGTCGGGTATCAGCAGTTCATCAATTATCTTGTAATCTGCGGAAGCCATAATATCACACTGGCGGTTGAACTCTGTTATTTTGCGTGCGCACTCCACACTCCCTGCCGCTTCGAGGCGGAAGGTAACATCGGGGTGCAACACCTTAAAGCTGTCGGCAATGGCCCTAATGGGCATGGCCAAACTTCCTGCATGAAAGATAGTTATGGTGTTGTTTTGTTGGTTGCCGTGACACGATGAGAGAAGCAAGGTAATGCCAAGCAAGAGGGGTGTAATATGTCGTTTCATAATCATTGATTTTGGGTTATGCAAATAAAGCATATCGCAATATCTTAAAAAAGAATTATTTCAACTTATTGCTGTCTGAAAAGAGTTTTGTGTTTTATTCGTTGATGGAATGCCAAAATTTTCTGGCCGAATCGTGCATAAGGAGTTCAATTTCGGCTAAAAACAGTTTGTAAGCTGCAATGAGTTTTTTCCCCTCCTCATTCAGCATTGTTTTACCCCCTTCTTTACCGCCCCTCTGCTTTGTCACAATGGCAAATCCCAATCTCTGTTCTATTTCACGGAGGCTCCCCCACGCTTTTCGGTAGCTGATTTTCAGTTTCTCAGCGGCGGCAGTCAACGAACCAAACTCATCAATGTGCTGAAGCAGTTCGAATTTTCCATCGCCCACAATGTCCTGCCCATCCTTGTTTTCAAGCCAGATTTTGTGTTTAAGGAACACGTTGTAGTACTTACTTCCCTTACTTCCCGCCATAGTTTTTAGATTAATAGTATTATCAGTAGTCGCTCTTTTACTTTGACAAAAAGATCTTCCGTATTCGTTTCATATAATCTTTGGTTCCCCCGCCATTGGCAATAATCGTTATGGTTTCGTGATCAAAGGGTTCAAAGCGTACTCCAAATAACCCATTGATTTTTGGAATGTTAAGTAGCGTTTCTGCAAGAGGCGTCGAAGGGCCAAGAAGGAATATTGGCGTTGTTTCCGGTGAAATGCTGATAATATGGTTAAAGGTATTGTTTGATAAGCTGGTGGCAGTGAGAATTATGGCATCAGCATCCCATAGAGCTGCCTCCTGTTGATGCATGGGGGCTACCGGCTTTTCCCTTTCATTGAAATCGAAAGTGGTCAGATTCACCCCAATATCAGTGATCCTTTTGGATAAAGAACCAAAGTAGCCAATCATCACCACATGCTTTAATTCGGAAAAATTAATGGCATTAAAAATATCGCCATGCCCCGTGGGCATGATATCGTAGTTAGCAAAAGCATTTATCCAGGCATTGACGATAACCCTATGGGGGTAAAGGGAAAAGTTGGGATTTTCCAGCACCTTGATATCATTGGGAATGGTATGACGCAGGGTGGAACATACTCCTATATTGCCGTTGCTTAGCATGACAGCCGCATACTTATCGCCACAAACCAGCGTATTTAGTTTTTCGGGCGAATAGGGGTATTTTAGAAACAATTCGTGAAGCAAATCCATGATTTTAAACTATTTTGAAGTATGTAAAGGTAAGGGTTTGCCTCGAACTATGCAAAGCAATGGTTAGTTTCTGTTGCGCATAAACTGAAGAAATATATTTTAATGTAATGCCTCTATCAAAGCAAACCTCTTACTACTTTTGCAAAAAGTAATCGAATGTGTAGAAAAACGGGGATAACTAAAATCTGAAGCGAATGTTTTCCCAAAACCCCGAAGGGTTAAATAGTCATTTACTGATTGAAAGATTGAAGTATCCTTTGCTCAAGAGGGATGTGGTTCAGTTGGCCAAAACCTATGCAGATCTTGGTTGCGACCTCGAAAAACTCCTATCGCTCACTTTACACAGCAGTCATGCCATAAGTTTTCATTCGGCCTGGGTATTCGAAAATATTTGTACGCTTAATCCCAATATTCTGGATTCTTCTTTACCCATTATCATTGAATACCTTCGAAAAGTTAAAAATACAAGTGTACAAAGACATTTTAGCAAGTTAGTGTCTATCGGTTTGAAAAGGTTGTTGAACAAAAAGAACGATGAGTTGTTCCAAATTGAACAATGGCAGGTGTATGCAGTGCAGTTGGATGAGGTTTGTTTCAATTGGCTTTTGGACGAAGATTGCCAGCCAGCCATTAAGTCAAATAGTTTGGAAATCTTAAGTTTGCTTTCGAAATACCAAACTTGGATAGCCGGCGCACTGCCTCCGATTGCACAAAATCTGATGGAGATGGGTACCCCTGCTTTGCGGGCAAAGTGTAAAAAAGTATTGATGATGCTGAAATAAAAGATTGTTTTTTACAGGTAAAATATGTTTTTATGTTGTTATTTGTTTCTATATTAGAATATTATTTTTAGGGCATCAATTTATCTTATTTTTGTAGTTATGTCTGAGAAAATCACCTTATTATACGTTGACGACGAGCCGGTTAACTTAATGCTTTTCGAAATTAATTTTAAAAACACATACAATGTTCTAAAGGCTGTATCTGGAATAGAGGGATTGCAGATACTTAATGAACACCCCGAAATTTCTGTTGTTATAAGCGATATGAAAATGCCCGGAATGAATGGCATTGAGTTTATTCGAAAAGCACATGCCGATTATCCTCAAATAGTTTTTTTCATCCTGACCGGCTATGATATAACCCGTGAAATTGCTGATGCTTTAAACGAAAGGCTTATCCATAAGTACTTTAGTAAACCTTTCAATATTAGAGAAATTGAAAAGGCCATTGCGGAAGCCCTAAACGTATAAACTTTCGCTTTCGCTTTCTCTTTCCCATTGCGTTGTAACTATGCCAATGGATGTATTATGTGCAATGGAAATAGAATTAGATGATTAAAAAACTCTTTCCGAAGTATGATATAATAAGTGAGTCCTTTTATTTAGGTATATGAAATGCCTAGTATTTATGGTTCACAAGCCTCCGGCAATCAGCTATATCATATTTCCTTTCGTGTTGTATATATCGGAAGCTTATAAGCAGGGCTTTATCAAAAAATTGTCAAAGGCCTTTTACCAATGCTTATATGATAGTAAACACTTGCTTTGAGCACCTAAATTATTAGCCAAAATCGAATAATTATTTTTAATTTTGAGCAAATTTTAAAAAGAATGGCATTTTTTATCCGTAGGAGTTTTGTTTGCATTCTCTTATCAGTTTTGACTTTGATCAGCGATTTTATTTTTGGACAAAACGCTGAGTCGCAGGCTCAAAAAAGTCCTTATGAGGTAAAAGCCGACTCGCTTTTTCAAAAAAAGGGATTTAACGAGGCTTTGCCCTACTACAAACAACTTGTCGAACAATTTTCCCAGGACCCCAATTTCCATTATAGGCTTGGGGTATGTTATCTTTTTGCTACCAAGGAGTTGGAAAAGTCCATCGAACATCTCAAGTTTGCGTCAACGCGACAAGTGTCGAACATGGTGTACTATTACCTTGGCGAGGCATTTTTCCATAGCTACAACTTTGACGATGCCATTTCGTACTACCGCCGTTTCATAATCAACGGTGGAGACCCTGCGATTGACATTCAAATAATTGAGAAGCGTGTAGGTCAATGCGAAAATGGCAATTTTATGGTTCGCTTCATTTACCAGCCATCGGTAATTGATAGGGTTAAGGTGCACAGGAACGATTTCTTTCGCTATATCAACACAAAGTCGTCTAAAGGTTCATTCATTTTGAAACCCAACGATTTGAAGACCTCTGTTGATGTAAAACAGGGTGATAATTCCATTATTTTTTACCCCAATAATCCCGAGCCGGGGGATAAGATATTTTACTCCAGCTATGGATCAACCACGTCTTTCGGTAAAGATATTTTTGTAATTGAGTATCAGCCCGATGGATTTTGGAGCAAACCCAAGAATTTGGGCGATGTGGTCAACTCCTCTCTTGATGAGGATTTTCCATACATGGCCGACGATGGCGTTACGCTATACTTCGCATCCAAAGGGCATTACAGCATGGGAGGATTTGATATTTATCGAACCATCTACAACACTGACACAAAGCAGTGGAGTACTCCCGAAAACTTGGGATTCCCGTTGAGCTCTCCCTACGACGATTTTCTTTTTGTCCCCGATGAGAATAATGAGAAGGCTACGTTTGTAACTGCAAGGAATACCCTGGCCGACAGCCTTGAAGTGGTATTGATGGAAATAGACGAGAATCCCATTCGTCGCCCGTTTGACAGGATTGAGTCGCTGTGGCGTATCGCTCAACTTAACCCCAAGGAGGAGGCCAAAAAAGATTTGCCCAAGCAGGTTGCACAGGTTGGTTCGGTGCAACCCAAAACGGCAACTTTCAATGCGGTTGAGAATGATCCCGAATACTCAAGAGCTCTGGCGCAGGGTTTTTCACAGCAGATGAAAGCCGACTCGTTGAGGGTTAGACTGGATGCACTGCGCGATGGTTTTGAATATGTTAATACTGCCGAAGAGAGGAGAAATTTGGAAAAGAAGGTGGTTATTGTCGAAAATGCCCTGCTTGAGGCTCAGCAAAGTGCCGACAATTTTTTTGTTAAGGCCAGCCAAATTGAGCAGGAGTACATTACCGGTAAGCGTAAGCCCATAGATAAGCCTTCATCAACCTTTGCTTCAGACAATCCCAAATTTTTATACCAGGCACAATTTGCCCCAACGGTATTTCAGGCCGATGAGATTAACCGATTGGCTCAATTGGAAAAACTTAACCCACAGATAGAGGCGCTGCGTAAGGAATTGCTGGAAGCGAAGAATAGAGTACAAGAGATAGAGAATAGCGAGCCCGAGTCGTACACCGAAAATCCCCGCTATCAAAAGAACAAATTGGAGTATATATCAAAACTGCGCAGCATCAACCCATTGTTAACCAATCTGATCGGCGGTAAGAAGGAGCTATATAGGGAATGTGTGTCGGTGGCCGTTGTCAAACGGGGATCGAATAACGATACGGATATAAAATCCGATATCGATAGGGCTAATCAGCATTTCCGGGCAGCTTCTGCCATACGAAATAATGCCGATGACGAGGGAATGGATGAGTCAACTTACGAAGCCTTGATACTCGATGAGCTGGGAGTATTGAGGCTTGAACTGGTTTTTGCCAAACTATGGGGCATGAAAATATACCAGCAGGAGGTATTAAGCAAAATCTTCCGTATGGAGCAGAACATATTTGGACGCCCGTTACCCACTGCTTCTCCAAAGATAAAAACCGACAAGGTTGAAGAGCCGGACAAGGCTACTCAGCAGCAAGCGATTGCCATAACGCGGGACAACGACAAGGCACAACCCGATGCCATACTCTTCCACACCGATTTGGAAATTGAGTTTCAGGTGGTTGAAAAATCACCCTATAGCAAAACTAATCCCATACCCGTTGACAAACCTTTTCCCAATGGCGTGATTTATCGGATTCAGGTTGCTGCCTTCAGCAATCCCGTTCCCATCGATTTCTTCAAGGGTATGGTACCCATAAACGGAGAGTTGGTTAGCGGAGGGAAAGTTACAAAGTACTACGTGGGCAATTTTAGGATGTTGAGCAATGCAGAAAAGGCGCTACCCACTGTTCGGTCGAAAGGGTTTAAGGATGCCTTTATTATAGCGTGGCACAACGGACGAACCATTGCGCTGCCCAGGGCAAAAACCCTTGAGTACTCTCAGGGCTCTGCTCAGCAGGAAGAATCTCCTACCATAAGCATAGAAAAGGATAACCGTTTGTATATGATCCAGTTAGGTCGCTTCAAAGGGCGTTTACCCGACGATATGGCCCAAACAATTAAAGCGTTGGCTCCCGGAAAGGATATTATTCGCAAACCCGACAATCAGGGAGGATTTATCTACTCCATCGGTAGTTATACCGATGCTGTTGAGGCAACTCGCGTGAAGGATAATTTAATTGGCAGCGGCATTAAAAATGCCTTTGTGGTGGCAGTAGAAATGGATAATTAGCTATATTGCAACACTTTTTATTAAGCAAATGACTGGCAAATCAACGAAAAGGAGAGAGAAGGTAAGCAGAAAGGAAGAGTATTCGGTACTCTATACACTTATTCTACACAATGATGATTATAATCATTACGATTATGTTATCGATAGCCTTGTCGAGGTGTGTAACCAC
The DNA here is from genome assembly GCA_029558675.1 of Bacteroidota bacterium. Lineage (GTDB taxonomy): Bacteria > Bacteroidota > Bacteroidia > Bacteroidales > Tenuifilaceae > MWFE01. Next base: position 1,817 of record JAKQEF010000142.1, on the reverse strand, counting down.
AATCGGCTTCAGGCTGAGCAGTGTACGCTCATTGCCCATCACAAGGGGAAGTGCGATGTGAAAACTGGAGAGTTTGAAGTGTTAAAGCAAATGAAAGAAGAACTTGGCCGAAGAGGTCTATCATCGACTATAAATACCCGGTAGGGCCTATAAATTTGTGCTACTTACAAAATTAATATGCGATGTTAGGATTTATTGTTTTGATACTTATAGGATTATTCCTTTTTGTGGTTGAGTTTCTTCTCATCCCCGGGCTAACCATTGCCGGAATAGGTGCCGTTGCCTCATTGATAGGGGGTGTATTTTGGGCCTATTACGGCTATGGTAGCACAGTTGGACATATCACTTTGGCAGCAACCTTGCTGGCCACCCTCTTCACCATTGCCATAGCCTTACGGTCGAAAACGTGGAAACGTTTTATGCTCGATACCAGTATCGATGGGAGCATTGCTTCGCCCGATGATGAAGATCAGGTAAAACCCGGAGACGCAGGAATGACTATCAGCAGGTTAACCCCCATGGGGAAAGCTCGTTTTAACGATAGGATCTACGAGGTGAAATCTACGGGAGAGTACGTTGATCAAAAAACTGAAATTGTTGCCATTCGGATGGATGGATCGAAAATTATTGTAAAACCTAAATACCCTAAATCATGACTGGAATTGGATTATACCTGATTATTTTTGTGGCAAGTATCATTGCCCTGTGGATTATTCTGTATTTCGTACCCATTGGCCTGTGGTTTTCGGCGTTGGTAAGCGGAGTAAAAGTATCGCTTCTTCAGCTGATTTTGATGAGGTGGAGGAAAGTTCCACCCAGCGTCATAGTGCAGGCTTTAATCGAGGGTACTAAAGCAGGAATTACGCTTTACCGAAACGATCTTGAGGCCCACTTTCTTGCCGGAGGAAGGGTGCCAAAGGTTGTTCATGCCTTGGTGTCGGCACAAAAGGCCAATATTCCTTTAGATTTCAGAATGGCTACCGCCATCGACCTGGCAGGCAGGGATGTATTTGAAGCCGTTCAGATGTCTGTAAACCCCAAGGTTATCAATACTCCTCCGGTTAGCGCTGTGGCAAAGGATGGCATACAGCTCATTGCCAAGGCTAGGGTAACTGTTAGGGCAAACATTAAGCAACTGGTGGGCGGAGCAGGCGAAGAAACTGTGTTAGCCCGCGTGGGGGAGGGCATAGTCTCATCAATCGGCTCTTCCAACTCGCACAAAAAGGTATTGGAAAACCCCGATTTTATATCGCGTGTCGTGCTTGAAAAGGGGCTTGATGCCGGTACGGCATTCGAAATTCTTTCCATTGATATTGCCGATATTGACGTTGGCAAAAACATTGGTGCTGTGCTACAAATGGATCAGGCCAACGCCGATAAGAATATTGCTCAGGCCAAAGCCGAGGAACGACGTGCAATGGCTGTAGCTCTCGAGCAGGAGATGAAGGCTAAGGCTCAAGAGGCACGAGCTTTAGTTATCCTTGCCGAAGCCGAGATCCCCAAGGCCATAGCAGAAGCTTTCCGTACTGGAAATTTGGGCATAATGGATTACTACAAACTGAAAAATATTCAGGCCGATACCAGCATGCGCGAAAACATAGTGAAAGGAGAAGGGGGCGGAAAGAAAGAATAATTGCACTGATGGAAAAAAAAAGGCTGTCCGATTACCTGACAGCCTTTTCCTGACTTCGTCAATGCGACACCTTTTTAAACTTTACACCAAAAACTATCTTCAAACAGCTTTGCTATTGACTTATGCTTTTCTGTTATTAGCATAGTTTTGGAAATTGTTTCATTGCTTTCTTGCAGCTTCACCC
>JAKQEF010000137.1 GCA_029558675.1 Bacteroidota bacterium | reverse complement strand
GTAAGTTTAGTAAAAGTCCAAAATACTTGAGCATAGCTTAATGTATGTTTTTTTGGCCTTGTAATTCAGTACGCAATTATAGCAAAATTAACAATAGATTTTTTTATTTCTGTAGAAATGTTGCAGTTTGTTCATTTTTTTTGAAAATTGTTAGAAACTTTTTAAGAAAAATACACTTTCCAAACGAGAAACTTCCGCCAACGGAAGGTCATTACCATAGACAATGAATACCGGAATAAATAATGCACGTAGGGAGGTTAAAAGCAAATTTTATACTTATTTGCTGTTTTATTTATGCATTTTATTTTATTTATGATTATTCATTTATTTATTTTATATATAAAAGTAAGTTTTTTTAAATCACATATCAATTGTCCAATATCGAATTGTATGAAAATACGAATGTGGATTAAGAAAAAAGTCTCCACATTTATATCCTGAGTACTAATCCGATAATTAGTGAATAACTATTGTTGAAAATAGATCATGGAAACGTAATGCACAACACTGTCCGATGGATGAATCTCGCCAGAATGTCCTATGCTTAAAATTTCGCCCTTAGCCTTTTCCGATATTCTTTTGGCATACTCTATTAGTGTCATGATAGCTCCATATCCGCATATGCTGGAATGTTGAACTTTTACCAGTGTGTCAATACCCTCTGCATCCAAAGTTAATGCCTTGTCAATTATCGGCCTATCCAATCTTTGCCCCTCCTGAGGGGATACGAAATGGGAAAAATCGCTGGATGCAACCACTATGACATGCTTGCCATGCCTAATAATGGCTTTGTAAAGCTTATCAGCAAGGGCTGCAGATTGCTGGTATGACTGCTGGAGTATGGAAATGGGGACAATGCGTACCGATTGGGGCAGGTAGTGCTGAATGAACGGTACCAACACCTCGCCCGAGTGCTCAAATTTATGGGCATCGGCTGAAGGGGGCAACTCTAACAGATCGGCCAATTCAGTATCAACCTCCGCGAGGCCGAAGGGAGTTTCCCAGAAATCATGGATATCAACGGCGACAGGTGGGCCATAGCCTTTATGATTTGGATTTACAATAACAACAGTATCAATGGGTTGCTGCGAATGCTGCAGTATTTTGAAAAAATGTACCGCCTGATACCCTGAGTAGATATATCCCGCATGCGGGACAACACCGCCAAGAATGCGATGGCGGGCAAAATCAAGGTTAATGCGCCGGGCTTCCCTATTTTCGATTTGACCAATTAGTTTGGTCAAATCATGGGAATTGGAAGGGTAGAATATGCCCGCAACGGCCGGCTTTCGAATGGATTTTTTCATCTGAATAAAATTAACGTCAGGTTTATAATTGGATGCTTTTCAATGTGCTTACGAATTCAATGTGCTTACAACGATGGAACACCCATATGTTATTCATTCGTGTTTGTGTAAACTGCCTAACATGGGTGTTTCATATTTTCAGATTTTAAAGAACAACTATCCTTCGACCACATCCGATGCAATTACCCAGATTGTCAATGCCCTTCAACTCAATGCTATAGCCACTCCTCTCAATAACGACCTTTCGGCATTGCGGGCATATGGTATTACTCAAATCGCCTCCCTGCGACACATTGCCAATGTAAACAAAATTGAGCATCTCCATGGCCAAGGATCTCAGTCGCAGCAGAGTTTCTGTCGGAGTTGGATGGATTTGCAGACGATAGGATGGGAAATACCTGTTAATATGCAGCGGAATATCATTTCCCAACTCACCGGCGATCCACTTTACCATTTCGCCAAACACTTTCGTATCGTCATTCAAACCGGGTATAACAAGATTGGTTATTTCCAAATGTTTTCCACGTTTTGCAATGGCCTGCAGAGTGTTTTTAACCGGTTGTAACGAGCCTCCGCAGATGTCGTTGTAAAACGAGTTTGTATAGGCCTTTAAATCGATGTTAAAGGCATCCATAACGTCAAGTAACTGCTCCAGCGGTTTTCGGTTAATATAACCGTTGGAAACCATCGCATTCTTCAATCCCTGTTGCCTGGCAGGGACTGCTATATCGAACATATATTCAAACCAAACGATGGGCTCATTGTAAGTATAGGCTATCCCACAATTGTCTATGTACTCTAACGATGCCTTCAGAATCCGATTGAGAGAAACGCTTTTTGTATTTAAAATTTCCATGTTCGCGGGATGAGAAATACGGAAATTTTGGCAAAACGCACATTGTAAGTTACATCCAAATGTACCAACCGATAAAATGCTACTGCCGGGGTGAAAGTGGTAAAGAGGCTTTTTCTCGATGGGATCAAAGTGCATACCCGTTACCATACCGTAATTGGTGCTATACAACTTACTCCGGCTATTGAGCCGGACTCCGCATATTCCGGTTTTTCCCTTTTGGATATGGCATCCATGGGGGCATAACGCACATTTAACCGTGCCATTCTGCGAATCTCCGAAATAGTACATCGCCTCTTGCATGGAATCAATGATAAAAAATTGAACGAAAAAACTTCATTCTCCCATTCTAAAGGTACGTTATTTTTAGCTTGTTTTCAAGTCAATATAGAGGGAATAGCAACTCAACGAAAGTCAATTGTTCAATTATCAGATAGCCAAAGTTTTTAAAAAAAGCAGTAGCCAACATTGTTTATACATTAATGGTTGGTGATGGCAATTAGAAATTGCTATATGCCAGTATCACCCCATTGGAAGATATCCGTTGGCTTTTGGGAAAAATTCGGTATTAAAACAAGTAAAAATTCTAATGCTTAACCATTTTGAACACTGCCTTCTCTCCATTACGGGAATAGAAGGTGGCAATGTAAACACCTTTTGCGAAATTGGCAGTACTGATGTAGGGCGTACTCAAAGGGATATCTAAAACTACCTGACCCATTATGTTAGAGATAACCAAACGGTTAAAATTCTCATAATGTGTTAAATGAATGGCATCGCTGAATGGGTTAGGGAAAACTTTAATATTCACCAGATTTTGAGTGTTCACATCCGTAGTCCAAACATAAATTGGGTAGGTTTTAGTAGTTACGCCATCCTGTGCAGTGACGGTAAACTCAACAGGAACGGAAAAATCCATCGTGGTGGGATAAACATAGTTAATGGTGGCACCTTCGGTTATGGAAATAACCGGTGTCAAGGCAGTAATATTGGTTCCCTCAGGCAGCCATACAACCACATGATCCTGAGCAATGAATACTTCATCCTGCCCTTCTTCAAATTCAAAGGATAGAATATTGGCCTCAAAATATGTTGCCGGGAAACCCCACTGGTCGTTAACAACCATATCGTTCTCTACATTAATCTCACGATTCGGATCGCCATCCCATTCACCTCCACTCCAACCTTGCCCAAACGCATCGGAGAAATATTTATACTGATGTGGTCCGTTCATCACTTCCAGGGAGGTGGTATATAGCAATTCATGGATTGGTTTGTAAACCATAAAATTATCCAGCATAAGCATAAGGGCATCGTGTGAAACGTACTGAATGGCTATATTAACCTGCTGCCCATCGTAGTCGCTCAAATCAAAAGTGAACTTAGTCCACTCGACGGGTACTTCAACATAATCGCCTTCGGAAATGGGAACAAATTTGGTTGTATCGGTCCCCTGGGTTGATATCAAAACCCTTATACGCTCCAAACCGTAGCTATCGGTGATGGATTTCGCTGCGAAGCGAAGCAGACATGAATCGATAAGGGAAATGGAGGGGGAAATGAGCCATTTATTATCATCCACCGTTTTGGATTGCACGGCAATCAGGTACTTATCCCCGTCGAAAGCCGGATGGGTGCCGCTTACATCGGGTATTGCCATGGAAGGATTGAATACCATAAATGCAAAAGGTTCCTCCTCCCCCGGAAAATCGAACTCGCTGACAGACCAAGTGGCATCATCATTAACCAAATGGGTGATCCAAGGAGGAAAGAGGGTTGCAAAGTTGGGGTATTCATCCCAACTTTCGCTGAATATTACGTTAGCCGCCCTATCTTCTTCTACTTTCTCAAGGGTTATGGCACCTTCAGTTCCCGGAGTGGCCCACTCTGTAAAGTCACCTGTCAAAAAAACGCTGTGCGTTTCGGGGTCGAAGCCATCGGCCAAAGCCATATTTACGTTAAAAGTAACATTGCTAAATGTTGGAGGAAGGGTGGCCGTAACGTAAGCCTGTATATTCCAATTATAATCTAAATTGGAATTTACTGACGACAATTCATTCCACTCGTTTTTAAAATAAACCATATTTCCCTTCCCTGATACTGCGGGCCCTGCATCACAGCCGGCGGGATAACCTCCTTTAGTATCAACGCTATAGCCAATCCACAGCTTTGTAGTGTCAACTATCTGGAATGGGGTTGATAACGCCACAGTATTCCATTGCGCGATATCTACATGGGTTACCACTTGTGAGTACACTTCCTGTGCGTAAGTCCCTATCCAAATTTTCAGGGTATAAACGCAGTCTTCATAATTGGGAAAGAAGCTGATTTTTGTAACATACAATCCGTTATAATCTTCAATATCCTCCGGGTTCCAGCGTGCTGCCACGCTAAATTTTACTGCAGTATTATTTCCAACGGAATTGGCATGTTCTCCATCATCCCAGTGTATCCATTGCCCGTCTTCGTTGCTGTTCCTGTCTTTTACAAATGGCAAACCAGTTGTTTTTGCTGCCGTTAATCCGGGGATATCATCAAACATACTGTTGCCGGGCTGTTGTAATACGTTGCAGGTGGCAGGAACTACAAAACCAAAAAAAAGACCTATAAATAGGGTTGAGACAGCTGTTTTTGTACGAATTGACATGTTATTTGCTAAATATTTAACTCTTTCTTTATGAAAATTGCGCGATGTTTTGCGCTATCGATTATTGTTTTTAAAAATAGAAATTCAGGCCTCCGCCAATCAAATGGTAGATAGGTCCGGTGAGACCTATTTCTGCTTCAAAAATAAAGCTCATGTTATTCCTGATGCCTACTTCCACCCCCAACGGGAGCCAAAGTAAGAAATTTACATCTTCCTTGGGAAAGTTCACATCCACATCGGCACCCGTAAATATTCTAACCTCTTTCTTTATGGGGAATGTGATATTAAAAGTTCCGTCCACTCCAAAAATGCCATAGTGGTGAGCTCCGGCGGCAATGGACATATTTTTGGCAATGGCAAATTCCACATCGGCTCCAAAGTACTCCGATGGACCTAAAAAACCAAGGTTCAGGCCGAAATCAATACCCTTTGCAATGCCAGCACCTCCGTGTAGGAAAAGGATAAAATCAGCGCCCCCGTTGATAACAACTGCCGGTTCAAGTCCAACTGAGAATGCTTTAGGTTTTAAGGTTTGCCCCGTATTAAAAACCTGTGAATGTGCAACCGATACCGTTAGAAACAGCATGAGAATCAAGAAAAATCTCTTCATAATCCCATTATTTAAAGTGACTAGCAAAAGTAATAATATATTATTGAAAACGATTTAAAAGGGAGATTTTGTATTCGACATGTATATAATGTTGTGGCTATAAAAAAACAATATGCTTAACTTTAGCCCCTGATTTGTAAACTAACCCTATCAAAGAGTGATATGAAAAAATATGTGTTGTTTCTGATAATGTTATTCGCTTTGTCACAGAGTTCGCTGTGTCAGGTTGAGAAGTACTACCGGGTGAAAATATATACACCGGATGTTTCGGATATTCTCCGACTGGCAGCAAAAGGATTGCCCATGGAAAGCGGCGAGCATAAACCCGGAGCCTACATTGTAGGAGAATTCTCGGAAAGTGAGCTGACGCTAATTGGCGAAACCGGTTTGAAGTACGATATTCTTATTGATGACCTGAGCGCTTTCTACTGCAAACGGAATGAGCCTTTCGATATTGACCGTATGAACATGGAAATGAAGGCCTCCCGAAGGTCTTTTAAAAATTATACAACACCTGAAAACTTTTCGTTAGGGAGTATGGGAGGGTATCATACATACACGGAGTTGTTAGCAGAATTGGATGAAATGAAGACCCTTTTTCCAAACCTGATATCAACCAAACAACCCATTGGGACAACTAACACCATCGAAGGAAGGCCTGTGTACTGGGTAAGGATTTCCAACAACCCCGAGGTAGATCAGGAAAAGCCTGCTGTGCTTTACACAGCCCTGACCCATGCCCGCGAACCGGCTTCGCTGCAGCAGATGCTTTACCAGATGTGGTATCTCATGGAAAACTACAACAGTGATCCTGAAATTCAATACCTTATCAACAACCTAGAGATGTACTTTATCCCGTGTGTTAACCCCGATGGCTATATATACAACCACACCACTAATCCCAACGGTGGCGGGATGTGGCGTAAAAACAGGCGCAATAATGGTGACGGCTCATTTGGGATTGACCTCAATCGCAATTATGGCTACAATTGGGGATACGACAACAGCGGGTCGTCGCCCTACGGCAGCTCTGAAACCTTTCGAGGTACTGGACCCTTTAGCGAGCCCGAAACACAGCTGGTAAAGCAATTCTGCGAAGCCAGGGAAATATCGCTTGCGCTCAACAATCACACCTACAGCGATTTGCTTATCTATCCATGGGGATACGCCAATATACTGACTCCCGATTCGCTGGTTTTTATCAAATATGCCCAGCTGCTTACCTCGGAGAATCACTATACATACGGAACGTGCTACGAGACACTTAGTTACGTTTCCAACGGTAGTAGTGACGACTGGATGTACGGTGAGCAAACCACCAAGAATAAGATTTTCGCATTTACGCCCGAAGCCGGAAAGCCTTCGGATGGATTCTGGCCTGCTGTTAACCGTATTGAGGAGATATGCGCCGGTCATACGGGAATGAACCTGTATCTGACACGGCTGGCCCTTGCCTATGCCAATATCAAGGATTTATCGCCACGGGTATTCAGCAGCGTAAATTCATTCTTTCCCTTCGAGATCACCTCTCTGGGGCAGGCAAACAACCCCACATTCACCGTAAGCATTCAGCCTATCTCGACCAATATACAATCTGTGGGCGAACCAATTGTTTTCAACAATCTGGATGTTCTGGCTTCGGCTGTCGACTCCATTGGCATTGCCTTTAAACCCGGTATTGCCAACGGTGATTTGGTAAAATTTGCGTTGGCTGTAAATAATGGCAGCTATACCTACACCGATACCATCGTGAAACAATACGGCTCTTTGGAGCTAATCATTGATGATCAATGCAACAACATGGGCAACTGGACCAGTACATCGTGGAATATTACAAGTCAGTACTACCATTCAGCTCCCACATCCATAAACGACAGTCCAAACAGCAATTACCCCAACAATACTACCACTTTCATTACCCTGAATATGGCAGTTGACCTAACGGATGCCGTTATGGCCTGGGCCGATTTTATGGCCCGATGGGACATTGAAAAGAATTGGGACTATGCCCAGTTCATGATATCTACCGATAATGGATCAACCTGGACTCCGCTTCAGGGTCAGCATACTTCGATTGGGGGGAGTTATCAGGATTCGGGCAAACCTTTGTACCACGGAACTCAGAGCAATTGGGTTAAAGAGGAAATCTCTCTGGGCAACTACATAGGGCAAACCGTTAAGTTCCGATTCCGCATGGTGAGTGATGTAATGATCAATGGACAGGGATTCTTTTTCGATGATTTTAGGATTGAAAAAATGGTGCCTTCGTCCGATCCCGAGTTAAACCTGCCATCCGGACTATCGTTCGTAAAGGGAGATAGCCTTACCATTGATGTGAGCGAATACATTTCCAACTTCATTGATAATCTTGACCTCTCGTGGGAGGGAAATGTGAAAATTATCATAGAAAAGAATGGATGGGAAATCACCCTACGGGTTGATGACGAAGAGTGGATTGGCACTGAGGATGTTACATTTACAATTTCGGGCGAATTTGGGACATCGTCCTCAACGGTTGCCATAGAATGTACCGCTCCCGACAATTATGTTCCTGTGATTGTTGGTCAATATGATATAGTTACCCATAAGAATGTGCCCATTGAGATAACCCTCGATCATCTGATTGTGGAGGATGAAGACAATACTTACCCCGACGATTTCAGCCTGACAGTGCTTGAGGGCGACAATTATTCGTGCTCAAACCACACCATTACCCCTGCCGAAAACTATGTAGGCATGCTCTCTGTTCCTGTTTACGTATCGGATGGCAGAGACGACAGCAATACCTTTAACCTTTCGGTTGAAGTTAGAATACCTGATGATGTCGTTGCAACTGATGGTAGAAGCAGCATTCAAATGCTATATCATGCCGAACTCTCATTGCTTACCATTCTTGTCAACCCCGATGAGATGTTCCACACCCTTCAGATTTTTGATATGCAAGGACGAATGGTAACGAGCAGGATGATTGCCGGACATTCCCAAAGGATAGACGTATCGCTGGCGAACCCCACAAAGGGCTTGTATGTGGTACGTCTTTTAGGTAAAAGGGTGTACTCCGAACGAATTGTGCTTTAGATATCAGAGCACCTTAAACAGAAGAGTGGGTTTGCATATGCAAACCCACTCTCGTATTATTCGGTTAAATGGCAGAGGCTAACTAAAAGTTAACAAGGAAATAGAGCGACCCACCAAAGTAAGAGTATGGGAATAATGTTGCCACAAACCATGCATGTTCGGATGGTTCGGTGGCGATTTGCTCCTCAACATGCCGCGATATAACCATGCGCTCCTGCGTTCTGTACGATTGTCCGATGAAGTTTATACCTGACATTAATCCAAACTCGCCACCAATACAAACCTTAGGAAGAAAATAGTATTCAGCGCCCGTAAAAAGCCCAATGCTAACTGTATGGGTTGCCCCATAGTTTCGCTCAAGAGGTCTAACGCCGGTTGAGCCAAAAAAAGCAGTTGATGGTGTGGGATTGGCCACAGACATTTGGTTTCCATATTCATACAAAGCCTTGTCTTTATAAAATGCATATCCCAGATCAGCCCCGACAAAACCATTCAATCTTTTGTATGAGCGAAACATTTGGTATCCTCCGGTGATTCCATAGCCGTTTTCAATGTACGTGTATCTATCTATGAGCTGTTCCCTGCTCAGGGGGTTTACAAAGACAGCAGCGTCGTTTTGTACATATTCATTATCAACCATTTTAGTCGATAGGATACTAATAGCCAGCCTTGCAGCTGAATTATCGGTAAGATAATACCGGAAATAAAGGGTATTCTGTCCCAAATTGAGGTTATTGTACCCCGAGCCATTGAACATATTACCAAAGTATTCAAAAAATGGGGTGCCATCTACTCCAATCCCCAAATCGCCTGCCTGAGGCAAGTATTCGGTATCGCCCTTGCTCGGCTTGCCGGCACTTACATACTCCTCCTGTGCCATGGCAAACAAGCTAAGTGAGCAGGCAGTAATTATTATAAGTATTCTTTTCATTCTCTGTTTTTTTTTGTTTTAAATTTCTTCTTCCCGGCATTCATCCTTTTTATTTATAAACGAATTGCACAGGATGCTTTGATTGTTTAGGCTAAAATATATCTCGTTTAACCATCAAGCTATTCCCAAAGAACACCGCCTCCAAAATTCAGAGTTGTTAAGACAGGAGAAGTCTCATAGTATGTTCCGGTAGCTGTATAGCGGTAATTCTTCGTTTCAGTATCAGGATAGGAGGTATAGTACCTTTTCGAAGCCACAAAACGGAATGTAACTGTCTCGCCCACTGGCACATCTGCTTCAAACTTGCCTGCTCCTCCAACCGTAACTGTTGTTGACCAACCATTATTGTAGATTGTAATAATAGTATTAGTAGGAACATATTCTAGTTCGGTATTTGTTTCATCCAATTCAGCAAGCGCTTCAAACTTTCTATGTACGGTTTCAACATGATTGCTCAATGCTTCCTGAGAGTTGTACGTAATTTGCTGAGTACGAACTTGCCCCGGCTTAACTGCGCCCAATGTGCTGGTACCAGAAAACTTATAAAGTTTAGGGATTACTCCTGATACAGCTCCAAAGGGTTGAATCTGATCGTAGGTAAACTCAGCCGGAATAAATTGTACTGTCACGCCTGCATTGGTAACCGGAACAGTGGCCTGTATAAACCCGTTATTAACATAGGCAGTATCCATCCAAGTACCTGAGGCCGAGGGATTAAATTCGCTATTAGGGATTGAAATTAGTACCCGTGTTCCATTGGGTACAAATTCCAACCCTTGATGGGTAAGGTCCATTTCGGCATAAAGATATGCCTGTACCGTCGCTTTTTTTGACAAATCGAGGGTTAGTTCTGACGTTTGGATTTCATCCTGACATCCTGCAAACAAAAACGCGGATGCCAACATTAACGCTCCAATTCTTACAATCTTTTTCATAGTAATCATCATTTAGTTTCTAATTTAAGTTAGTTAATGAAAGGTTATGATTAATTATATGCGAAGATAGAAAAAAAAAGAATGGCCAATAAGTTTTTGCCAATTCTTTTCAATAAAATTCTCATTATTAACTAATTTTCCACAATCGTCTTAACCGGATCGGGGAACTATTCCATTATTTTTACTCAATGCACATTGACTATTGCATTAGGTTTTTTAGCTATTTTTGCCATAGTAAATTGCAAAATGGCAGAATGGTTGATCCTGAAGATTTTTTTCTATTTCGAACCCATTTGTTTTTTTCATGGTTGACATAATTGCTGTTGAGTTTTATCACGATTTCGCTTGCCGGATGTTGGGGAATAGGGATTTATTGAGCAATCCAAAGGGGGTATAGCAAAGGCGTAGTCTTTATAGTAAATGTTTTCAGTCCTGTACTTGTGTCAAAACTAATTACATGGCAAAAGGTACTTCCGTGGCTAAGGAATAAGTACATCCTTACCCTGGCCATATTCATCCTGTGGATGCTGCTTTTCGATAACAGCAACTGGCTTGATATCATGGCCACATATAAGCGAATCCGGAAATTTGAAAAGGAGAAGATGTACTACCTCGAAAAGATTGAGGCCGATCGCAATCGGTTGGAGGAGCTCCGTACCAACAATGAAAATCTTGAGAAATTTGCCCGCGAACAGTACCTGATGAAAAGGGCTGACGAGGAAATTTTTGTCATCTTACCCGAATAATCCGCACAAAAAACGGTTAGCATTACTTTCTCTCCATGAGTACAACATTCTCAACATGGTGAGTATGAGGAAACATATCAACCGGTTGGATGCGGGTTAACTCAAAATGCGTACTCAACAGGTTTATATCCCTGGCTTGTGTGGCGGGATTGCACGATACATATACTATACGGCAGGGGTTGGCATCTATGAGGGCACTAATAACCTTAGGATGAACGCCCGCACGGGGCGGATCGAGAATAATCACATCGGGCTTGCCATGCCGGGAAAGAAAATCGTCGGATAGCAATTCCTTCACATCGCCGGTAAAGAAATTAACGTTGTCTATCCCATTGATTTGTGTATTTCCATTCGCATCTTCTATGGCCTCAGCTACATAGTCAATGCCTACCACCCTGCTACATGATCCAGCAATAAAGCCTGCTATGGTTCCAATGCCCGTGTACAGGTCGTAAACCAGTTCCGATCCTGTCAAAGCAGCATACTCTCGCACTACTTTGTACAATTGGTATGCCTGCAAAGAGTTGGTCTGGTAGAAACTCTTGGGGCCCACCCTGAACTTAAGACCCTCCATCTCCTCGGTAATATACCCATTGCCTCCATAGCAAACCACCTCTAAATCGCCTAAGGCATCGTTGGGTTTGGGGTTGACTACATACATCAACGAGGTAATCTGAGGGAATTTCTTCTTCAGATGATCCAGAATATCTCCTATTCCGTGCATATCCGCGTAACCTACCGAGAGGATAACCATCACTTCGCCTGAGAGCGATGTGCGGATGGTGAGGTTCCGAAGGAATTCCTGCTGACTACGCAGGTCGTAGAAAGGGTATCCCTTTTCGATGGCATAGCGGGCTGTCTCCAGCCTAATGGCATCGGACGGATTGGGTTGCAGGAAACACTGTTTCACCTCGAAAACCTTATCGAACTTCCCCGGTACATGGAATCCCAGAACAGGCTGTGGGCCTATTACCTGACCGCTTTTCAACTCCTGCTCGGTGATCCAACGGCGATTGGAGAAAGTGAACTCCAGCTTATTCCTGTAATATCGCGTATTCTCCGATCCGATAATTGGGTTTACCTCTGGCAACTGCACTTTCCCTATTCTGGTAAGCTGATCGACCACCTGTTGCTGCTTGTACCGAAGTTGTTCAGCATAGGGTAGCATCTGCCATTGACAGCCCCCGCAAAAACCGAAATGCGAACAAAAGGGCTCTTCGCGGATGGGTGAGTACTCATGAAATTGTTTTACAAACCCCTCCATGTAGCTCTTTCGCGTTTTGGTAACCTGTATATCAACCAAATCGCCCGGAACGGCGAAGGGGACGAATACTACTTTACCCCCTACTCTGGCCAACGCTTTACCTTCGGCAGCAGTATCCTCTACCCTCACTCTTTCCAACAATGGGTTTGGTCGTCGTTTTCGCACAGCGTATGGGAATGTGTTTATTATTATCAAATGTCCAACGGGGCAAATGTAGCTAAGTTCGCCGATTAAGCGATGACTTTTGGGGCAATGTGACTGATGAAAGGGATAGCCGGACGGTTAGCCGATAAAATCACTGCTTACTGGAATTAACTTCCATATTACCCATAAAAAAAGCGTTACTGTAGTTCTTAAAGGTTCAAATTTTTAATGCAAGTAGAGCCTGAAAAGCCAAATACCTCATCTTTAAACTTTCTAAGAAAAGGGGAAATTGGCTGTAATAAAAAAAAAGCCACAATTGTAATCCTACCCACTATTTCCAGTCTCTATTATAGGCTATACTAACCTTAAATGAAAATCCGTGGTTAAGAATGAAAGGCATAACTTCGTACCCCAAATCGGTATTTGTATCGGCAGCCGGGCCTCCCAGAAGGAAGAAACCTTCCACATCATACCCCACAGCCGAAAGGATGAAAAACTTTTTGTTCGAATAGAAATACCTAAACCCCACTGACATATTCCCTCCAGACCAAAAAGTAAATGATTTAGTTTTCGCCAATGTATATCCGGGATTTTGTGCGTGGGCATTGTTTGTGCCAATATCGGAAAGAGTACCCGTGCCAAATCCAAATTTATCATTGAAATTCAGGTACATGCCAAAACGTGGTGCAGGGTTACGCACAAGGCCAAATCTTCCCCCTGTGAGGCAAAACTGCCTAAGCATATCCCACCCAACTATGAATGTATAAAAATTCAATTTAAAGTTGGGGTCGAAAAATGGGGTGCCATACACTTGATTTTCACGTCCACCGGGCGTTACTGTTGTTTCAAACTCAAAGGGAATGGACAGCGTGGTATATCCAAAGCCGTAAAAAGTTCCTAAGTGCTTGTTTTGTTGAGCACCCCCAGCCATATGCTTGTACATGCCGGAAGTTTTAAGCAGTTCGATATTGGTGTACTTACCGGAGAACCGGTAGGTGGTTAAAAATCCTCCCAAATTCTCTCCCGTCCAGTTTACGGTTCCGGCAATATTTCCGGTTTGCAACCGAAGCCAAAAATTTTTAAATCCCAAATACCCTCCATATTTGGACGCTTTTCCAATGAGATTGTTGTCCATATCGGCCGAAACCCCCATTCGAAGCCCAATGCGTTTTATACCAAAATTTCCCTCAATGGAAGATTGAGCGTTGCGATTAAAAGAATAATCTAAATATTGCTTAACATAGTACTTACTGCTAGGAGCCTCCAGAAGGTTACTGATATGCATAACTTTCCATTTCAAAACAGGGATATATGAATAGGTTATAAATGCAGGTAGGGTATCCCTATCCTGAGCGTTAAGGCTCTGGTTAAAAAACCAGGCTAATAGAAATAGAGCAATGATCTTTTTACGCATGGCAGTAAGGGCTATTTTGTGTTAAAGTTAAGTTGCCTTAAGCCTTTTGGTACTCCAACACGACAGTTTGTGATGTACTTATTCCAAATGTTGGCAAGCATCAAAAAAGCCTACACGAAACTCCATTTTTGTAATTCAATATTTATAGTTAGCTAAAAAAGCCGTCAAAATGTGTCAAAAACTGATGGTTCTCCTGTCTGTGTCATTTTTGCATGTCGTTTACTTAGCTTTCCCATGGCTGTTCAACCTGTTAACGCAAGGTGTAACCTGAAAAGCCAAATGCCTTATCTTTAAACCTTCAAATAAAAGGGGAAATTTGGTTTTTATATAAATAAAGCCACAATTGTAATCCCGCTCATTATTTCCAGTCTCTATTATATGCTATACAAACCTTAAAAGAGATTCCGTGGTTTAGGATGAAAGGATCACAGTCGTACCCCAAATCGGTATCCGTATCGGCAGCCGGTCCTCCCATAAGTCCGAAAACTTCCAAATCATACCCCACAGCCGCAAGGAAGAAAAACTTCTTGTTTGCATAGTAATACCTAAATCCTACAGTAAAATTCATTCCATCCCAGATCATAAGTGATTTAGTTTTCGCCAATGTATAACCCGGGTTTTGTGCATGGGCATTGTTTACGCCTATATCGGAAAGGGTACCCGGGCCTAATCCGACTTTCAAATTGTTACTCGAATACATGCCAAAACGGGGTGCAGGACTACGCAGAAGTCCAAACCTTCCCCCTGAGAGGCAAAACTGCCTAAGCATATCATACCCAAACAGGAATGTATAATAGCTCGTTTTGAAGTTGGGGTCGAAAAATGGGGTGCCATACACTTGATTTTCACGCCCACCGGGCGTTACCATTGTTTCAAACTCAATGGGAAAGGACAGAGTGGTATATCCAAAGCCGTAAAAAAATCCCCAGAGCCGGTTTTCTTGAGCATCCCCCTCCATATACTTGTACATTTCGGAAGTTTTAAGCAGCTCGATATTGGTGTATTTACCGGTGAATGGGCAGGTGGTTAAAATTCCTCCCATATTCTCTCCCGTCCAGTTTACGGAGCCTGAAATATTCCCGGTTTGCAACCGAAGCCAAAAGTTTTTAAATCCCAAATACCCTCCATATTTGGATGCTTTCCCAATGAGATTGTTGTCCATATTTACAGAAACCCCCATTCGAAGCCCTATCCGTTTTATGCCAAAGTTCCCCTCAATGGAAGAAAGGGCATTGTGATTAAAAGTGTAATCTAAATATCGCTCCCTGTAGTACTTATCACCGGAGGGTGTAGTTAAGTGATTCAAACTTGTAACATTCCATTTAAGTACAGGAATATACGAGTAGGTAATAAATGCAGGCAGGGTATCCCTAACCTGGGCGTTAAGGCTCTGGTTAAAAAACCAGGCTAATAGAAATAGAGCAAGGATCTTTTTACGCATGGCAGTAGGGGTTATTTTGTGTCAAAATTACATTGCCTTAAGCCTTTTGGTACTCTACTACAACAGTTTGTGATGTACTTATTCCAAATGTTGGCAAACTTCAAAAAAGCATACACCAAACACCATTTTTTGTAATCCATGGATTAATGCAACAGGAATAATGGCCTGAGTATTTAAAGTCGGTTTTGGCACTATTCCGCCAATTCTCTCCCCCGCGCTCAATTTCCATAATGATTAGTGATCAGGGCGGGGCAATTAACCTGTTACTTTGTAGTTTGAGTAGTCTGCAGTGACCATTGGTTTGCCATAGCCTACGCCATATTCAGCTCCATAACCTGACGGTTAAAAAATGAGGCGTTTTGCTACTCCTTTCGGGCTGTCAGCTTCTTCATTAAAATAAATTGCAAGGAATTCCCATTCAGTACGTAATAACTCTGAGGCAACAGACGGGTACTATGTAAAATCCTGAAAAGCAAAAACCCCGCCGTGGCGGGGAATGGGATGTGGGAGCTACTGGATTCGAACCAGTGACCCCCTGCTTGTAAGGCAGGTGCTCTGAACCAGCTGAGCTAAGCTCCCAATTTTCTAAGGCACGTACTTTTTGTAAAAAAGCGCTGCAAAAGTAATGGCATTTTTCTTATTCCCAAAATTTTTCAGAAAAATTTTATCATGGTACGATATCGGCCACCACAAAAGTGCTCCCGCCAATGAAAATCAAATCATTCTGCCGGGCATTTCCCCTTGCTGCATCCAAGGCTTCGCGTACGCTGGCATAGGCATTACCGTGCAATCCGTATTCTGAAGCCAAAAACTGCAGCTGTTCTGCTTCTAATGCCCTGGGAATAGAAGCCCTGGAAAAGTAGTATTGTGCTTTCCTGGGCATAAGCGCAAGAATTTGCCTCACATCCTTGTCGCCCACAACTCCAAAAACAATATGCAGCTGATTGTGAGGAGTATTCAAAAGTTGTTTTACTACCTGTTCCACTCCATGGGCATTGTGCCCTGTATCGCATATGGTAAGCGGATTTTCATCTAATACCTGCCAACGCCCCAGAAGCGAGGTGTTTACAACCACCTTTTCCAGTCCATTTTTGGTGTTCGGTTCGGTGATGGCAAAGCCATTTCCCCTGAGAATATCTGCGGCTGCAAAAAATGTTGCCAGATTCTTTGCCTGGTATTCGCCTAATAAGCCTAATTTCACATGGCACTGCCAATCCCTTTGCTTTGCCTCTATGGCAAATAGCCGCGATCCCCGGTTGACAATCCCCATAGGATCAACCTTGTACAATTCGTCGGCAAAACGTATCGGGGCATCCTGGTCCCGTGCCTTTTCAATAAAGACGTCTTTCGTCTCACCATGTGTTTCGCCAATCAGAACGGGAACCCCGGGTTTGATAATCCCTGCCTTTTCCAAAGCAATACTCTTCAACGAATTGCCCAGCAAATCGGTGTGATCTAAACCTATGTTGGTAATCACCGCCAGCTCGGGAGTGATGATGTTGGTGGAGTCGAGCCTGCCTCCCAGTCCAACCTCAATTACTGCCACATCAACCTTTTCCATGGCAAAGTATTGGAATGCCATGGCCACGGTCATCTCAAAAAATGAGGGTTTAACCTCGTTAAAAATAGCACCATGATTGGCAATGAAATCAACCACGTACTCCTCTGTAATCATCTGTCCGTTAACCTTAATCCGCTCGCGGAAATCTTTTAGGTGCGGAGAGGTATAAAGGCCTACGCTGTAGCCCGCCTCCATAAGCACCGATGCCAGCATATGCGAAACGCTACCCTTGCCATTGGTTCCGGCCACATGAATGGATTTAAAATGCCGGTGCGGATGATTAAAATAGCTGTCCAAAGCAAGGGTATTGTCCAGATTAACCTTATAAGCAGCCTTTCCGATACGCTGGTACATGGGAAGCTGAGAAAATAAAAACTGAATGGTTTCCTGATAATTCATTACCCAAATAGCATTGTTGCAATACGATGGGTTGTTGAAGTAAACCCATTTTTGTCAATTAC
>JAKQEF010000135.1 GCA_029558675.1 Bacteroidota bacterium | reverse complement strand
ATCATGGCAAATTTTGCATAAAATCTCGAGTCCTGCTCGTTCTGCGAGGAGTGCATCGACGGGTCATCGGCACTTAGCACCACCAATCCGCCGTTTACACCGGTGATGGCAGCGTTGACAAAAGCATCGGCGGCAACGTTGAGCCCCACATGCTTAAAGCAAACTATGGCACGCTTACCTGCGTACGACATACCCAGCGCAGCTTCCATTGCGGTTTTCTCGTTGGCCGACCACTTGCAATGGATTTTCAGCTCTGCAGCCTGTTTGGATGCCTGCACATACTCCATAATCTCTGTTGATGGAGTGCCCGGATAAGCATAGATCCCCGAAATACCTCCGTCAATGGCTCCCTGTGCAATGGCTTCGTCACCTAAGAGAAGTAAATTATTCATAATGTTGGTTTAATATCAAGTTAATAATTATTCGAAATGGCAATAAAACACAAATTGTTTGAAAGCAAAAATATGATATTTATACATTATTCGCAATTTAAATGGGTTAAAAAGTTAATAAATGAAACTATGAGATAATCGTTGCAACCATTCTTCGGGCACTACCTCGATTGCGGAATTCACATAGGTAAATCCCCTGCCATGTGCCCAGATTCAGCCTGCCTTCGGAAATGGGAATGGAGACAGAATATCCTAAAATTGAGACTTTTATGTGTGCCGGCATATCATCGGGCCCTTCAATGGTATGTGTGAAATAGGCCAAATCTTCGGGTACAAGCCTGTTGAAAAACTCGTTGATATCGGTGCGAACACTGGGATCGGCATTCTCATTAATGGTCAACCCTGCCGATGTATGCTTAATGAAAAGGTGTAGAATTCCCATGGCAGGGAGTTGGGGCAACTGCTTGACAATGATATCGGTTATGAGATGAAATCCCTTTGAAAAAGGGGGTAAATTTATTTCAACCTGTGTAACCATTGCGATGCCATTTACTTAGTGAGCCAATTAATGATAAATGCCGTTGGAGCAATTTAAAACCGAGAGAAATATATAGATAATTAAAAATCAGAATATTAAAAAAAATATAATGTTTCTTCAAGTTGTTAAAGTTAAAGAACTTTTTCATTGCAGGCAGCGTTGAAAAAATGATATTTATCAATCAGGAATCTTTTTGACATTCAAAGAAATCGGTAAGTGAAGTGTAAAAAAGAATGGGGTAACATGCATCGGAATCACCGTGCTAAACAGGTCTCAGAGCAGCTTATTTTGTATGCACTTGGTAAATCAGTTGGTTATTTACTAAATTTGTTGCACAAATGTAAATATCCATGGACAGTACTTTTTTTGAGTCGGGCCTATACCTATATTTAATATTGCCATTGTTAATTCTCATGGCACGAGTAATAGATGTATCCCTTGGGACCATGCGCATTATTTTTGTTTCCAAGGGCAACAGGGTTATTGCGCCAATTCTTGGTTTTTTTGAGGTCTTCATTTGGATTATTGCCATGGGGCAGATCATGAGTAACCTCAATAATTTTGCCTGCTATTTTGGCTATGCAACCGGGTTTGCCTTGGGCAACTATGTTGGTTTACGGTTGGAGGAACATTTGGCAATGGGTAACCTTCTGATAAGAATCATTTCGCAGAAGGATGGAAATGTGCTCATTAGGAAACTCAGCGATAACGGATATGGTGCTACTCTGTTAGAAGGAGAAGGAAGTTTGGGTAAGGTAGAGCTCATATACACCATAGTAAAAAGAGAAAACCTTTCAAAGGTGATTGAGATTATTAACGACTTTAACCCCAAGGCATTTTACTCCATTGAGGATGTGCGTAAGGTGAGCTCCGGAATATTTCCTTCCCAGTCGCCTTTATATAAGTTAAACCCATTTAAGCGTTGGAGAAAAGGCAAGTAAACATCAATAATTAAATGGTTTTTAATTAGTTGTGTAGAAACAAAAAGGCTTAACTTCCCATTCCGTACTCTGTATTATCACAAGATGAAAATTGTAATTGACACCGACATACCCTATATCAAAGACGTATTTGAACCATATTTTGGTAAGGTGATTTACAAAAAGGGTATTGAAATAGGCCGTAATGACATTAAGGATGCCGTAGCGCTTATAGTAAGAACCAGAACAATATGTAATGAGGCATTGCTGAAAGGGTCGGGCATTAGGGCCATCGCTACGGCCACAGTTGGAACCGATCACATTGATATTGATTACTGTAATGCGCAAGGGATAGAAGTATTCAGTGCCCCCGGAAGTAACGCCGGAGGCGTGCTGCAATGGGTGCTTGCAACACTATTCGAACTGTCCAATGGCACAAGGTTGCAAAGTAAGGTGTTGGGTGTTGTTGGAGTCGGGAGAATTGGGGGATTGCTTGTGAAGGCCGCAAAGGCTTTGGGGTTGACCGTTTTGCAGTGCGACCCGCCACGCGCAAGGATTGAAGGGGAAAAGCACTTTTTCCCTTTGAAAGTGCTGCTGAAAGAGTGCGATCTTTTTTCGTTCCATGTTCCATTGTCTTTCAAAGGTGTTGATGCAACCTATCAAATGGCAGGCAATGATTTTTTTAAACTGATAAAACCCGGAGCTTGGATTATCAACAGTGCACGGGGAGGAGTGGTGGACGAGCAAGCCATGCTGAAAGGCTATCTAACTAAAAATGTGAGATATGCTCTTGATGTATGGGATAACGAACCCCATATTAATAGGCAGGTGTTAAACAAGGCTTTGGTTGCAACGCCTCACATTGCTGGATATACCATTGAGGGTAAAGTTAATGCAACCATTATGGCAGTGAATGCAATGGCCAGTTTTTTTAACCTGAATTTACGACTATGGAAACCGGAACCTTACCCCATTCAAGAGCCCTTCCGGTTGGATATGGGCGATTTTATCGAGAATGGCGCAATTAGCTATAGAACGCTGTTTAGAAAAGTGTACTCAATATGTGATGATGACATGCTGTTGCGAAATAATCCCGACCATTTTGAAAGCATAAGAAGCAATTATCGGCTTCGCCACGATAACAGCGGCTATTCTACTGATGCTGATTTGAACCTAAGGCAAATAGATATCATTCGGGCGTTGGGATTCAATTTAATATCCGATAACCCATAATATCCGTTCGTGATTGATGCAATTGTCAATCAGGCTAATGAGATCGCGGTTGATCACCATAAGCCTTCTGAGGTAAAATTTCCAGTAATCTTTCCATTGCGGATCTGCCTTTGCAAGATCGATGAGCAGGTCGCGCCCCAAGAAAATTCCGGTAACATACTTTTTGAAAGATTCAATGCTATCCAATGTTTTTAACTTCTCAAGATTTTGGGTTAGTTCATTTCTTAGCGGAATTATTTTTCGGCTATTATACATGGTTTGACCTATGAACTCGAACAGGTGATTGCTTCGCTCGAAACATCCAGCAAAA
>JAKQEF010000116.1 GCA_029558675.1 Bacteroidota bacterium | reverse complement strand
AATGTTTACTTCTCCCGTTATCATGATGATATTGGCATCGGCCGAAATACCTTTACCTCCCTTCCCGGTGCTGGTGATGGCGATATTGGCTCCGTTTATCACCACATCTCCATTGGATTTAATGGCAGTGCAGTAAGATGGCTTGTGTCCGCTTCCCACGGGTTTCAGAACGGCATTCCCCGAAGTATGAATGGTGATATTGCCGCCGTTGAGAATTACCTCCTGCTTGCTTTTGATGGCCTTCGACTCGTCGCCGCTGGCAGTGATAGTAATACTGCCACCATTGATAATCAATGTGCTGTCGCAGCAAAGCCCGTCGAAGTTGGGCTCCTGAACAACAATGCTGATGGCACCCCCGTTGATTTCAAGCGTTCCGCTTTTTGCATCTATACCATCTCCGGCAGAGTTAACCTCAAGGTTACCGGAGGTCATAACCAAACCATCCTTGGCATGAACGCCATCCTTTTTTGCCGAGGCAATTACTATGTGTCCACCGTTTATCTGAATGTCATCATCGCTGCAAAGGCCATGCTTGTCCACTCCTTTCCCGTTGATGATTAGTGTCCCGTTGCCGTTGAATACCAGAGTTGCCTCGCTGAAAAAGGCTCCCTTCTGATCCTCGTCGTTGGGAGGATTGGTGTAGTTGGCCCCGTCGGTAAGGGTATTAATGGTTTCGTCAGCCAGTATTACCGTGGTTTTCTTTTTCGACTGAACATTGATGGCAGGACCATGAGGGTTGGTAATGGATAACCCGTTTAGAACCAGGTTGAATCGCTTGGCGGTGTATATTTTAAACGTTCCGTTGTTTGTGCTTCCGCTTAGGGCAAAGTTGATGTCCTGCGTGTTGGTGGTGGCATTCACGATTACAAACGCTCCTTCAACTTCTACGTTTACCCCTTCAAAAGCAAGGGGATTGACCACGCTTACCGATTCGTTTTCGTAAATAAACTTCACCGTGTCGGATGCAGGGCCAAAGGTAATGCTGTCCAACCCGTTCACTGGGTAGGAGTATTCATTGCCCTCAATACGAAGGAAGAAAACGCTCCCATCGCCATTGAAATAGGTGCTGTCAACGCTACTTACATGAGTTCCAAGGGTGATTTTATTGGCCTGGTGGAGGTACATTACCTCCTGTGCCCATAGCGATGGGGCTATGAGTAAAAGACCTGCTATTGCTACTAATGCCCGCTTCATTGCTTGATGAATATTGAGGTGAGTCCTGCAATGCGTACTACGTAAAGACCCGGGCTTAGCGTGCTTAGGTCAACCGAAATGCTTTCGGCATGGTCAACCTGTTGCTTAAAGACCAAGAGCCCATCGGACCGATATATGTAAAGGACGTTACTCCCCTGGGGAATGCCCTGAATTTGAAGGGTATTGCTTGCGGGATTGGGAGAAATAGCGAGATTTTCTGTTTTATTCTCCTTCACAGAGGATGAGGAATCGAAGTAGATCTTTCTGACAGATGGTAGGTCGAAGGTATTGCTCGATCCATCTTTAAGTAAAAGAATCAGATTGCTTGAGGCAAAATGCAAATTTTGAACCACGCTAATCTTCTCGCTGTGAATGTTGCCATCGTATTGCTGGATGAGTATGTTTTGCCCTCGGCACGGGGAAACTACTACGTTGAGCAGCATGATGAGAACCCAAAACGAATTGCTGAATTTGACCATGTTATTGTTTGTGTTTTTGACGGTTCAATTTACTAATAAAATGGCATACCCGTTATTAAAAACTGCTTTTTGAACTGCAATAGGTAGGATTTAATACGAACAATCTTAATAACGTTCATTAAAACAGGGCTTTATACGTCCTAGTTTGGAGATATTTTTTTTGAGTTTTATAGTCAGGTCTTATTGAAGCTCGCGTCGGTGAATGGTGTCCGTTGGTAAATACAGTTAACTAGGTGGTATGGATATATGCTTCAAAAATAGTTTTAATCCCTTTGGGCTCACCGATAATTGTAATAATATCCCCTTCCATAAGCATGGTGTCGCCCCGGGGGATAATAATTTCACTACCCCTTTGCACCATGGCAACCAGAACATCCTTGGGGAAACGCGTATCCTTCATCATTTGATTGATAAAAATCTCGGTGGGAGTGTTGTGCCGGAGTTCTAATGTAACGTACCGCTCATAGTGCAACAGGTATTCTTTAATCTCCCTTTCATTGGTTAGGCTACAGATTTTTTCTATAAAATTGTACCTGTCCACAATATCCATTAGTCTGGAAAGGAGCCTGAATTTCAGCTTGGGATTTTTACCGGGGCATACAAGAATGAATAGCACCCTAATATAATCGTTCCCGTTGGCCTCCTCCTTATCTGCGTTTTTTTCTATTCCTGTCAACGATGTAATTACGTGCAACGCAGGGCGTACAAGGCTTTCTAAGTTGCCATGGAGAATGGTGACGTGAGGGGCAATAAGGATGGGATCCACAATGCTGCTTTTCAACAATTTCTTAGTCAGAACTTTTGCATCCACGGTGCCGATATCATGGCAAATATCGTGGGCAATACTGCCTACCAGTTTTTTTAGGCCAACCGAGCTATCGCCCAACTGCGTTATTTTGGCCTGCACCACCATCTCATCAAACGGATCGCCATCGCGCAGCCCTTTTTCCTTGAGAATACCAAGCAATTCGGTCTCCAGACCGGCATGTTGCTTTTTGCCCAATAGGGCAAACCAGTGGAAGATAGCACCTTCGCGCCGAACGCTTTTTTTGGCGTAGTATTTATACCAGAGCATGGCGAAAATCACCACGGCAACGCTGAACAGGATGGGTACCCACCCCATGTACACTATCAGCAGAAACGAACCGATCATTCCAAAAATTTGCATCCAGGGGTAAAGTGGCGAGTGATAACCCGGGTCGTAGGTTTCGATGCGGCTGTTCCGCATCACGATCACCGAGAAGTTGAGCATAATGAACATGATGAGCTGGAACGAACTGGCCATCTTAGCGATATTTTCCTCACTAAGCAAAAGGATAAATAGTACCATTAGGCACGAAGTGAGGATGATGGAGTAGACCGGAGTTTTAAATCGCCCCACTTGCGACAGGGCGAATGGTAAAACCCTATCGCGCCCCATGGCCATGGGATATCGGGATGCTGCCATTAACCCGCCATTGCCCGTTGAGGCAAAAGCGGCAATGGCCGCACCAACTATCATCAATCCCCCAAGCTTAGCGGGCATCCATTTGAAAACTACCTGCGATGCCGTAAAAACCGGGGTTAAATCGCGGATAAAATCTTGGGCAGGGAGAACTGAAACCATAATGAAAACCCCACCAGTGTATATAATGGTTGTAACAACAAGCGAAAGGATCATGCCAAGGGGTATATTCCTTTCAGGATTTTTTATCTCTTCGGCAACGCTGGCAACCTGTGTTAGCCCAAGGTATGAGACAAATACAAAACCTGCGGTAGAGAAGATTCCGGTTAGCCCATTGGTGGCAAACGGTGACAGCTGCTCCGATACTAGGGTATGGGTGTCAATATGCAATATCTCCCTGAATCCTTCAACCAGGAACAGGATTAGAGAGGCAACTAGGAATAGCACGAGAAATAGTTGCAATCCCGATGTTTTTTTGGCTCCCAGAATATTGATAACCATAAAAACAGCAGTGAGAACAATGGCCACCGTTTTGATGGGCATATCGAAAAAGGCCGTAGTGTAGGCACCTATCCCCACTAAGGCAAAGGCAGTTTTCAGGGTTAACGCAAGGTAGGTCCCCATTCCACCCACGGTTCCCATCATGGGGCCAAGGCTTCTGTCTAACAGAAAATAGGCTCCCCCTGCACGGGGAATGGCTGTGGAAAGTTCGGCAATGCTGAACATGGCAGGCATGATTAGGAATGCTGCCAGGAAATAGGAAAGAAAGATTGATGATCCGGTGTGAGCCGAGGCCAAGCCCGGTAACAGGAAAAAACCGGCACTAATCATGGCTCCGGTGCTTAAGCCAAATACATCGATAAGCCCCAGCTCTTTGCTAAGCTTGTTTTTTAAGGCACTTTCCATGGAGCAAAATTACACTAAAACAGTTCAGATTTATGCAGTTTAGGGCTATAAATTTTTACTGTCGTAGGTTTTTGACTCTCTGCGTTTTGCTGACAAGCAGGATTATTCCGGTGATTTATGCATACAGAGGAGATTGGTTGGTCAGGATGCATTTGTGTTCGGAAGGAAAACGATTTGAATTTCCATGATTGTGCATTTAAATCGACTCACCCAGCCGTTAGCTGAACTTAAGTTTTTGATACTGCTTTGGCTCATCTTGAATCATTCGAGCACTAATGCAATGAAAACGTTTATCGCAGAATGGATTTTGAAGCCGATTGGCCTAAATGAAGATGGCATATTAATAAACCGATGGGCTTTTTAGGGCAAGCCCACCGGTATTGGTCATGCTACAGCAAAATGCTTATTAGTGCTATGACAGCAATAATGGCAATGATAAGAAGTAGAATCTTAATCCAACTCCAGGGCCTTTCGCCCCGTACTTCACCGGTACGGCCATTCACCATAAACCGGTAAACCTTGCCATTGTAACGATAGGCACAGATATATGCAGGCAGTAGCAAGTGTTTAAAAGTGATGTTGTCATACTGGATGTGTTTGCTGTCAAGCCTTTGCTCATCACCACCGATATCCTCGAAAATATCCATTTCGATCTTCTTCTCGGCAATGTCTTGAGCCACCATAAACCCTTCAGCCAGATCAATCTGATACTTCTCGGTGACAAAACCGCTCAGGTAGCTGTCGGCAAACGGAATAAGGTTTTCCAAATCCCATGGTTCCAATGCATATATCATCTGTTTGGGCAACGAAAGGGTGGCAACCACGAGAATATCATCAAAGAAGCGGCTTACCTCACCGCTCACGTTGTACCATCGGGTTTTCTTAACTTCTCTTGTTTTAGTAACAGTTTTGCCGTTCTCGGTGGTGGTATAGGTTTCGGTTTCGTAGTAGTATTCTCCGCGCTGCCCGACGTATTGAGTGGTAGTTTGGGTATCGTAAGTCCAGTAAGGGACGTAGATACCCTTAAAGTTTTCGGTGTTGAGCATCCCTTTCTTGAGTTTACTAGGGGCAAACCGTAACTTTTTTACCCATGCTGTGAACTCCTGATGGGCCTGCTTCGAGTTGAGTTTAAAGGGTAACAGCGACTGGGGTTTGATGATATCCTCGCTGTGGGCGTTGGCAATAATCAGCGGAGTGCCACAGTAGGGGCATTTGTCCGATGCTATCTTCGGATCAATACTCGATGTTGCCCCGCACGATTCGCATTTTATGAAAACACAGGTTAACTTTTCTGCACTATCATCCTTTTTCCTGAGGTGTTCATAAAAATCGAGCTCTTTAACCGTGTCGTCACTTTGAGCAATCTCGTTCTCTGCTCCGCAGAAATCACAAGCCATGCTGTTGGTACCCGGCTTGTATTTTAAGTTGGCACCACAACTTTTACAGGCGAATGTGTTGGTTGATGCCGTGGGCTCGTCCATGTGGTTCATTACACTGATGGTATTGGAGGAGGCACACTGCCAAATATATTGCTAATATCCGATACCGAACCGGCTGCCTGCCAGTTGGCCATTCCCTCACGCCATACCAGCGTCTCTCTGGTAAGCTGATTCTGTGATACCATTTGCTTGAGGGTTGATATCGGGAATGGACCTGCCTGTTGCCCATTGATTACTGCATAGAAAGCAGGCTCCTGTGGTATTGGAGGAGGTGTTGCTCCCGGTGATACTGGCTGCTGAGGCTGCTGGGCTTGTTGCTGGCCAAAGGCTTGACCCATCTGGTTGGCCATGGCAAAACCCATTCCCATTCCCATTCCGGCACCGGCCATACCCGATGGGTTTTCGGCGGCTTTTTCCATGGATTTGGCCGCTTTGAGTTGTGCTAACTTGCTAAGGTCAATGGCATTGAGCCGGCTGAGTTCGAAAATCTCCTTTTTCACCTCTTCGGGCATGGATATATTTTCGATGATAAACCTTGAAAGCTCAAGACCGAAAAACTCGAAGTTGGGTTTAATCGCTTCATGCAAAAACTCGGAAAGTTCGTTGGTTTGTGAGGCGAATGCTTCAACGGGCAGGTTCGATTCACCGATGGCATCGGTGAATTTAGACACAATCATGCTTCGAAGCTGGTCGGCAATGTCCTCGGCCGTGAAATGGCCATCGGTGCCCACCACCTCCCTGATGAAAACTGCGGGATCCTTTACCCTCAGCACGTAGGTGCCAAATGCACGAACCTCCAACATGCCAAAACGCGGATCGGATAGGATAATCGGATTCTTAGTACCCCACCGCTGGTCGGTGATGTTGCGTGTACTAACAAAGTAAACCTCAGCCTTGAAAGGGCTGTTGAACCCATACTTCCAGCCCTTGAGTGTGGACAGAATGGGTAGATTCTCGGTAGTGAGGCTATACATGCCCGGTGAAAATACGTCGGCAATCTGCCCCTCGTTGATAAATACGGCCGCTTGGCCCTCGCGAACCGTTAGCTTGGCACCATTCTTAATCTCGTTCTGATAACGCTCAAAGCGATAAACAAGAGTATCGTTTGTGGGGTCCAGCCATTCGACTATGTCGATAAATTCGCCCTTCAACTTGTCAAATAATCCCATTGGTGATTGAGTTTTAGTATGTTAATATTCTGGTTGCTTAAAGTTTTCTCTAAAAATAGCGAAACCTAATGAATAAATCCTACCCTCTGTAGAAAAGTTTTTAATCCCGCGAATTGAAAGTAATGGGCAATGGATTTTGCTATACTGCCCAATAGCAACGGGTATTCCATTCTTTTCTACTCCTGTCTGTCGGAAGAGAGAGGCTTATTTACAGACAATAAATTTTTTGGCTTCAACAGCACCGTTATTTAAAACCTGAATGATGTAAACTCCATTATCAAAGGCTGCGGTGTTTATGTTAATCCGCTCGCTTTTGATTACAGCATTAAATACCTTTCTCCCCTCGATGTTGGTAATGGTCACATTTGATCCGCTTTGCAAAGGGGCTATGGTTATATTTCCTTTCGCTGGGTTTGGGAATATTGTCCACGATATCAGGGCAGTTCCATTGACCACTGCATTCGCTTTGCTTTTGCTTGCTTCGGGGGTATTCCCGTAGCAACCAAGATTAACGCGGCCTCCGTTGGGTTCGATTTCGTTCGAATAATCGGAAGAGGGATTTCCGGCATCAATGGCTGGGCTGTTAACCTCGTCGTTCTCCCACTCTTCGGTTATGGGGTTAAAACGCCCATTCGTTGATTTTAGGTGAAAATCACCGTTCGGGGCATCGGCAAACAAAGGGTCCGATGAAATGTTTCCGCTTCCGGCAAAACCTTTCTGCGTAAGCGTGTACTCAACCGACAAATGCCCTTCGGCAACACTATCAAAATCGCTTCCGTTGTTCCAAAAAATGCAGTTTTGAATATGTGCACTGCTCGATTGTACAAACAATGCCGCGCCGTCCGGCTCATCGGTCGAATTGCCCCAGACAGTGCAGTTATTCATGTACAGAACCGATGGGGTATGGTCCCAGTGTTCATCCACATAGATTGCCGAACCGCTTTTTTTGGTTCTATTGTCGTAAAACAGCTCGTGCTCCATAAGCACCTTTGCAGCTTCATCCACGAAAACAGCTCCGCCACGGTCAGGCGCGTAGTTGTTGCGGTAAATATTGTGCGATAGGGTTATCAACTTCAGCGTGTCCTCATTGACAACGCAAATTGCACCTCCCCATCCGTAAGAGGGGTCAGCCATGGCGGTAACATTGCTGTCGAAAATATTACGGGTAATCGTTCCCGTTCCGCTGATAATCATCCCGCCTCCGTGATCGCCGTAGCCCTTGTTGGAGTCAATGATGTTGTCGGCAACAAGGAAATTTTCTATGTGTGAACTTGTCCCTCCAATTGCTGCACCCCTATCCGAACGGTTGTTGCGGATAACGTTTTTCCGAATGATCACATTTTTCCCGTCTAAGCCAATTCCTCCTCCCCGTTGTGATGTGCCTGTTGTGCCGTTGTTTTCAATAATATTGTTTTCAATGGCGATGTTGTCCAAAAAGCCTGACCATCCGCCGGAAAGTTCTATTCCCCGCTGTCCATTGCGAATGGTGAACCCGCTGATTGCCATCGAACCGGCAATTGATGCTCCTTGTATATCAATGGAGATGCATGGCGCTTCTTCTGTCCCCTCAATGATGGTTTCATTGGCCAGAGGATTGGCATGATTAAAATCGCCGCTGCCTGCATAGCCGCCTAACAGATGCACCTTTTTCTCAACAATCTGCAGGGCTTGTGCAGAATACATTCCCATTGCCACCTTAATGGTATCGCCGCTTAACGCTTCGTTAATAGCCGCCTGAATGGTGCGATAGGGGTTCGATGGGCTGCCATTTTCGGGATTACCCGTGAAGCTGCCATCCACACAAATTTGTTTTTGGCCAATCGATGTGGAATACCAGATCACGAAAAAGATGATTAGAACTGTTTTCTGCATATTGATTTGAAAATTTAAATTTCCATCCGTTCAATTTTTTTCAGACTGTCAGCACCTCTCGCTCTGAGGTTGCACTACCCTCACATGACTATGAAAAAAGGCAGTACTAACGATGGGGAATATCAAGCGTTTTACTGATTATGGTTCGCAAAGTTATGATAGGTGCAACAGCCTTTTGCATACCGTGAAATACCTATTTGGACATATAGTTAGCTTGTAACCGCTTGTTCTGTGTTTACCTGTTTGTCAATCAGTGCTCAGGGGGATTGAAAATTTAAAATCGCTGCCTTTCCCAGGTTCGCTTTCCACCCAAAT
>JAKQEF010000105.1 GCA_029558675.1 Bacteroidota bacterium | reverse complement strand
CGCGGCTGAAACCAAAGGTCATTTGGCTCAGGTCGTTTGTTCCAAACGAGAAGAATTGCGATGATTTGGCCATCTCGTTGCTGAGCAGAGCAGCGCGAGGTATTTCAATCATGGTGCCGTACAGGTATGGTATTTCCTTCATACCGTATTTGGCGCACACCTCAGCATGCACTTCATCAACATCTACCTTAACCAGATCCAGCTCTTTCACATCACAAGTAACGGGAACCATGATCTCGGGCATGGGCTTTTTCCCTTCCTTAAGCAGTTCGGCAGCTGCTTCGAATAGGGCGCGAACCTGCATTTTGGTAATTTCGGGGAAGGTGATGCCAATACGTACACCACGATGTCCCATCATGGGGTTCGATTCGTGCAGGGCAGCACCACGCTTAATCACTTCTTCAACGTTTATATTAAGCGCTTTGGCAAGCTCTTTCTGACTCTCGGCACTTTGAGGAACGAATTCGTGTAGCGGAGGATCGAGCAGACGAACCGTCACGGGTTTTCCGTCCATCACAGCCATGGTATTCTTATAGTCCCTTTTAACAAAGAGGTAAAGTTCGTCCAATGCGGCAATGCGCTCAACGGCGTTGGCGCTGAGGATCATTTTGCGAAGCAGGAAGAGTGGTTTTTCCGAACCCTCGCCGTAGAACATGTGCTCGGTGCGGAACAGGCCAATACCCTCGGCACCGTAATCAATGGCTGTTTGGGCTAGTTCGGGGGTGTCGGCGTTGGTTCTGACACCCATGGTACGGAACTTATCAACCATAGCCATAAATTCTCTGAATCTGGGATTTTCGGAGGAATCCATCAGTCCAAGTTTACCCGTGTAAACATGCCCTTTCGTGCCGTTCAGGGTAAGAATATCTCCTTCTTTTATGGTAAATCCGGTGGAGTTTATCTTGGCAGTTTTTGCAGCCGCATTGATATTTATTCTTCCGGCACCAACGATGCAGCACTTGCCCCATCCGCGGGCAACCAGTGCAGCGTGCGATGTCATACCGCCACGGGCGGTAAGAATACCCTCGGCTGCGCGCATGCCCTCAACATCCTCGGGGTTGGTCTCCTCGCGAAGCAGAATAACTTTTTCGCCTCTGCGATGCCATGCAACGGCATCCTCGGCCGTGAAAACCACCTTACCCACGGCGGCACCCGGCCCGGCGGGAAGGCCTTTCACTATGGGATTTACTTTGGCTTCCTCTTTTGGGTCAACTATGGGGTGAAGCAATTCGTCCAGTTGAGATGGATTAACACGCATAACGGCAGTTTTCTCATCTATCAGGCCTTCGCGAAGCATATCCATGGCCATATTCAGAGCGGCTGTCCCCGTACGTTTACCGGCGCGGCATTGCAACATGTAGAGTTTCCCTTCCTGAATGGTGAACTCGATGTCTAACATATCGGTAAACGCTTTCTCAAGGTTGGTACGAATGGTATCAAGCTCTTTATAGGTACCGGGCATCAACTCTTCCATGCTGGGAAGGTGTCTGTTTTGATCATTTTTGGTATCGTTATTCAGCGGGCTTGGAGTGCGAATCCCTGCAACCACATCCTCTCCCTGAGCATTGATAAGCCACTCGCCGTAGAAAATATTATCACCGGTGGCAGGGTTACGGGTGAATGCCACTCCGGTGGCAGAAGTATCGCCCATGTTGCCAAATACCATGGCCTGTACGTTTACTGCTGTACCCCAGTCGTCGGGAATTCCCTCAATGCGACGGTACGAAACGGCTTTTTTCCCGTTCCAACTCTTGAACACGGCCATGATGCCGCCCAGCAACTGCTCTTTGGGATCATCGGGAAACTCTTTACCCAGCGATTGCTTAACCCTCTTTTTGAACTCCTCTGCAAGCACTTTAAGATCATCGGCTTTAAGGTCGGTGTCGGAGGCGTAGCCTTTTTTATGCTTATAGCCGTCTAACATGTCGTCCAGCTGTTTTCTAATCCCCAAACCTTCGGCCGGTTCAAGCCCTTCGGCTTTTTCCATTACCACGTCAGCATACATCATGATAAGGCGACGATATGAATCCCAAACAAAGCGTGGGTTATTGGTTTTTTTAATGATTCCGGGGATTGTGGCCGAGCACAAACCAATGTTAAGAACGGTATCCATCATACCCGGCATAGAGCTACGAGCTCCCGAGCGGCAGCTGAGAAGAAGAGGGTTGTTGGCATCGCCATACTTCATGCCCATAGTCTTTTCAACAAATTCCATGGCCTTCCAAATGTCGGGAAGGAGCTCAGCAGGTAGCTGGTGATTATTTTGATAATACTCGTTACAAGTATCGGTGGTGATGGTGAATCCGGCAGGAACCGGTAACCCCAATAAACTCATCTCGGCAAGGTTTGCCCCTTTGCCACCCAGCAGATTTTTCATGTCTGCTTTCCCTTCGGCTGTCTTATTCCCAAAGGTGTAAACACGTTTAACTTTAGACATCTTGTTTCTTTTTTAGTTGATTGTTATTTATTTACATTTCTTTCTTAAAGCAATTTTTCCAGCCTACAAAAATATGAAAAATAATGGAATAGGATTCTTGTAAGGGATATGGACGCTTAAAATATTTTAAATACAATGATTGAGTTCGTAATGTTTTAATATCGTGCTTGTTTTGTTTGTGATTATGAGTTCATCCATGGGTTGAAAAGAGTATAAATGAGCAATTGGCATAAGAATTGAATATCTGCTAATGTTTTTAAATTTTAATTATCCACTCTAAAACTTAAGACTGTGAAAACTAAATCGAACCTATTGGTAGCCCTGTTCCTTATTTCTGCGCTCACCCTTAATGCCCAAAATGATAAAGATGAGCATATGCAAACCCTGTTTGGTAATGGGCCTGTTGCTTATGGAGGCTACGGTGGCCCAAGAGTAACCTATTCAAAATTTGATGGAAGGGATGTTTGGATGGTTGGCGGAAGGGGAGGAGTCATTTTTAATCACGTTTTTTCCATTGGCGGTGCAGGATATGGCATTGTCAATTCTCCATTCTACTCAAGCATAACCTATAAGGATTCAACCTTCAGCGATGTTACCCTACAGGGAGGCTTTGGAGGAATGCAGTTGGAGTTTTTCTTAAAACCCATGAAAGTGCTGCATATCTCTTTTCCTGTGCTTATTGGTGCAGGAGACCTCATGCTGGTTGCAGACAGACCCTATGCTTACGATTCCGATCTGGAGGATAGGATAATATGTCATAGAAGTTTTTTTGTTATTGAGCCCAATATAGAGGTGGAACTCAATGTCATACGGTTTATGCGATTATCGCTGGGTGTGGGGTACCGCTACACTCCGGGTGTCGATTTAGCCGATATCCCTTCCAATGCCTTCAATAGCGTTGTGGGGTCCATCTCTTTAAAATTTGGAAGTTTTTAAAATCATCATTCTAATTGATTGTAACAGTATAAATTAGTTTCTTATTAACCCATTTTCTTAAAAATTATCTGTATGAAAAGAACAATACTTTTAGTCCAATCTTTAATCACTTTGTTAGGCGCTGGACATATTGCCCTTGCACAGCGTGACTACGAGCCGGAATATCTGTTCGATATGAAAAAGGTAAAACTAACCGTTTTTGGCAATACCAGCGATGAATTTTCATTTGTCGATGGAGTTAATGCGTATTCCATCGGGAGTAGTGGAGCATTTCTATTTAACTACCAGTATTTCATTGGCATGTATAATCTCGATGTCCAATCGGACATTATGCGTGATAATATATACCCCAATGGTCATCACCCTGTTACTAATCCTCTTGACCCTCAATATGTTTACAATAGCATTAGTTTTCACCATGGAGGTTTGTGGTTGGGGTATATACACAAACCCAATAAGTTGCTGCACTGGGGTGCCGATCTTAAGGTGGGAATGGGCATTATTGCCCTTTACGATAGGGATCTTGAGATGTCGGTTTTTAATGAACATCATAAGGATTGGATTAGCGTTATTCAACCCGAAGTGAATATCGAATTCAACTTTACGCGTTGGTTTCGAATTGGCATGGGTTTGGGATATCGCCAGGTATTTGGAGTAGATAATACCGAATATACCAATGATCAGGGTCATTCAGTACGATTATTTGAACCGGGCCAGTTTTCAAGCCCTACGGGGACAATCAAATTCCTATTTGGCGGTTTTGCCCCAAGGCCACATGGGAAAAACAATAGGTTCGGAGAGAATGGGTTTGATTAGCCCAAGGGTTTCGAATTGTTTGTCCGGATTTTTAAAGCAGACACCCTTTGCAGATAATTCCGATTGACTGAAATAGTTAACCCAATGGTATGTTTCGAATGAGCAAAACACGCCATTGGGTTAAAACATTTTTAAATAATCTCTATTCCTTTATTCCCAAGAGGTTTAGCATAAAGGCATATTCCATAGCCACCTCTCTTAGCGATTTGAATCGCCCCGATGCTCCACCGTGCCCGGCATCCATATCGATCTTGAAAATCACCAGATTATTGTCGGTCTTTAGGTC
>JAKQEF010000101.1 GCA_029558675.1 Bacteroidota bacterium | reverse complement strand
CCTTGAATTTTCAAGAAACCTATAGTTTTTCAATCGGTTTGTTGGATTTTAAAAATTGAAATTTGTACCTTTATAGCCCAAAAATAATCAAACCATGGAACTCAAAAAAACACCGAAAGCTGATCTGGAAAAGAAAAAATTAATTTTTTCGGAGATTGGACTTGTCATTACCCTTGTGCTAGTATTAATGGCGTTTGAGTGGACAAGTTCCGGAGGCATAAAAACTGAATTAGCTCTAACGCAGGATGTAGTGATTGAAGAGGAGATGATACCCATAACGGAACAAGAGGAGATAAAAGCACCACCTCCTCCTCCACAGATTATTCAAACCATTGATGTGATTAACATTGTTGACGATAATGTTGATATTGACGATTCTTTTGACCTCTTCGATTCGGAGTACGATGAAAATGTAGCAGTGCGAATAGTTACCTTTCAAGAAGAAGAGGAGGAGGTAGAGGAAGAGCAAATATTTATTGTGGTTGAGGATATGCCCGGATTCGGTGGGGGTAGTAGCGATTTGTTCCGGGAATACATTGCCAAAAACTTGAGATATCCTGACATAGCAGCCGAGAACGGGATACAGGGAAGGGTTTTTGTGAATTTTGTTGTCGAGGCCGATGGAAAGGTTTCCAATGTGAGGGTTGTGAGAGGAGTGGACCCCGCACTTGACAAGGAAGCTGTAAGGGTAGTTGAATCAAGCCCTAAATGGAACCCCGGAAAACAAAGGGGTAGGCCGGTAAGAGTACAGTTTACCTTCCCAATCATTTTTGTACTGCAGTAGCATTTTTTTATATAAGGCATTATATAACCCTGATGTAAATCAGGGTTTTTTTCGTGTAGCCTATGGATAACCTATGATAAACAACGCCCGGCTCAATGGAGACAGGAAGTGTGAAAGATAAAGCTGTACTTGTTGGTGTGCAATTGCATGGGCAACCTGATGCAGTGGTTGATGAATACCTTGAAGAATTGAAATTCCTTGCCGAAACAGCAGGGGCTATCGTGGTGAAATGGTTCGTTCAGCGACTGGACTCTCCCAATGCAAGGTCGTTCATTGAACAAGGGAAAGTTGCAGAAATTAAGCACTTTATCGAAAGCAATGGTATAACCATTGTTGTTTTTGACGATGAACTCTCATCGACACAGTTGCGAAATCTGGAAAGGGAGTTAGAGATTAGGGTTTTGGATAGGACCAACCTTATTCTGGACATATTTGCCCAAAGGGCAAAGACGGCTTATGCCAAAACTCAGGTTGAACTGGCACAGTACCAGTATCTTTTACCACGCCTAACAAGAATGTGGACACACTTGGAACGACAAAGGGGAGGGATTGGCCTCAGGGGCCCGGGAGAAACGGAGATAGAAACCGACCGCCGTATTATCCGTGACAGAATAGCCAAATTGAAATCAGAGCTTGTAAAGATTGACAGGCAAATGGCCACTCAGCGAAAAAACAGAGGGAGTCTGGTTAGGGTTTCCCTGGTTGGATATACCAACGTTGGCAAATCAACCATTATGAACCTGTTGAGCAAGTCTGATGTTTTTGCCGAGGATAAGCTATTTGCCACCCTTGATACAACGGTGCGTAAAGTGGTAATTGACAATCTTCCCCTTTTGCTATCCGATACGGTTGGCTTTATCCGCAAGTTGCCTCACCAGCTGGTGGAGTCTTTTAAATCCACTTTAGACGAGGTGTGTGAAGCAGATATACTGCTCCATGTGGTGGATATTGCTCACCCAACTTTCGAAGAGCAGCTAAATGTGGTTAGCCAAACATTGCACGAAATACAGGCCGATAACAAACCCATACTTTTGGTTTTTAATAAAATCGATGCTTACCAGTGGGTAGAAAAAAATGAGTTTGATATTACTCCAAAAACAAAGGAGAATTTCAGCCTTGAGGAGTTAAAACGTACATGGATTTCCAAGAGCAATTCCCCCTGTGTTTTTATTTCGGCCAAGCATAGGGTGAATATTGATGAGCTGCGAAAAAGTATTTATAGCCTGGCTGCAGAAATCCATCGGAAGAGGTACCCCAAGGATAACTTCTTGTACTGATTGTTTGCCCGTGGGGCAAGCGGACATCGCACATTATTTACCCACCCAACCCCTTTCAACTAGGAGTTCTGCTATTTGAACAGCATTGGTGGCTGCACCCTTCCGAAGATTATCCGAAACAATCCAAAGGTTTAAACTCCTGGGCTGTGACGGGTCTCGGCGAATACGGCCAATGAATACATCATCTTTCCCCTTGGAATACAGGGGCATGGGGTATACATTGTTGGATGGATCGTCCTCAATGGTTATCCCTTTGGCATCACGCAGGAGTGAGAATACTTCATCCATATCGAATTCATTCTCAAACTCAATATTCACCGATTCGGAATGACCGCCCACAACGGGAATGCGAACCACAGTGGGCGAAATCATTATGGATGAATCGTCAAAAATTTTCCTGGTTTCATCGATAAGTTTCTGCTCTTCAGTGGTATATCCACTCTCTAGGAAAGTGCCACCGTGGGGAATGCAATTCAAATCGATGGGATGTGGATAGGCCATCTCGCCTTTTTCTCCCGCCCGTTCGGCGTACAATTGGTTTACTGCTTTCACCCCCGTCCCGGAAACCGACTGGTAGGTAGAGATTACTAACCGACGGATTCCATACCTCTTATGTAAAGGGGCAATACCAACAACCAGCTGAATGGTGGAGCAGTTGGGGTTGGCAATTATTTTATGATCGGCTTTGAGTATATGGCCATTCACTTCAGGAACTATAAGGAGAATGGTATCGTGTTGCCTCCAAAAACTAGAGTTGTCAATAACATATGCCCCCGTCTCGGCAAATCGTGGTGCCCACTCCTTTGAAACCGATGACCCTGCCGAGAAAAGAGCGATATGGGGTTTGGCTAGAACCCCATTGTTCAGCCCAACAACGGGAATATTTTTTCCGCGGAAAGTGATAACTTTACCTATTGACTTTTCGGAAGCAACGGGAATGATTTCGGACACATTGGGAATTCGTTCGTCAACAACTTTAAGCATCTCAGTTCCTACCAAACCGGTACTTCCCACAATGGCAATTCGCATGGTATCGCTTTTTTTTATTTCTTTGTAAAAGTAATACTTTCACCAAAAACAATCACCATGAGAAAGCTGGGTTTTATCATACTCTCACTTTTGTACCCTATTGTCATCATGGGACAAACGGTTTCCTACGATTTTGAGGATGGAAGCCTTGAAGGATGGACGCAATTTCCTGAAAACCGATGGGATGCCCTGGATATTAGCCCCATAAATGGGGCATTCTCCATGCAACACAATCACTGCGCGCCCACAGAGAATGGCATTGACAGGATTTCCGTTTTACTGCCTGCATGGGACGAAAACACGGGTAGTATCACCTGGAGATTTTTGCTGAAACACACATATGCCTCCTCTTCAATGAACCACTGGGCGGTGTTTCTGACATCGGATGTGGGGGCCGAAGGGTTGATTGCTGCCGGCAATCCCAATGGCTATGCCATAGGCGTAAATTTGGTCAGTGCCAACGATATGCTCACGTTATACCGGGTTACCAATGGGAGTTTTACTTCCATATTATCCACTGCAATCAACTGGGAAACAGATATTGGCACAACACAATCATCGGTTGGGGCAGTGGAGGTTGAGCGGAAGTTCGACGGTACTTTTATAGTGAGGGCATCAACCGAGGGATCGTTCGCTTCGCTTATGCCACAGGGTAGCGTTGTGGATACTGAACATGGTTACGGGGGGTATTTTGGGATATACTTCCGCTATACCACCAACTACGCATGCAGACTATTTGTGGACGATATTTCATTCTCATACAACCCTGCCAATTTAAACGAACCAAATGCACAGGTGGTGGCCCCCACACAGCAGGTTGAAGGAGGAATTATCAGTTCGCTGTTCACTGAAAGCGATCTGGCCACGGATATTTTTCGTTTTCGCATAGAAGATTTGGGCGATGCCCAGGCATTGCCAACCTACACCACAAAATTGCGTTTCTGCAAGGTTGATTTACCCAATGCAGCCAACTGGATGGAAACCATTGGTGGAATTAGGTTAAGAAGCACTACAGCAGAAGTACCCATACTCTCCACATATATTTATCCCAATTCTATTGAGGTGAACGTTGACCAGTATGCCATGACGGTTAATAATAACTCATCCAGGGAGTTTACCCTTTCCATATACCTCAATCCCGATGGCATTGCCGATGGCTCAACCATCCAAATGATGGTTGATAACCAGAATCATGGTTGGGAAACTCATGCTGCGGGTTCGGAATATCTGTCCGAATTCCCGGCTCAGGTGGTGTCGAATATATTTACCATTCAGGTTATTCCCACCCACCTGATTTTTCCAAATCCTCACGTTCAAATATTGGTAAACGAGGTGTTCTCCATTACTGCACATGCCGCTGACATAATGGGTAATCTTGCTACAAGTTTTGAGTCTTCCTCAGTAGTCTTAAGTCTGGAGCAGGGAGAGGGAGAACTGATACCAGTGGGAGCATTGACAACCAACGCTGTTGGAGGCATTGCTACGTGGGAAGATATATCGTACACCGGAAGGGATGTTTTCCGAGTGAAAGCCACAACGGATGGTTTGGAGCAAGCTGTCAGCGAGGAGATAACCGTCATTAACGATACCACATCGCATGTTGTGGCTCCCGTAGCACAGCCTGATGGAATATCCTTGTCGTCAACTATTACTACTCCGGGTCAGGCGGTTGAGGTTTTTCGGTTTATGGTTGTTGACAATGGCAACAACGATGAGCTGCCCACCGACGTGAGTCAGATTTTTATTAAACGACCGTCGGGAGCAAGCATGGCTTCATATAGTGCAAGTATTGCCGGTGTGGTGGTTAGGGCCAATGGTAGAATTGTATCAATTGGTACCCCTCACATTCTGGCAGCATCCATAAGCATACCCATTCCCGAGGGCCATCTGGTGGTGGAAGAAGGTGAGAGCGCAGAGGTCTCCCTAAGTATCTATTTTAAAACCAGTGGGTTGATCGACGGGAGCAACCTGCAGTTTATGGTTGATACCGGTGAACATGGATTTGTATCTTATGAAAGCGGCTCAACGTTTTCATCGGATTTCCCACAACCAGTTGTTTCTAATACATTTACCATTGATGTTCAGGCCACAAGGCTTAAATTTTCATCGGTGCCTCAGCACGTAGGACTTGGCGAGGAGTTCTCGGTGCAGGTTTCTGCTGTGGACGAGAATGGCAATCTTGACATTAATGCAACCGGAACGGTTACCCTGTCGAAGAACAGCGGCACAGGTTTTCTCAACATCCCTTCACCCAATCAGAATCTATCGCAGGGTAAGGCCACATGGACAAAACTGGTGTTCTATCAACCCAATCCGTTTACCCTGTTGGCCTCGTCCAGCAAATATGACGATGTCATTTCGCCGTTGATCTACTGTGCCGATTTCACCTCCACACTGGTATTGCCCGAGGCATCTCCTGAGGATTTA
The DNA here is from genome assembly GCA_029558675.1 of Bacteroidota bacterium. Classification (GTDB taxonomy): domain Bacteria; phylum Bacteroidota; class Bacteroidia; order Bacteroidales; family Tenuifilaceae; genus MWFE01. The sequence continues at coordinate 29,345 of JAKQEF010000101.1, read as the reverse complement.
ACCATAAGCAGTCTTGCTGTTGATACGTTGAGTGCTGTTGAAATTTTTCGGTTTAGCATTGCCGATGGTGGCGATACCGATGGCCTTCCAACCTATGTTACGCGGCTGGTCTTCCAATCTTATGGCTTGCCCACCGATATGCCTTTGAGCAAGGTTGTAGAGGGGGTGGTCCTCACGACAAACGGAGAAATGATTGACGTATCGGAGGTGACCATTTCGTCAACAACCATACAGCTTGATTTTGAAACGGGTAGTTTGGAAATCGCCGATGGCGATACCCTTAATTTTTCACTATCGGTTTTCCTAAAAAAGGGTGGTTTGACGAATGGCTCAACCATTTGCCTTTATGTTCCCCCGACAGGACATGGTTGGCAGGCCTCGCCATTGGGGTCAGGGTTTATTACCGCCTTCCAGGCGGGATTGGTTGGCCCTGTGGCAAGTATCGAGGTAAAAGCAACGGAACTGCTCTTTGTTAAGCAGCCTTTCATGGCATCACCAGATATCCCTCTGGAACTTTGGGTGGGCGCAACTGATAGGTATGGAAATATTGACAATCAGGTTGATGGTGTGGCTGCCATAAGCCTTGATTATGGACCGGGCTCCTTCCAAACCAATTTCTACGAAATGGATTTTAACGAGGGCATAGCTCAGTGGAACGATTTAAAACTATCTTTAACAGGGATTTATCAGTTCAAAACCAGGGCGATGTTTGAGGGAATGGCTCCGCAGTCGGTTTCTCAGCCCATTTGGTGTGGTATAAGCCCCCATAAATACATCGATGAGGATTTTGATTCCGATCCACTTTCCTTCAACCTCTCCAACGACTGGATTGTCTCAACGGTATCGCCCATTGAGGGCGATCGATCGTTGAAACACGGTCTGTCAGGCGTGGCAGGTATAAGCACCCTTCCCATTCCCCTGAACATTGAAAATATGGGATCAAGCCCCATGGAGTGGTCATTCACCTTACGAAACGGGAACTGGGATCCCTCGTCCGAAAACGCATTTTGGTTTGTTCTGGCATCCGATACCACATCAATAAAACTAGGGGATTTTAACGGGTATGCTGTTGGCGTGAACCTATCGGGTTCCACCGATTTGCTGTCGTTGTGGAGAGTGAGCAGGGGTGAATCACCCAAACTTTTAATCCAGTCCAACTTCGATTGGGATGAGAGTGAAACCGTACTAATCAGAGTTAGCAGATCGCCCCGTGGCACTTGGAGTCTTTGGTTCCGACCTGAGGAGGGAAATTCACCCATCCGTCTTGCCGGGCAAATAGGCGATACACGGCACTCAACGGTCGCCACCTGTGGCACGGTCTTTAAGTTTACTGCGTCCAGGGCAGGTGAATTCTGGTTGGATAACCTGAAAATCCATTCGGTAACCTTCCCTCCCGTTATTCAAAGCGTGCGTATGCTGAACTTAACCTCGTTGGATGTGACCTTTTCTACCCCGGTTGATCAGGATGATGCTTCCAATACAACCAATTATTCCATTAAAACGCTTACTGGTAGTTCTATACCCGTTCTTGGTGCATATCCCCTGGAACATGACCACTCGGCAGTATCCATTCGTACGGATGCCATGCCATTGGATGACATGAGGCTGGTGGTAAAAGGTATTCACAATGAGGATGGAACCCTTACAGTACGCGACAGTATGGTCTTTGGTATGGGAGAGGGAGTGTTTGGCAGCGTGATAATAAATGAGTTAATGGCGAAGCCATCACCTCCTGTGGGGTTGCCAAATGTAGAGTTCATTGAACTTTTCAACAGGAGTGGCTCGCCCATGTTGCTGAAAGTGTGGAGGCTGAGGGGCAATAATAAATATGTCAATATCCCGGAGGTTACCATTGAGGGCAATGGCTACCTTATCCTCTGCGGAAATAGTGGGGTGGAGGCCATGAGCGAGTATGGGCCGACCCTCGGTGTAACCTCGTTCCCCTCGTTGCTGGTTGGTGGCATGTTTCTGGCTTTGTACAACGAGAGAAATCAGGTAGTGTCGTGGGTTGAATACAACGACACCTGGTATGGCGATGATATTAAAAAGGCGGGGGGATACTCACTGGAGCGTATCGATCCCAATAACCTGGCGGAAGGTAAACCCAACTGGATTGCCTCCAACGATCCGTCTGGAGGAACACCCGGAAGGGGGAACTCTGTTTTGGCCGACAATCCCGATATTACACCACCACGGGTGGTCGAACTGAAAGTTGTGAATCCATCGCTGGTAGAAATTGGATATTCAGAGGCCATGGATAGCCTGTCCATTGCCATGGTTAGCCATTACAGCATTTCATCAGGAGTAGGCAATCCCATTTGGGCAGTATCGCATGGTCCAAAGTATGACAGGGTGAGCCTTACGCTTGGGCAGCCCATGCAATTGGGCGAGATTTATGAAATATGCTTTCATGAAGACATTGTTGATTTTGCCGGAAACAGATTGGTGACACAATGTATGGATATAGCAATTCCACAGGAACCTGCACCGGGAGATATCATTGTAAACGAGGTGCTTTTCAACCCCTATGCGGGGGGAGTTGATTTTGTGGAGATATACAATAAATCCCGGAAGGTGTTTGATATAAGTAAACTTTGGATTGCCAATCGAAACAAAACGACCCTTAATCTCAATGAGTACTATCCTGCCTCGGATAGTTCCAAACTACTTTTCCCCGATCAGTATGCCGTGCTGACGGTGAACCCGGGGCTTGTGGAACAGTTTTATTTCATTGAGAACCCTCAGGCCATGGTATGGACTAAAAAAACGCCATCCTATCCCAATGACCTTGGTTATGTGGTTGTTCTTGACGAATTTGGCACTGTCCTCGATGAATTTGGCTATACCGAGAAGATGCACTTTAAGCTGCTATCCAGCGTTAAAGGGGTATCGCTTGAGCGCATTCATCCCGATCTTCCCTCGGGCGATCCATCGAGCTGGCAATCGGCAGCGCAGGCTGCCGGATTTGCTACCCCTACGGCAAAGAACTCGCAGTATAGCGAACCCGCTGAGGGCGAGGACGAGTTTATCCTCACACCTCAGGTTTTCTCCCCCGATGGCGATGGTTTTGATGATGTCCTGCTGATTACATACAACCTGCCCGAGGAGGGATATGTGGCCAATATCATGGTTTTCGACTCGCGGGGAAGAAGGGTGAAACGGCTGGCCGCCAATATGACCCTGGGCACATCAGGCTCATTGAAATGGGATGGAACCAACGATGAGGGTAGGAGAGCATCCATAGGTGCTTACGTTGTCTTTATTGAAGCTTTTGACCTGAAAGGAAATGTGAAGCGATACAGGAAAACCTGCGTGGTTTCCACGAGGTTGGGAGGATAATAACCATAGGTATTAGATTTTTTTTACATCGACACCAAAAGACTTTCAAATACTTACCCGGAAGAAGTTCCTTAATTCTTTTTAATGCATTGGATTATTCATATTCCTCTTTTCTTAATGCTCACGAACACAATAATTATGGCTCAAATTTTCGCAATGCCGAGCCGAATTTTCCTTTTAAATGATTAGTAACGGAACTTAAATGGCTTTACGCACCAAAGACATAATAAATCAAAATCAGTGGTTCTATATATTTAACGCGGTGTTGCATTGTAATACACAGCGCATTATGTTGTAATTTTCAATAAAATGAAAATCTGTGTAATGCCAATATTTTTGCAGTGTTGTCAATGGTTTTAATGGCCATTATCATTGAATAGGGCTAAGGGGGTTATTAAAAAATATTCCACTATTTTTGCAATCAATTTTTGGATTAGAAATACTTTACACATAATGCAATGACCCAGGAGGAACTTTTCAAAAAGCTTATTGCCCACAGCAAGGAATATGGCTTTGTTTACCAGAGCAGCGAGATATACGACGGGCTAAGCGCTGTGTACGATTACGGACAGAATGGCGTTGAGTTGAAAAACAACATCAGGCAGTACTGGTGGGATGCCATGACCCGCCTACACGAGAATATTGTGGGGTTGGATAGCGCCATATTCATGCATCCCCAAACCTGGGTGGCATCGGGGCACGTGGGAGCATTCAACGACCCCCTCATTGATAACAGGGATAGCAAGAAGCGCTACCGCGCTGATATCCTGATTGAGGAGTGGATTGCCAAGCAGGAGGAGAAAATTGAAAAAGAGGTGGCAAAGGCCTCCAAACGATTTGGCGACTCGTTCGATGAGTCCATGTTCCGCCAAACCAATCCCAGGGTAAAAGAGGTACAGGCAAAGATTGATGTGGTGAATGCGAGAATGGTTAAGGCGCTTGATGCCAACGATTTGACAGAGGTAAAAAGAATAATTGAGGATTGCGAAATAGTGTGTCCCATATCGGGTTCGCGTAGCTGGACGGATGTGCGCCAGTTCAACCTGATGTTCGATACCAAGCTGGGTTCGGTATCCGACGAGGCCAACACCATATACCTACGTCCTGAAACGGCACAGGGTATTTTTGTTAATTTCTTAAACGTTCAGAAGACGAGCCGCCTTAAGATTCCCTTTGGGATTGCACAGGTGGGAAAAGCTTTCCGAAACGAGATTGTGGCCCGCCAGTTTATATTCCGTATGCGTGAGTTTGAACAGATGGAGATGCAGTTCTTTGTCCGCCCCGGCGAGGAGATGAAGTGGTACGAATACTGGAAGGAAAAGCGTATGCAATGGCACAGGGCCATGGGTTTTGGTGATGACAAGTACCGTTTCCACAAGCACGAGAAACTGGCGCACTACGCCAATGCCGCTGCCGACATTGAGTTCAACTTTCCATTCGGTTTCAAGGAGGTGGAGGGTATTCACTCCCGCACCGATTTCGACCTCTTAAACCATCAGAAACACTCGGGCAAAAAGTTGCAGTATTTCGACCCCGAAACCAACGAGAGCTACGTTCCCTACGTGGTGGAGACTTCCATCGGGCTCGACCGCACATTCCTCATGGTTCTTTCGGCGGCATACGCCGAGGAGAAAATTGCCAAGGAAGATGGTGGTGAGGATGAACGCGTTGTACTTCGCATACCGCCGGCGTTGTCTCCGGTTAAATTGGCCGTTTTCCCGCTGGTTAAAAAGGATGGATTGCCCGAAAAGGCACGCGCCATAATGAACGACCTGCAGGTTGATTTTGCCTGCCAGTACGAGGAGAAAGACAGTATTGGCAAGCGATATCGCAGGCACGACGCCATTGGTACGCCATTCTGCATAACCATCGACCACCAAACCACGGAGGACGATACGGTTACCATACGCTACCGCGATACCATGTTGCAGGAACGGGTGCAGGCTACGCGCTTACGCGAAATAATGGGAGACAAGGTGAGCATTAGGAAGATGCTCATGAGCATTAGGTAAATTGGCAGAACTGCAAAATTATTTATACCACATTGATTTTTAAAACATTCAGGGCCATCCTAAGGGCTGTGGTATGATTTCCCGGTATAACCAAATGGTGATTCCCAAGGGGGTTGTTGAGAAAGTAATCACTCACCTTCTCTCCAATTTCCAGCACAACTTGCGTACGGCACATACTCTTTCTCTTGGGCTCGGCAACCAGCCTCCCTGTGCCAACAAATGCCCTGGTGAGGGTATTGTTGAACCTAAAAAGAGTAACCTCTTGTGCATCAAGTTCACCATCGATGGCCAATCCCTTACCCGTTTCGAAATGGGTGTCAAGAGAAAAATCTTTTAAAAGATTTGTGGGAACTGTGCAATGGGTTAGCAGTACTTTCTCACGGCTCACATGTGCAACGTTGGCCATCCAGGGAACCATGCCCGTTAGTTCCTTCAATAGCATCATCCCCGTTATGGCAGTGATATCGCCCTCGCATCCTGCGGGAATTCCATCGGCCGAGAGCTTGGCCAGGGCAAGGCATGCGGTGGCATTGCACGACTCAATCATGGAAAAGCACTCCACCGTAATGGCATTTAGGCCCAAATTCTTTATCAGTTTGGATAACGCTTCGTAAACTTTGCCCGATTGGATAACGGCAGCGGTATCTTCGTGGTTGAAGGTTGAAATGAAATCGGGAGCAATACTCTTTTCTCCATTGATGTCAATGCTTTCCCAACCTATATCCACCTGTTCGACTCCAAACTTTGTCTCAATGATAAACGGGTTAATGGTAGAGTTCACCAGCCATTCCGATGGCTTTCCCACCATTCCGAATTTCTGCCCACGTAAACGCACCACGGCGTGCTTTGCCAAATGAAAAGCATCAACCGTTTCAGCCGACTTGGGATTATCCTTATCAAGCAGAATGCTTGAGATGTTGTTCTGGTTCATCCATGCTTTCACTTCGGTAGCTGCTGCCCATGAGTTGTCATCAGCCGAAGCGATGAGGAGGTAAAATCCATACTCCCTCACCGATTGCAATGCAATAGCCTCCGAACCACCCGTAAGAAAAACGAGGATATCGGGGTCCTTATCCACAAATTCAACTTTGTCCTTGTGGAGCAACTTGGTAAGCTTTTGCTTTGCCTTGGAGAAAAGTTGCATATCGGTTGAAGAGTATGCCACAAGCTTTGCTCTAAGCTTTTCCATGATGCTTTCCTTTTTTATTGGTTAAACAAGAGCGGATGCAGGTTGCGAATATACAAATTTTGGAAAATCTAAATACCCCTGCTCTTGCCAATTCTATTCAGCATGACGAGGGCAATGGCCACAAAAACCATTCCCACAATGGCAATCAGGGTTGGTCTCTCGTTGGGAAGAATCAGCCAGCTAAGGATAGCACCCAGCACCGGAATGATAAATTTCCAAAAATTCAGCTCCGACACTTTGACGCCGGGGCGTTTGAGTAGCGTGTACCAGATGGATATGGCTGCGGCCGACAGGAAGCTGAGCCATCCCAATGATGCGTAGTATTCCAAAGGAAAGGGACCGGAGCGGTAACCCTCAGTAATGAGCCCAAGAACAAATAGCATGGCTCCGCCCAATATCATGGAGAATGAGCTGAGTATCAGCGGAGGTATTCGTCTTTTGTCGGCTGCCACCAGTATGTTGCCAAATCCTGACATGATATTGTTGGCAATCAGAATGATAATTCCAATTCCGATGCCTGCCGTTTCAGCCGCACTGCCAAACCCCTTTCTGCCAATGCTGATAATGGCAATACCCACTAGACCCACTGTGATGCTAAGCAATTTCTTCCCGGTGATGGTATCGCCGGGCATAAGGAAATGGGCAACAATGGCAATGAAAAGCGGCCCCGAACCTACCACCATGGCACCGAGCGCACCGGGGACAAAACTCAAGCCTTTGTAAAAAAGTGCGTATTGCAGAAAGGTTTGAACGAATCCCAAAAGGATTAGTTTGCCAATGTTTTTCCCAACCACTTTCATAGTGGGTTTGAAACCGGGGATGAATGGTAAAATCATAAGACCGGATATGAAGAAGCGGATGCCGGCAAACTGGAATGGGGCGTTGTATTTTAGGCCAATCTTAATCCCCACAAAGGCAGTAGCCCACAGCACGCATGCTATGATGGCCAAAAAATGGGTGGATTTATATACCGGGTGTGAGTTCAATTTTCTTTAAATAGTTTTAAGATTAACCCCAAGGCGAACTGCTTTGGCTTTCATCCTGCACAAAACCGGCATACCGTTGGGCGATTAAATCCAACAATTGGATTATCTCCTCGGGTTCATTGCTGGTTACCAGCTGCAGCCTTAGCTCCTTGAAATTGGGCAAACCCTTGAAATAGCAGCTGAAATGCCTTCGCATTTCCAGAATACCCCTTTTGTCCGGTTTAACCTCCAGCGATTTTGCAAAGTGCTCCTTGGCAATTTCTAACTTTTCCTCTACTGTCAGGGGGTTCATTCTCTCGCCGGTTTGCATGAAGTGCTTTATTTCCCTAAAAATCCAAGGTCTTCCATAGGTTGCGCGCCCTATCATTATGCCATCAACACCATAACGGTTAAACATCTCTACAGCCCTTTCGGGGCTGTTTACATCCCCGTTGCCAATGATGGGGATGTGCATGCGCGGGTTGGCTTTCACCTCACCAATCAGAGTCCAGTCGGCCTCTCCTTTGTATAGCTGAGCCCTTGTCCTGCCATGTATGGTCAACGCTTTAATACCTACATCCTGCAGTTGTTCGGCAACGGACACGATATTCTTCGTGTTTTCGTCCCACCCCAGCCGTGTTTTTACGGTGACGGGAATATGCGTTGCATCCACTATACGACGGGTCATCTCCACCATTTTGGGGACATCCTTCATCATTCCCGAACCCGCTCCGCGGTTGGCAATCTTTTTCACGGGGCATCCAAAGTTGATGTCTATAACATCGGGACGGGCTTCGGTAACCATCCTGCATGCCTCCACCATGCTTTCTATCACATGGCCGTATAGCTGGATTCCCATGGGCCTTTCATGTTCGGCAATGTTGAGTTTCAACTGGCAGCTCGAAGCATTGCGTATGAGCCCGTCGGAGTTGACGAATTCGGTGTACATCATGTCCGACCCAAACTGTTTGCACATATATCGAAACGAGGGGTCGGTTACATCCTCCATGGGTGCAAGCAGCAGGGGTTTGTTCCCTAAGTCTATGTCTCCAATTTTCACCGAAGTCCAAAATTTTGGCAAAAATAGGCAGTAATGTGCAAATAAAAATATCCTTACCTATCTTTGCCATCAAACATGTTAACATGGTTGACTCTTCGAGATATAAATTATCCCCCTTCGCATCCATTTTACTTCTACTTTTTTTGGTTGCCATTGGGTTTGTTCTGTTCCTTGCTGTAGGCGTTCTGGTTGCAGCTCTGATTACCGGTAACTGGGAGTTTACTTCGCTGATTAGTGGCGACTCGTCTTCCTTTCAGGGGTTGATGGTGCTTAGGATAATACAGATATTCCAAACGATTGGCGTTTTTCTTTTTCCTGCATTGGTATTTGCGATTATACTATCGAAAAGGCCTTTTGCCATGCTGGGATTCAAAAGTGCAAACAGAGAATTCTTTTGGTTATCGGCTATCCTAATGTTTTTCTCTATGCCTGCCATCAACCTGGTTGCTTCCATCAACGCCGAAATTCCGATGCCGCAATGGATGGTTGAAATGGAGCAAGCTGCCGAAGCTTTAACAAAGGCATTCATGATTACCGAAAACTACGGAATTTTTGCACTTAACCTGCTTATGGTTGGAGTTTTACCGGCATTAGGAGAGGAGCTTTTTTTCAGAGGAGTGCTTCAAAAATTCTTTTGCAAACAGTTTGGAAGCAATTTTTGGGGAGTAGTATTAACTGCCCTGATCTTTAGTGCCGTTCACTTGCAGTTCCAGGGGTTTATTCCGAGATTCCTGTTAGGTATGGTATTTGGCTATCTGTTCGTTTGGACCGGCTCCATCTGGATACCGATTCTTATGCATTTTATAAACAACAGCCTTGCTGTTGCGGTCTATTTTATGATTGGCAGAGGTTTAATTCCGGCCGAAACAGAGACCATAGGAGGGTTGGCTGAACTATGGCAAATGGGAGTTATCAGCCTGGTGATATCGGCGGTATTACTTTGGGTGATCAGGAAGAAGGCAGTTACTTAGGTATAAATTCGGCCAATTCTCTTTCCAGCAGTTGAAGCCCTTTAATTTCGTTTTTTCGGTATATATATACAAGCCCGTATTCTTTAGCGCGTTCGCGGCGTTCGTCGTCGGGTAGGTCTTTAAAGGTCTCTTCCACCTCGTTCCATGTATTCAGTATTATGTCATCGGCTGTTTTGCGCAGATTTTCCAACTCGCCTTGCGCCCTTAACGTATTCTGTCGAAGTATCCTTTGGCGGTTGTACATATCAACAAAGTTTTCGAACCTCACCTTAACAACGGCAATGGTAGGATTGGTTATTGGCGGATGTCCTTTGCTAATACGCTCGGTTTCGCCGGCAATGATTTTTTTACCCCACTCCATCAAATCCTTATCGAGGGTTATGTCGGGTAATTTCCGTTCGTCGATATCCATGCCATAGGTTTCTCTCACCTTGTCGGGGAGTTCTCCCCGGATTATGGCCATGTTAAGAACCTGTATGAAATGCGAGAGGTACAATCTGGCTTTTTTATAAACAGCTTGGTATTCCTTGTTCCTTTCCACCTGGTTGTTGTAGGCCGCTTTGTAGTGGGCCATAGCCTTTTCAAAATTGTTGATAAAAAGGCCAATCCTGGCGTAGGTGCTCTGCGAAAAGGCCAGCTTAAAGGGAGGGAGTTCCTTCCCTTTTTTTGCTGCAACCTTAAGTGCCCTAAGGCGGGCGTTATCGGTATTTGGAAGACGACGGTAAGGCATAATTGCGGTGGTTAATTATGTGTTAACAATGTGCGAATATAGTAATCGGAATATAAAAAAGCAAGCCATTCGCAATTTTTTTATTGGGTAATAAAAATTATTTCGCATCCTGTTTTCAGGCCGATGTACATCAGGATTTCACTTAATCCTGCCCAAATGATTCGTATTTAGTTTGCTGTGTAACAGTTATTTGTTTATGCTTTGGGATGCCTGTTCTAAAAGTTTCAAGATGGAAGTTATGGCCTCTTTTCAGATGAGTTTGTAAATATTTTGAGATTGTTCCATCCATTCGTGCCATTGAAAATGCTTACGAAATGATTTAGAGGATTGGCATAAACCCAAAAATAATCAATAAAATAATACTTTAAAAACCAATGGATAAGTTCAATTGAATGGCTGGTTACGGTACAATAAAATAATCGAATCCCGTTTTTTTTTGCTTAAATAATGGTTACAGCGATTTTATGTATTTTGCTATTCTCTCCGATGCCTTGCCGTTTCCATAAAGGTCGATGTTGAAGTTAGGTTTTAGATTGATCATTTGCTCCCATGCTTTAAGAATAGTTTCTTTCTCGGGATAGGCAAGTAGGTTAAATCCATGTTCAACCAGTTCAACCCATTCGGTCTCTTGACGCATGGTTACACAGCATTTGCCGAAGAAAAAGGCCTCCTTCTGTAATCCTCCGCTATCGGTGAGCACTAACGAGCAGCCTTTCAACAATTCCATCATATCGAAGTAGCCTACAGGGGGTATTTTCCGAAAATCGGTAATTATTCCCATCGACTTAATCAGCCCCTCTGTTCTGGGGTGAATGGGAACAACAACCTCCATTTTGCGATGAATTTCGTTGAGGGCTTCCACTATTCCTTTCAACTTTGCGGGGTCGTCGGTATTTTCTTGTCGATGGAATGTGGTTAACGCAAAGGGAGAATTTATTTTCAGATCCGACAAGATTTTAGAACGTTCAGCCGATTTTGCTCCGTAGTAAAGGGCTACATCCTGCATAACATCGCCGGTAATTTCGATACGGCAGTTGAAATTGCCGAACCCTTCGGCCAAAAGATTTTGCACGGAAGCTTGCGTAGGGCAAAAAAGATGTGAAGATACCCTGTCGGTAAGGATACGGTTCACCTCTTCGGGCATTTCCAGATTGAATGAACGCAGTCCTGCTTCGACGTGCGCCACGGGTACGTGCATTTTAACTGCTGCCAAAGCCCCTGCCAGTGTAGAGTTAGTATCTCCATATACCATGACAAGGGTTGGTTTTTCTGAGATGATAATTTGTTCAATACCCTCCAGCATTCGTCCGGTCATCGCGCCATGACTTAAACTATGTACGTTAAGATTATAATTGGGCAGGGGTATATCCATCTCATCGAAGAATACTTTTGACATGTTATCGTCGAAGTGTTGACCTGTATGCACAATGATCTCCGGGATATTGTTTGTTTTAAGTTGCCTGCTAACAGCGGCAGCTTTGATAAACTGGGGTCGGGCGCCAATGATGGTTAAAATTTTCATTGAAAACACATATTATTAACCACAAAAGTAATGATAATACTGATACTTGAAAGGCTTAGCCTTGCCCTTCGGAGTGTTTGGTAAGGTTGGATATGAGTTGTGCCAATCGTTTAGTTAAATGCTCTCTGGAGTATTCATCAATATTGCCTGTTGTTTGATCGGTAAGCGACAGTTTGTACTGATACCACAGCAATTGAACGCTGTCTTTAATGGCTTGACTGTTTGCAAACGATGCCACCATTCCCGAGCCTGTGGCAGTTAACAAATTGTCCAAATCGCCGCCGGACGGAGCAATGGCCAGTATTGGCCGTTTGGCGGCCAGATATTCAAATACTTTGCCGGTTAGTATGCCCGAAGCATTGGGGCTGTTGTTTACTAAAAGCAAAAGGACTTGCGAGCGTTGCATTAATCTTATCCCCTCTTCGTGGGTAACGTAACCCAGAAACTTACAATGGTTTATGAGCCCTTCGGACTTAATGCTATTAATAACTGAGGAATCGACATTGCCCACCAGTTGAATTGATAGTTTTGCAGAGAATTCTTCATCGGCTTTAGCCATTTCGCTTAAAACATTCCAAAGGACAGGGCAATTCCTATTAGGGGGTATGGTACCTACATGCGTTATGGTAAATTGCTCATCGAGCTTCTGAACGTTCTTGGGGAAGTCGTCTGCATCAAATCCGTTGGTAATCACCTCAACTTGTTTAGGCTTATAACCCTCAAAGTCTTTTTTCATTTGAGGCGACACTACCACCACGCAATCAGCAGATTCTACCACCTGTTTTTCTAAATGCAGATGTTTGGCCAGGGAGCGACTGTTCAGTTTAAGATTGTCTATGAAATCAATATTTGTCCACGGATCTCTAAAATCAGCCACCCATGCAATGTTTAGTTTTTTCTTCAATGCCATGCCAATGAGGTGCATGCTATGTGGGGGGCCTGTAGTCACAATGGCTACGATACCATTTTTGCAGATATACTCTTTCAGAAATCGAATGGAGGGCTTTACCCAAAGGACTCTGGGATCGGGAATAAAGCAATTTCCTCTTATCCAAATGGACAGCCTTGTAAATCGGTTGGGAGGATGGCCCTCGAAGGAGGTAAAACCAACGCCGAAGTTGGTTTTCCGCCTTGCGAAAAGTCTAAATAGGGCATACGGCTCGAATATCCGCCGTTGTAATACCGTTAAATTATTTGGGATATCTTTTTGGAGCGAAGTATCGAAAAGGGATATATCAGGGTTTTTTGGCGTATAAACTACCGGCTCTATGTCAAATTTTCTTAGGTATTTGATAAATTTCAGCCAACGCTGTACCCCACTTCCACCGGATGGTGGCCAGTAATATGTAACAATCAGTACCTTTTGCACTTACCGTTCAAACCCCTTTTTATAGGCTTAGTTAATACCTGAAAAACAGCCCTTATTAGTTAGAATAGGCATTAAAATGTAACTTCAGGGCTATACTGTAAGAATATCATGCTCTTTTCGAGCAAGAAGTTCATCCACTTTTTTGCTAAAACTGTCGGTCAACTTTTGTATTTCAGCCTCATGGTCCTTGGCTAAGTCTTCAGCAAGCCCCCCTTTTTGAAGTTTTTTAATCTCTTCATTGCCATCGCGACGGGCATTCCTAAGGCTCACTCTGGCGTTTTCCCCTTCGTTCTTAACCTGCTTCACCAACTGCTTGCGACGTTCTTCGGTGAGTGCCGGAACGACAACCCTGATGATTTCCCCGTTGTTTTGTGGATTGAATCCCAAGTTGGCAGCCATGATTGCCTTTTCAATGGTGGGAATCATGGTTTTTTCCCAGGGCTGTATGGTTATTGTTCTGGCATCCGGAGCACCAATGCTAGAGACTTGTTGAAGTGGAGTGAGGGTCCCATAGTAATCAACCATTACACTCATCAACATAGACGGACTTGCTTTTCCGGCCCTGATTCCGCGCAACTCATTTTCCAAATGCTCAATGGCTTTGTTCATGCGCTCGGTGGTGGTTTCAACAATAAAATCAGCTTCTTCTTTCATGGCGTGAAAACATTTTTTCGTATAAAATTATCTATTTTTTAACCAAAGTACCAATTTTCTCACCCATTACAATACGTTTTAGGTTGCCGGGGGTATTCATGTCAAAAACAATAATGGGTAGCCCGTTTTCGCTGCACATGGTAAATGCAGTAAGATCCATTATTTTCAACTTTTTGCTGTATGCCTCGTCATAAGTTAGAGTGTCATATTTTTGGGCCTTTGGGTCTTTCTCCGGGTCGGCGGTGTAAATACCATCAACTCGTGTTCCTTTCAACAAAGCATCAGCCTCTATTTCAATGGCCCTCAAAGCCGAGGCCGTATCGGTGGTAAAGAATGGATTGCCGGTACCTCCCGCAATGATTGTAACATGGCCACTCTTAAGGGCATCAATGGCTTTAAACTTAGAGTAAAGTTCACCAACGGGTTCCATTTTTGTTGCGGTTAAAACCTTGGCTTTACCACCAGCATTCTCAATGGCACTTTGCAGGGCCAGGCTATTGATAACTGTGGCTAACATACCCATCTGATCGCCCTTAACCCTTTCGTACCCCTTGGTTAAGCCGCTTAGTCCCCTGAAAATATTACCCCCTCCAATCACAATACCCACCTCAATTCCCAAGGCTGCAACATCTTTAATTTGCTCAGCGTAGCTATTTAGAACATCGGTGTTGATGCCATAGGCATCTTTCCCCATCAGGGCTTCGCCACTGAGTTTCAGGAGAACACGTTTATACTTTTCCATGGGCTTAATTTTATGGTGTAAAAATATAAAATTTCAGCAGTTCATAATTATGCCAATATTAGCTATTTCGACCCGAATAAAAAAAGAGGGTGTTCCCTTCAATTGAAACACCCTCTTTTTTATACTTTAATTAAGGTAAAATTCTATCTATACGGTTAGCGATACCCTTTTGAAAGCAACAACTTTGATGTTTTTATCAACGCTTTGCAGGTATTGCTTTATGTTCATTTTACTGTCTTTAATAAACTCCTGATTCATCAGGGTACTTTCTTTGTAGAACTTGTTCAGCTTACCTTCTGCAATTTTATCTAACATATTTTCGGGTTTACCCTCCAGGCGAGCTTGTTCGCGGCCAATTTCGAATTCCTGATTGCGAATTTTTTCAGGTACATCATCTACGTCAATAGAAACGGGGTTCATAGCTGCAATCTGCATGGCGATATCTTTACCCACCTGCTCGGGCAGGTTGCTTGTGTTAAAACCAACAAGGCTTGCCAATTTATTTCCGGGATGGATATAGAATACAACCTTCTCTGCAGCTATCTTTTCGTAGTAGGATAGTTCGAATTTTTCGCCGGTTACGCCGGATTGATCCATGACGAGGTCTTCCACTTTACGACCATCAATGGTCAATGATTTTAAGGACTCGATATCCGATGGTTCGTTTGTGAGGGCTTGATCTAAAATTTTAGCTGCAAGCCCTATAAAATCTTGATTTTTTGCCACGAAATCAGTTTCGCAGTTGAGAACTATAATAGCGCCTTTGGTGCTATTTGCATTGGCTTTTGCCAAAACCACCCCCTCTCCGGCTTCGCGGTCGGCACGCTTGTTGGCAATGGCCTTGCCACGTTCACGTATCAACTCCATGGCCTTTTCAAGGTCTCCATTGGATTCTTCAAGTGCCTTCTTGCAGTCCATCATCCCTGCACCTGTCAACTTCCTCAGCTTAACGATATCGGCTGTTTTTACTTCAGACATGTTTGTGTAATATTTAGTGTGTTAATTATTCGCTATTCCTCTATCTCTTTCTCAGGAGCAGGACCCTTTTTAGGCGCATTCTTCTTTACGGGTTTTGCTTTGGCTGAGGTTTTATCAGCAGCCTCAGTCTGATCCTCGGAAGCAGCCTCGGCTGGTTTTTTTGCCCTTGCCGATTTTCTTGCCCTGGTACGGATTGGTTTCTCATCATTATCTCCTTCCTCGTCCTTATCAACGGGTTCCTTATCCTTCTCAAGCTTTCTCTCCTCTATACCTTCCTGAATGGCTTTAGTCATTATGCCCACAATAAGGTCGATGGATTTTACTGCGTCGTCGTTGGCTGGAATCACAAAATCTATGTTGGACGGATCGCAACAGGTATCAACCATGGCAAATACGGGGATGCTCAATTTTTTTGCCTCGTGTACGGCAATATGCTCTTTTTGCACGTCAACTACAAAAAGGGCAGCAGGCAGCCTATTGAGATCGGCTATGGAGCCCAAGTTCTTTTCCAATTTCGCTCTTTGGCGGGTGATTTGAAGTTTCTCCCTTTTCGAAAGGGTATCAAAAGTTCCATCGGAAACCATTTTGTCAATGGTGGACATTTTTTTAACCGCTTTTCTGATGGTTGGGAAATTGGTAAGCATACCTCCCGGCCAGCGCTCGGTAACGTATGGCATGTTGACTTGGCTAACCAATTCGGCAACAATTTCTTTGGCCTGTTTCTTTGTGGCAACAAAGAGAACTTTTCGCCCCGATTTGGCAATTTGTTTCATGGCATTGGCAGCCTCTTCAATCTTAATGGCCGTCTTTTGCAAATCAATGATGTGGATACCGTTGCGCTCCATGAAAATGTACGGAGCCATTTTGGGGTTCCACTTGCGCTTCAGGTGACCAAAGTGTACACCTGCATCTAACAATTCTTTAAAATCTGGTCTTGGCATTTTAAAAGTTATTAGTAGTTAAATAAAAAAAAATAATGGCAATTGCTGGGTAGTTTCGCAACTTGAAAGTCCGAGCAATTTACAGCCGAGGCTGTTTGCCAATACATATAGAATGGGTTAACGTTTGCTGAACTGGAATCTCTTTCTAGCCTTGGGTCTTCCGGGCTTTTTGCGCTCAACCTCTCGCGGATCCCGTGTCATAAAGCCATTGGAACGGAGAATCGGTTTATGATCGGAGTTAAGCTCAACAAGAGCGCGAGCTATTCCTAAACGCAAAGCTTCGGCCTGTCCTTTTACTCCCCCGCCATCGAGGTTGGCCTTGATATCATAATTTCCGGTTAGATTAAGGGCCTCAAGCGGTTGCCTTACAACATACTGCATGAGGTCGGAAGGGAAGTAATCCTTAATATCCTTCCCGTTAATGGTTATGTTTCCTTTTCCTTCCTGAAGGTAAACCCGGGCTACTGCGCTTTTCCTTCGACCCGTTGCATTGAATACCTGCATACTACTATTTAATTGAGTTTAAGTTGATTTCTTTTGGTTTTTGTGCTTCATGTTTATGCTCGGGACCAGCGTAAACGTATAGATTCCTATACATTTGTGCTCCCAGTCGGTTTTTGGGCAACATGCCCTTCACGGCATGCTCTATTACAGCAATGGGCTTACGCCTTAACCAGTCCTTCGGAGTTTCAGAACGTTGACCTCCGGGATATCCCGAATAATGAACATATTGCTTGTCGGTTAACTTATGTCCCGTCAAGCGAACTTTCTCAGCGTTAATGATAATTACATTGTCGCCACAATCGACGTGAGGTGTGAAATTGGGCTTATGTTTTCCTCGCAATAGTTTCGCAACTTTGCTAGCCAGGCGCCCAAGAATTTCGTTGTTTGCATCAACCAGCAACCACTCCTTGTTCACGGTTGCATTGTTGGCCGATACGGTTTTGTAACTTAGCGTGTCCACGTTGAAAATTCAATTATTTAAGTTAATACCTGCTTATTGTTAGCTATCTAAACTGATGTAATAAACGGGATGCAAAAATACAGCTATTAATTTAAACTACAACAAAACACCAAATTAATTTTTAAAATAGTTGGCCAAATAGGGGATAGGCGCGCCATTAGTCATACCGTTTTTTTTAACTTTGAAACATTAATTATTACGCATGACTCCAATTTTTTCTCCCGCCACCCACCGAAAAATTTTTATTGTACTGTTGGGAATGGCTTTTTGCAGCCTCCCATATTCACGCTTTTCTCTCAGCGTAAGCCTTATTGCTTTAGGAATAAATTGGATTCTTGAAGGAGATTGGAAAAGTAAACTCAATAGGATAAAAGGAAAAGTTTCGCTTTATGTTGTAGCCAGCTTTTACCTTATGTACTTAGTAGGTCTGCTTTATACCAGCGACCTACACAGCGGAGTGAGCGAATTGCAGCAAAAACTACCCTTATTGTTACTCCCGTTGATACTTTCGTCATCAGAACCACTAAGGGTTAAGGAATTTTTCGGAATTATGATATTCTTTTTAATCGCCCTTGTACTATCAACCTTTTATAGCACTTACCTGTTCGTTGGAAATTTTATCGATGGCAGTAGCAATGTAAGGGAAATATCACCTTTTATTTCGCATATACGTTTGGGTTTAATGGTAAACCTGGCGCTGTTCCTCTCTTTTTTCTTTACTCTGAATCCACCGGTGACCGTAAAGCCCCATATAAGAATTATCTTTTTGTGCGTATCGTTATGGCTGACCTTCTACCTGTTTTTGCTCCAATCTTTAACGGGTATTGTGGTCTTTGTTGCAACCATATTAATCCTGTTGGTAGTGTTAATGGTAAAAATTAAGAAACCACTTTTCCGCTACATAAGTTTAGCTGTTTTTTTAATAGCGGCAATATCCATAACGGGTTATCTCTTCATTAAAATTGATAATTTTTTTATAAGAAAAGAGATTTCCCCCGAAGGGCTACCTGTCCGCACGCAGAATGGGAATTTATACACCCACGCTCCTGATAACCTTCAGTATGAGAACGGTTACCCCGTTTGGGTAAATATTTGTGAAGTAGAATTGGAAAAGCAATGGAATATCAGGAGTAACCTATCCTATTCGGGCGAGGACAAAATGGGGCAACCATTAAAGCTAACTTTAATCAGGTACTTAACATCAAAAGGCTTATCGAAGGACTCCGTAGGAATGGACAACCTCGACCCAATTGATGTTCATCTTATCGAATCGGGTGCCACGAGTGTTATTTTCCGGGAGCATAAATTTGGGTTATACCCAAGATTGTATCAACTCCTATGGGAAATCGATCAGTATAAACTATTTAGAAAGGTTGGCGGGAGCCCGTTTATACAGCGATTGATATATCAAAAGGCAGCCATTCAGCTTATTAAGCAAAATTTCTGGTTTGGCGTTGGAACCGGCGACTTATCAAAATCTTTCCATAAGTACTACGCAGTTAATGAACCCAACCTTAACCCCCGCTACTGGTTTTTATCACATAATCAGTTTCTAACCCAGTGGGTTGCGCTGGGCTTCATCGGATTGCTGCTGTTCTTGGCGGGATGGTTTGCCCCATTTATCATTGAGAGGAGATATAAAGATTTATTGGCATTATCCTTCATGATTATCCTAACCCTTTCGATGCTTAACGAGGATACTCTGGAAACACACATAGGGGTATCCATGGTTTCATTGTTCTACGGATTAATAGTATTTGGGCAATCCCATAAAAGAATTGCACAAAATGGCAGTGTCGAATAGATTGTCTCAATCATTTTTTTGCAGGGATGTTCTGAAGGTTGCACCCGATTTGCTTGGGAAATATATAGTAATAAAAAATGGCAACGCCATAAATCGTTTCATGATTACAGAGGTTGAAGCGTATCGTGGGGAGGAGGATTTGGCGTGTCATGCCAGCAGGGGAAGAACCGAAAGGACAAGGGTTATGTATTCGCAGGGAGGGGCTATCTATGTTTACCTAATTTATGGGCTGTATTGGATGTTTAATATTGTTACGGGCGAACAGGACGATCCACAGGCTGTATTACTCAGGGGCCTTGAGTCTGTTTCTGGACCCGGCAGGGTGTCGAAAAAGTTGAATATTAATAAATCGTTCTATGGCGAAGACATTACCCAATCCACCCGAATATGGATTGAGGATAGCGATGAGAAACGGAAGATTTTTATAGGCCCTCGTATTGGTATCGACTATGCAGGACCTTACTGGTCACGAATGCCATGGCGATATTGGATTGAGAAGGATTAGGCTTTTTGTTCCTATTGCCCGGTGGTTTTGCATCTCAACTGTGTGTGTATTTCTTACCCCCCAAAACAATATTTACCTTTTGCCTTAGCTCTTTCCAGGTGTTTTCAGACATTTTTGGGCCAATTTGTTCAATAACCCTTCCTGAGAGAACAGCACCCAGCTCGCCACATATATTCAATGGAACTCCGTTGATTATGCCGTGAAGGAAACCTGATGCGTAGAGGTCGCCAGCTCCTGTGGTGTCAATACAGTTGGATTTAGTTATGCCAATTTCATGTATTTCACTCCCTTTTTGAATAATCGAACCCTTGGCGCCAAATTTTACAATGGCCACATTAACCATGGCAGAAATCACGTTTAGGGCTTCATAAGGGGGCAATCCTGTGAACGACTTAGCTTCCTCTTCATTGGCAAAGAGAATGTCAACGTAGTTTTTTACAATGCTTTCCAGAAAGTCTCTGTTTTCTTCTACCACGTTATAGCTGGCAAGATCGAGGGATGTTTTTAATCCCGATTGCTTTGCAAGCAAAAGTGCCTTCTCGATAAGCTGATGGTTTTGAACAAGGTATCCTTCCACATGGAGTAGCCGAAACCCTTTGAACATGTCGGTATTAAGGTCAGATGCTGTCAATTCAATGGCTGCACCCAGATTTACGGCAAATGTTCTTTCGGAATCGGGCGAAATAAGGGCAAGCGCTCTTCCGGTTGACGAATCCCCGTTCAGTAGTAGCGGGGTAATCCCATTGCTTTGCAAATCAGATCTAAAAAAAACGCCCATGTCATCTTTCCCTACCTTGCCGATGAATGAGGTTTTTTCGCCAAGGTTTGCCAACCCGTTAATTGTGTTGGCAGCGCTACCTCCGCACGCTATGGTTTGCTTAAATGCTTGGGTTCTTGAGGCCACTTTACTCATTGTGCTATTTTCCACCAATTGCATACTCCCTTTGGGGAGGTTAAGCTCTTTAAGCACCTCGTCACATTCGAGGTTTATCACGATGTCAACCAAAGCATTGCCGATACCTAAAATATTTGCCACTTTTTATTCTGTTATTTGATTTACACAAAAATACCCTATTCTATTCAAGATTCTGAAAAATACATGAACGATTATATTTTCAAAAACAGGGTAAAAAATTTTGACATGACTAATTATGGTTTTATATTTGCACTCGCAAAAAATTCCTCATTAGCTCAGTTGGTTAGAGCACCTGACTGTTAATCAGGGGGTCCCAGGTTCAAGTCCTGGATGAGGAGCAAAAAAAGAACCGGTACAAGTGCCGGTTCTTTTTTGTATTATATCCAAGAGTTACATGGTTTCAACCAGCGATAGTAGCCCAACCGCCAAACCGGGCTTACCCTCTTTGAAGTTAAAAAACAGGTGATACGCACCGGTTTTTGAACAATCGTAGTCTATTGAGGGGTAATCTTTTCCGCTGGCCACAACATATGTGGTAGCCAGTAAACGATTATTATCAAATAGTTGCAAAATGACCCTTCCTTCGTAATCGTTGGAGTTACATACGGAGAACCGGTACTTAATACCTTTTTTGAGTATTACAGAGAATCGCTGAATTGGTGGAGGATCACCTGCATCGAGGCGGATGGTAAAATCTTTTAGGAATGTTGCATCCTGAGCAATCATTCCACAAATTTCGATTAGATCGTCCTCACTTTGAGCATATGTCGTAACAGTCCATCCCGACAGGATAATTGAGAACAGGGAAAAAAGAAATATGTTTTTCATAATCAAAGGAATTTCAAAAAAATTATCCAATCAAAAGTTTATTTCTTACGCTTTGAACTTTCTTTATGATGTTGTTTAGCGTTTCATCCGACATGATAATGGTTTGAGTATCGTTCTGTTTAAATGTTAAAACCCCATCCTTCTCAACGGGTATTGGATCACCATACTCGTATGTAATCCTGACATCTTTATAGAGCGCTTGAATTTCCTCAAAATCAGAAATAAGTTTAGACACATTGGGATCGCCCTTATAGTTATTGAGAAGTAGCATCAAACTGCTCATAATTACCTTTTGTTCACCAATGGTCTCGTCAATCCTTGGGTGTTTTGCATCTTCGGCTACCCTACTGGCAATGTAAAGACCTTCGATCCAAACACCGGCAATGATAACAACGCTTAAATGAGCCCTATTGGTTTCCCTCAGGTAGCTGTCAATGCGATTAAAGCTTTGCTGCGAAATGAGCAGAAGTGAGTCGATATTCTCTCTGTTTGTGGCAATGCGGCTAAGTGAGTTGAAGTCGAAAAACTGGCCCACTTGAATACCATCGGCAAGGGACTTAATGGTTGTTATGTGATTAATTACCAATGATGTCCTTTCGTACATGTTAATATACCCCAAATCGGCACCATAAATACCCAGCCCTACGGCTTTCTGAAAACTGGTATTGAGGTTGTTCATGTCCTTGGTATTGGCAATATAATCGCGGTTGAAAGGGATTTTTAGACCTTTTATTATAGCTGCCATTTCAACAGGGGAGGATACGTTCTGGATCATATCATCAATAACTTCCGATGCTACTTCGAGAGGTTTTTCATCGAGTAATCCCTCGGGTATATCAAAATCTTCTCTGCTAAGGTTCCGATTCGAATCGAAGAAGCGGCACGATGTTGCTAACAAAACAGTGGCAATTAGCAAAATTACATTTCTGTACATAGTCTATAGATTTATTTTCCTTTTTCCAAACAAAACACAAAAAGTAAAGATATACAAAAAAACTATTTTCTAAATTTTGGGAAGCTTAATTTACTGAAAAAGTCAATTATTTTTTTCAAAACTTCAAAGTATAGGGCTATGTAAAGAATGGCCGTCATAATCCATATAAAGCAAATATTGAACCAAAAAGTATCGTAGTATTTTCCAAGGAAATGTTTGCGAGGAGCAAGGAAATGCGATCTGAAGTCGAACTTGTGCCTGGGAATAGGATCGCGGTAAATGGGGTCGTTCTGTTGAACAAGTTCTCCCTTATACTGTAGTATGCAATTCTTTTCGAACTTCTTGGTTACCAGATCAGAAATGCTCTCGTTATGGTATGCTTTACGTTTTGCCTCGTATAAACGTGCATTTGTGCTTACCAAGTGCGAAATCAGGCGATCGCGTCGCTGATTGGCCTCTTGGAATAATTTATTGTAATGCTTTTTAAGGTCATCTAAGTAGTCAAAAGTGGCGTATGCAACTTCGTAGCTATAGTTATTATTATTTAACTGGTCGAGGTAACTATAGGGAATTCCGGGTGCCATATAGTTGGTCTCGTTGTACAAAGAGTTGTATAATACCAGCAAATCGACAGTGAGTTTATGCTTGCTATCCTCGTCATTGTTGCCAAGGGCTTCTATACTTTCGTTAAGGTATTTTTCCAATTCGGGGATGAAGTAAACGTTTTTGTAGTCAGCATTACGCTCTACCTTCTCTATTTCGTAGAAATGCTTGTGGAATTCGTTGTCCTTAAATTGGTGTACCACTAAAGCTTCGTAGCTCCACTTGGTGGCCATAAATTCAGCTATTAACGGAACTCTGCCGAAACTCCCCACCGCCCTATTCAACTTTTCGAAGCTGAACATTGCACCCGATAGTACCATCATGGGTATCATTAAGAGTGGGATGACGATGTAGATGGTAACAGCAGAGTTGAATGTTGCAGAGATGTTCAGCCCCAGCAGGTTGGCAAAAACGGCTGTCGAAAAAAGGGCAAGCCAGTAAACGAAGTTCAAATCCCTTAGTTCCAATATGCTATTGGCTATGAGAACGAAGGTTATACACTGAATTGCCGAAAGGGCAACCAGAATACTAATCTTGCTCAACAGGTACGAGGTGCGGCTAAGGTTGAGGAATGCCTCCCGTTTGAGGATCTTGCGATCGCGGAAAATTTCTTCAGCACTTACTGTTAAACCAATGAATAGTGCCACGATAAGCGCCATGAATATATATATAGGTATATTCTCGTTTTCTCTGAAAATGTAAACATTGGAGTTGGGGTCGGCAATATACCTAATCACGTAGGCAAGTACAAAACCCAGAATTGGCGTTTCAAGAAGATTTAGTACGATATACTGGGTATTGCTAATTTTCGAGAGAAAATCGCGGGTGGTATAGATGAGGAACTGTCTTATCCTCGAAGGGATATTGAGCGATTTGGGGGGTGGTACACTTTCGTGGGGCACTTCGCTCAGCTTGATGTTTTCTCTGTAGTGACCTTCCCACTTGGCAGGCGAAACTTTTCGAGTTGGGGTATATCGCCCGAATTCGTCCACCACTCTTGCCTCAATGATATTGAAGATAAGCTCTGGATTGACGTTTCCGCAAGTTGGGCACTCCCCTTGATCGCTATTGATTTGCATATCAATCCGTTTGAAGTACATAACCGCTTCAACAGGATTGCCGTAGTAAATCAAATACCCACCCGTATCCAAAATCATCATATTGTCAAACATCTTATAAATGTCGGATGATGGTTGATGGATAACAACGAAAATGAGCTTCCCTTTGAGGGTTAGTTCACGCAGCAGGTCCATTACGTTTTCAGAGTCGCGCGAAGAGAGGCCTGATGTTGGTTCGTCGACAAAAAGAATAGAGGGTTCGCGGATAAGCTCTAGGGCTATGTTAAGGCGTTTACGCTGCCCTCCTGATATCATTTTGTTCATCGGCGACCCAACCTTTAAATCCTTGCGTTCGTAAAGGCCAAGATTGTTAAGGGTTTTGTTTACGAGTTGTGTAAGCTCTTCCTCGGATTTGTCTTTAAAGCAGAGTTTGGCGTTGTAGTACAGGTTTTGGAATACGGTTAGCTCTTCAATGAGAAGATCATCCTGAGGGATAACTCCAATTACCCCTTCCAGACTACCCTTGTCTTTATGGAGGTCGATTCCGTTGATTAGTACTCTTCCTGTGGTCGGTTTTTCAATTCCGGCGAGCACGTTGAGCAGCGTGGTTTTTCCTGCTCCGCTGGCTCCCATGATGCCAATCAGTTTTCCTTGCCCTTCTTGAAATGATATGTCACGCAGCCCGACATCGCCTGTTTTAAATGTAAATCCTATATTTTCGGCACAGTAGGAAACCCTTACTGTGGTTGAGTCGGCCAAATAGTGAGCCACCACATCGGTATAGTATATGGGTTTGCCTTTAGGAAGTTTAATAGAACTTCCGCTGGCAAAAAGGTATATTCGCTTATGATTTATGGGGAGACCATTGAGTAAAATATCTTCATTTCCAGTGTATCGCAAGAAGTAAAGATCTTCGCTCTTGATTTGAAGGATGAACAGGTAGCCGTTTAACGCTTCGGTGGGAATGTGCTTACAATGCTCACCATGCTCCTGCTTATCGTGAATTGTTAGAATGCTGGAGTAGTCTAACTCATTAATTTCGTTGTTGATAACAAAATTCTCAATGTCAACAAACTCTTCTTTGGTTAGCTTAAATACTTCGGCCACCGTGTTGATAATGGCCATTCGCTGATCGGTAAATTTTCTATCGGCATTGACAAGTTCAAAAAGCCGAACGAGAACAACAACCTTTTGTTTCTGGGTCAGGGTTTTATTAATCTTTTTACAGATCCCAAGTATTTTTACGGAGTCTCTAACCGATGTTAGTTTAACCTTTTTAGGCTGTCCATTATCTTCATCCGCTCCTTCCTCTTTTTCTTCATTCAGCCCTGCATGCTGGTCGAAGAGCTTAATATACTCTTCAACCGCTTCATCGTTTACTTGCTGCATGAGGAAGTTAACAACATACTCACGTTCGTTGGATTCAACCCCTTCGTCCTGTTTTGCAATAATTGCAAAAAGTTGCATTAAAGCCCTGAGAATCTCTTCACTCATAGCTTATTTCGTTCAGATTTACTTCTTAATGGGTATTAACTATGTGTATAACTTACCTGTTCAAAGGGAACGTCAACGATATCGGCGTATTCTTCGCCAGCTTCCTGCATGTCCTCGTCATCTTCGGGGTAATACCACTTAATTAGTACATCCAAACCATTCTCGCGCATCTCCTCAAATTTCATTAGTATATCGAGAAGGAGTTTTGAGCTAGCCGTGTTGAAATACACCAATTTAAATGTGAAGATAGTTTTGGGATTGGAATTAGCGGCATATTCATCGAGCCAATTGAGAATTGGGTCGTAAAAGGCGGTAACATCTTCAGGAAGGGAACGCCCGGATATCTCGAATATATCGTTTTCTGCATCCAGAATGACAGTGGGGGTATCATCTGTCCCCATTATTTTAATGGTTTCCATAGTTTACTGATTTACTCGTTTCTGGATATGGTTGATGTTAGGATGAAAAAATGCGTTTCATCATCAATTGGCAAGAAGTGATAATTAAGTTTTCGCCCGGTTTTCCTTGCAATATCAATGAATCCCAACCCGGCTCCTCCCTTTTCCGAAAGGCGCCCCTCGCGCATTTGGGTTTTATAAAGTTCTTTTAAACCTTCCTTGTCGAGTGTATTGATGTGATCGAGAATTTTAGTAAGTTCATCAATCTTTGAATTTTCAATCACATTGCCGGTGGTTACATGGTATTCGGCGTCCGCTTTGCTAACCATAAAGATACCTCTTCCGGCAAACAGGAAATCGTCCGACCCAAAGCTATCAGCATGCTTGCTTATGTTCTGCAAGCATTCGACCATTACATGGAACACCTTTTTTTGTACGGTGTTCGACTCCTCTTCCTTGGCCATGTTGGACTCGGTGAGGGATGTAAATGCCTTTGTAATTTGATGGGTTATTTCACCCTCGTACACAAGGGTGATTTCATGAGCTTTCATCGACTTGTAGAAGTCGTAAACAAACTCGAGGAACCCTTTGACATTCTTTTTATCCATAGCCTGCAAAATTAAATAATTTACCCATATTAATCAACTTAGAATTCAATTCCAATTAAAAGTACATCATCAATTTGCTTATTTTCACCCTTATAGTTATTAAAATCATTTTCAAACAGCTCGTTAAACTGAGGCATGGTTAAGCTTTGGTTCTCCACAATCTTCTCCCGAATACGTGCCGGACCATACTTCTTTTTATCTTCTCCTCCCACCTGATCGGGCAAACCATCGGAGAAAAAGAATATTTTGTCACCGGGTTTCAGGTCAATCAGGTAGTTGGTAAAGTCATTCTCTTCTTTCTTAAGATTGGGTATGCCACCAATTGCCTTCCTGTCGCCCCTATATTCTTCCAACGCCTTGTTCCTCAGTAGGTAAAGCGGTCGGTGTGCGCCGGCGTAATGCAGGGTTTTCTTTTTCAAATTAATTTTGCAAAGAGCAATGTCCATGCCATCGCGCGCATCGGCATCGTGGCGATCCTGCTTTAGCGTTTTACGGACACCGAAATGGAGCAAATCGAGGATTTTGGAAGCACTGTATGTGGCATCGTGGTCAACCACATTGTTAAGAATGAAATACCCGATGAAAGAAAGAAGGGCACCGGGAACTCCGTGTCCGGTGCAGTCGACAACGGCAATGTAAATATTGTCTTCCTTCACAAAGAACCAGGGGAAGTCACCGCTCACCACATCTCGGGGTTTGTAGTAAATGAATGATTTGGGAAGGTACTGACGGATAATCTTGTTGTTGGGGAGAATGGAGGTTTGAATTCGCTGGGCGTAGTTGATGCTCTCCGTGATTTTTCGGTTTTTATCCTGAATCTCCAGCTCGATGCGCTTGGCTTCTGTTATATCGTGCCCAACAAAAAGTATGGTTTCCAACTCATTCTCGTTGAATTCGGGAATGGCGGAGATGTGCATTATGGTCTCACCCATCATGGAGTTGAATGCCAAATCTCCCTCAACTTTATCCTTGGTAGTTTTAATGGTTTTTATGGATTCTTTCAGGTAATTGGTTAATACCTCATTCATCTCAATGGAGTTGAGGGTTTGGTTAATTACCTCCTTGGCCGGGATGCCCAAGTATTGATCAACCATCGGATTTGCGTAAAAGAATTGTCCCGAAGTATTTAAACGCATAATCATATCGGGCGAGTTTTCTGAGAGGGATTGCATCTTGCTGCGCATTCTCTCCTCCTTTTCGGCACGTTTGCGTTCGGTGATATCCTGCGAGTTAAGAATTATGCCATTGATAGCCACATCATCCAGCAGGTTGCGCCCGGTTACCTCAAGGAAAAGCTTCGTTCCGTCCTTTTTCATAAAGGTGTACTGAATGGTGAGTGGCATTCTAGGGGTATCCAGCAATTTTTGAAACATGTCGCTCAGGTCTTGCTCGCCTTTTCGAGTTAAGCGATCGATGTCTTTCCCATTCACCATCTCTCTGGGGGTGTAACCCAAAATTTTGGTTACCGAAGGGCTTATGTAGGTCAACTTAAGGCTACTGCTGTAAATGGAGATTATCTCAGAGGCATTTTCCAAAAGGGAGTGTAACCGCTTTTGGGCATTCTCAACCTCTTGGATTTTCGACTCCAGCTTAAGATTTGATTTTTCCAACTCTTCGTGTGTAGCCCTCATCTCTTCGGCATTTTGCCGAAGTTCTTCCTCGTTCTCCTTGAGCTCCTGGGTCATTTGCTGGGCTTCGAGCAGCAGGCGTTCGGTTTTTTGGTTAACCCGTAGATTGAATATGGTGCGTGCTATGATTTCGCCCATTTCGCGGAGAAAACGGATGGTTAACGGGGATATTTGCTGATCGAGGGATGCGAATTCGATAACCCCTTCAAGTTTCTCATCGGTGATAAGGGGAACTATAAGTAAACTCTGGGGTTTCCTGTCCCCTAGGATACCGGAAGAGATGGAAATATAGTCATCGGGGATTTCGGTACGGTATATGATATCCTTTTCGTAGGCACACTGTCCAATCAACCCTTCGCCCAATTTAAACTTTTGCTTGATGTACTTCTTGCGATTGTAAGCGTATGAGGCCAAATTGATCAATACCTTTTTTTCCTCGTCGTACAGGTAGAGGGCTCCCTGAATCAGGTTGATATATTTAATCAACTTTACCAATACCTCGTATGAGAGTTCTTCTAAGTTGTTGTGTATCCGAAGTATGTGAGCAACCTGATCTTTTCCGTTGGCAATCCAATTCTGCTCTGTTTCCTTTTTATTGTTCTCCAGCAGGTTGTCGCGCATTGCCAGAAGCGATTTTCCCAGAATATCATCCTCGTCTCCTATCTGGAATGGGGCGTAGTAGTTGCCTTCGCCGATGGATTTGGCAAACAGGGCATTTTTACTGGTATCCTTTTCGCGCTGATCGATTTCTCCTTCCAGGAAGCTTACTTTTTCGTTATGCCTTTTTTCTATTAGATGAAGAGTATAAGCAAAGACAACGGGGAGTAAATCAATAATCCATAGTGAGGGGTTGTTTGCATGGATTTTGGCAATGCCATTGAAAGAGAAAGGGATACCCTGCGCAACGAAAACAAGTAGCCAAGAGCATAAAACCAAAAGCAAACCAAAGGTAGCAGCGTAGTACACTTTGGGCGATAACCTGTTAATCATTGCCTTGGAAAATTTTTTACTTCGATTTGTCATGCTCCTCTTCCGTGCTAAAGTCGATTGTTTGAATATATTCTCCAATTTGTCTCATCATTTTTTCCACCCCATTCACCTGCTGAGGAGAATAGGGGTTGAAAGATGCTAAC
>JAKQEF010000073.1 GCA_029558675.1 Bacteroidota bacterium | reverse complement strand
TTTTCATAGCCGATTTGGCAAGGTTTTCCTCGTCCTCCATAAAGCGTTTAATCTTCGTTATGGCGGTCTCATAGCCGGGTATTTGAACCTTCTCGTAAAGGTTAACCTTCTGCGTTGTTTTCTTGCGGGCATGATCCAACAAATGCATCTTTTCCACATAGAAAACGCCCTCAATACCTATTCGTGCCAGTTCCTTCAGTATATCAACCCCTTCGGAATACCAGGGCGGACGGGCAAATAGGCTATAATCCTTTACTTTAAAGATAACTTCCTTAAAAACGGGAATGCGCACTCCGGCAATTTTTATCACGGTCATCTCCACGTCCTCAACGCTAACAAGGCTGTGCTCAAACTCTCCCCAAAGTCTTACCATGTAATCGTATTCTTGGATCTTTCGGAGAAGAGCATTATCCAGCTCCTTAGCCTTGTCTTTGGCCCGTTTCACCTCGGCACGAAGTGCCGACTCCTTATTCTTAAGGGTTGGCAGTGCACGTAGGCGAATCCTAAGCTGCTTGTTAAGCTCGTGAAGTGATGTTTTGTTAAACTGATACTTGATTGCCATGATTTATGGTATTACTGTTCAGCCGGCCAATATTTCTTAACAAACTCCTGCCTGATGGCTACCTCTGCCTTGGTGAAGTATTTGGCAAAT
This sequence comes from Bacteroidota bacterium, assembly GCA_029558675.1. Taxonomy (GTDB): domain Bacteria; phylum Bacteroidota; class Bacteroidia; order Bacteroidales; family Tenuifilaceae; genus MWFE01. Next base: position 6,150 of record JAKQEF010000073.1, on the reverse strand, counting down.
AGTTCCCAGGTTTGATTAAGCATGGCATCAATGTCAATATTGATATCAATGGCCAACAACCTAAGCGAATAATCGTGTGCAAATTTGAGGCATCGCTCATCGTATTCCGATAGGTCGAATCCATTTTCCAACTTGGTCTTTGCATTTGCAGCGTCAGCATACAGCCTTACTGCAGCATTCATCACCTGTGGGTGATCCTCTCTGGTTTTTTTACCAATGACCAGCTGCTTCAAACGCGAAAGGCTTCTGAATGGGTCAACAATTACCTTGTTAGTATCGGAATCCTTGCGAAGGAATAACTGCCCTTCGGTAATGTAGCCCGTATTATCGGGGATCGCGTGGGTAATATCGCCACCCGACAGGGTGGTTACTGCGATAATGGTTATGGATCCGCCATCGGGGAATTGCACTGCCTTTTCGTACACCTTGGCCAAATCGGAGTAGAGCGAACCGGGCATGGAGTCCTTGGAGGGGATTTGATCCATACGGTTGGACACAATGCTCAATGCGTCAGCATACAGGGTCATGTCGGTAAGTAGCACCAGCACTTTCTCATTCTTCTCCGTAGCAAAGTATTCGGCTGCGGTGAGAGCCATGTCAGGAACCAGAAGTCGTTCCACAGGGGGCTGCTCGGTGGTATTGACAAAACAGATTATCCTATCGAGAGCGCCCGCATTTTCGAAAACGTTTTTGAAATACAGGAAGTCATCGTTGGTAAGCCCCATTCCGCCTAAAATAATTTTGTCGGCCTTGGCACGGAGTGCCACGTTGGCCATAACCTGATTGTAAGGTTGGTCGGGGTCGGCAAAGAAAGGAATCTTCTGTCCTGTTACCAAGGTGTTGTTCAGGTCAATACCGGCAATGCCGGTTGCAATCAATTCCGAAGGCTGTTTACGACGCAATGGATTAACCGACGGGCCGCCAATTTCCTTTGGAGAACCTTCCACATCGGTGCTTCCAAACAGGGGTTCCCCATATGCATTAAAGAAGCGTCCGGCTAAATCGTCCCCAACCTTTAACTTGGGGGGTTCGCCGTAAAAAATAACCTCGGCATTGGTTGGAATACCCTCAGTACCGCCAAACACCTGAAGGGTAACCACATCGCCAATTATTTTCACTACTTGGGCCAATCTGCCGTGCACCATGGCCAACTCCTCATTGGCAACACCCTGTGCTCTGAGAGAACAGGTTGCTTTCGTAATTCCAACGAGTTGGGTATATATCTTTTGAAAAGCTTTTGTTTCCATTATCCTTATGCCTTTCTTTCGTTGATAATTGATTTAACTTCTTCCTCGAATTTAAAGAACTCCTCGCTCTCGTAAACAGAGTAGTTCATCTGCTTCAGGGAGTTGATAAGCCCTTTGTAGAAAGTTGAGCACTCCTCGAAATGTTCGAACTTGAATGGGTTATCGCAAATGCCTACAATAAGATCGAGCATGAACTTCTGACGCAACAATGGAGTTGAAGCGTCAATCTTATCAAATGCATCCTGCTGCAGGATAATAAAATCGATAAGTTCGGCTTTCCAGAAGCGATCGTGGTACTCTACGGGGACGCCGTCATCACCAAGGATGTTTATCTGCTCGTAGGCCTCCTTTCCACGCTGCACAAAGTTTTTGGCCTTAAGTACCGTTTCTACCCATTTTGCATCAATGGTTTCATTCAGATAATCAATAATTTCGGGGTATTCAAGGTATTTTGAGTACGAATCCATGGGGTCGATTGCAGGGTACCTTTTACCATCGGCCCTTTGCTGCGACAGGGCGTAAAAACACCGTGCAGCTTTTTTGGTCGATTCGGTTACGGGCTCTTTCAGGTTACCTCCGGCGGGCGATACGGTTCCGATAAAGGTAACCGATCCGGTTTGCCCGTTATTCAGGTAAACCAAACCTGCCCTGGCGTAGAAGTTGGCAATAACTGCCGGTAGGTCCATGGGGAAAGCGTCGGGGCCCGGAAGCTCTTCAAGCCTGTTGCTCATCTCGCGGAGTGCCTGCGCCCAACGCGATGTAGAGTCAGCCAGTAACAGCACTTTCAATCCCATGCCCCTATAGTATTCGGCAATGGTCATGGCCGTATAAACCGAAGCTTCCCTTGCGGCTACAGGCATGTTTGACGTATTGGCAATGATGGTGGTACGCTCCATCAACTTTCTGCCGGTTCTGGGGTCGTCGAGGTGCGGGAATTCTGCAAATATCTCCACTACCTCGTTGGCGCGTTCGCCGCAGGCGGCGACAATGATAAGGTCTGCCTCAGCCTGTTTGGAAATGGCATGCTGAAGTACTGTTTTTCCGCAGCCAAAAGGTCCGGGGATAAAGCCTGTACTCCCTTCGGCTATGGGATTGAATGTATCGATGGACCTTACACCGGTTTCCATAATTTTAAATGGACGCGGTTTGTCCTTGTATGCAGTGATAGCCATTTTCACCGGCCATTTTTGCTCCATCGAAAGGTTGATGCTGTTGCCATCGCCATCGGTTACCACTGCAATGGTATCTTTAATCTTATACACCCCTTTTTCTACAATGGATTTAACAGTGTATGTTCCGGTGAGCTTAAAAGGTACCATGATTTTATGGTTAATCCAGTTTTCGGGTACCTCCCCTATCCAACATCCTGCCGTTATCTCATCGCCCACTTTGACGAGTGGTGTAAATTCCCAATCCACGTCATAATCGAGTGCATCGGTGTAATCGCCGGCCTTAAGAAAAATGCCGTCCATTTTTGAAAGGTCGTGCTGAAGACCATCGTAGTTTTTCGACAGTAGTCCGGGACCCAGGGTTGCTTCGAGCATATGGCCTTCAAACTCCACGGTATCGTTGACCTTTAAGCCTCGTGTGCTTTCAAAAACCTGCACATAGGCATTCTTGCCAATAACCTTTATGACCTCGGCCATAAGTTTGACACCACCGCGGTAAATGTAACATATCTCGTTCTGCGCAACGGGGCTATCCACTTCAACCGACACTAAGTTGGCGATAATGCCTGTTACTTTTCCTTTGGTTTTCATGAATTATTCTATTTGATTTATTTCGTTATGTACATTAAAATTCTTTGGGTAGGGAGTAGGATTCGCGAAGATCGTTAACCATTTTCTTAAACATTTCTGAGCCTATCTGCGCATCGAGTTTAAGCCAACGGTTAACAATGATGGCTTTAACAAGAAAAGCAAGAATCGCATGGATATTGAAATAATCGAAAGTAACTATCTCATCTATTTTACTCCATTTAAGCAAGTCTATACGCTTTTCTCGCTCCATAATATCGTTCAGGTCAGCAATCTGGAGAAGCTGTTCCAGGTAACCGATCTCTTTTTTAAGCCCGAAATCAGCTGCCTGACTTCGGATAAGGGTATCAACAAGTTCTCCTTCGCCAACCAGTTGGGTAGCCACGTCTATCCCCTGCTTACGGCAGCTTATTGCTGTAAGAATATTATTGAAATCGCGTAGAAACCCATACCAACTCGCAATGAAAAAATTGCGGGAATTTCCCATGTACGAGAAGAAGTATTCCTGAAATACTACTTCAGGATTTTTCTCCACCCTGCTTTTGAAAACTTTATTATCATCATCCTCGTCACCTTCATTTCCCCCTTTGAAGTAACGGTAAAACTCCTGTATGTACGATGGGAACATGCCGATATGCTCTTCCAATTCGGCATAGTAATTTTCAGGGATGGTTGAATCGGGGTTAAACTGTTGATTTCGGTTAAAGATGTGATTCTGGAAGTTAGCGTTATCAAACTCAAGGAAAAGTTGTTCAACCTGCATATAATCTGCAGGATGGAGATGATCCTTCATCTCAGCCCTGAGCCTTTCCAAACTAAAATCCTTGCGGTCCTGATCGATAAGCAGATCGGGCAAACCGGCAATCAAGTAGTGGTACTCTCTGGCCATACTACTTACCTCCAAGAAGTAATTCAACTATTCGGGGGCGCATATACTCCGTAAAGAGGTTTTCGAAATCTTTCTCAGTAAAGCTGATGATGTAACTGCCGTCTTTGGGGCCAATCCTAAAGCCGTATTTAATGTTTTTGTCAGGAACTACAACAAATTCCTTATTGATGAGGGCATGACTTTTTGACTTCAGGTAGTCGGTCAACTCCTTGTTAATCGCCTCAGGGACAAGAATTTGAAGCGATATCTTCTGTAACGAGTTGGGATCCCATTTCTGAATGGCGGTTTCGATAACCTTTTTTATGAACTCGACTTCCTTCAAAGCATCCATTAAAGGTGCCTTTATCACCTGTGCTTCAATGAGTGCAGATAAGTCCTGTTTCAAACCGTTTACAACCTGACGGGCAGAAATGGCAACTTCTGTTTCCACATTCTTCTTATAGTCGTCGGCCTGTTTTTTTGCCTGAGCTACAATTTGCTCAGCCTCTTTGGTGGCATTGGCAATAATTTTCGAAGCATCCTCCTTGGCCTTACCAACAATTTGGGCTGCCTCTTCGGTTCCCTTAGCTAAACCCTCTTTGTAAATCTTCTCAGTTAGCTCTTGTAACTTGTTCTGCATAGTAGTTCCTCCAAATTAATAAAATTGATTTCGGTTTAAGTCAATGTCAATTGTTGAAATATTATGGTGACGATAAAAAATATTTAAAAAAGGGCATCTCGTTTGCAAATCTAAAAATAAATATGAGACATTATTTTAAATTAAAAAAAAAATGTTGTTTTTTTTAAAGAGCCAGTCTTTGATATTTTAGAAAAAATTTGTACAATGCGATGTTAAATTATCTTTTATATGCAGAGTTCTACAATTTGAATTAAAGCGATTTCCATATTGTTGAAAAACTATGCCATTGATTCGATAATAGTTGTTCAATTTTAACCTTAACGTTATACAGAATCTTTTTTTTAAATCATGGAGCCAACAAACAGCAATAGAATTCTTGTATGCATCGATTTTCAAGAGCAGTCGATGAATGCACTGCATCAATGCTACGATTTAGCCCGATTTGTTAAAGCAGAAATATTATTGCTTTACGTCATTGAATCATCCGATTTGTTTTCAGGATTTAACCCGTCGAATATCGAAGATGCCAGGCGAGACATTGAAGGTAAGTTAAAGCAAATTGCAGAAAAAGAGTATGCCTCCACCGATATACCCTTCTCGTACGCCGTTGAGGTTGGCAAGGTGCACGAATGTATCCTCAGAAAGGCCAAAGAGCAAAAGGTTAACTTTATCGTAATGGGGAAAAATGGCACAAACCAAGGTCTTCGTAAATTTCTGGGATCCAACACCATAAAAGTTCTCAGTGAATCACCGTGTCCGGTAATCACCCTGAAAGGGCGTTACAGCATTGGATTTAAGAATATTGTCCTCCCTTTAAATTTGAACAAGGGCACACAGGAGAAGGTGGCCCATGCCATTTCTTTCAGTAAATTTTTTGGATCTCATATCCACATTGTCTCTGTACACTCAGGAGGTATTGTATTACCTACAAGCAGGATATTCAATAGGTTAAAAAAAGTACAAAGGGCATTCAGAATTAATGGCATTGCCTGTACAAATAAGCTTTTCAGGAGATCGGAAAAAAACGACCACGAACACGTATTGGACTATGCCAAAGAAATTAATGCTGATTTAATCATGGTAATGGCGCGTGCCGAAGGACGGTATTTGGATCACTACATTGGCAGTTTCGCGTATAGGATAATCAATGAATCTGAAATACCGGTTCTTAGCATAATACCCTTTACCACTCAAAAGCATGGCGAAACGTTTGTTGAGGCGATGGTTGACCCTTTCAACCTATTTTAAATCTTGTGTTATATTTCCAAATTATTATGCCTGCACAGTGTTAAACGAAGTTTGTCATCGTTTTATACAAATATCCGTCGCATATATTCTTAAATAGCTATTTTTGATTAAAAAAAATGCCATGAAACTTGGCCTGATGACCAAAAACGAGTGCGTTAATTTTATCGAGTTTAATATCACCGGGGATAGCGAAAATTATAACAGGTGCGACCCCGAATCGCTTTTTCTTAACAGTCAGATATTCAATATTTTTGCTGGATGTTTCGAGCGAAGCAATCACCTGTTCGAGTTCATAGGTCAAACCATGTATAATAGCCGAAAAATAATTCCGCTAAGAAATGAACTAACCCAAAATCTTGAGAAGTTAAAAACATTGGATAGCATTGAATC
>JAKQEF010000068.1 GCA_029558675.1 Bacteroidota bacterium | reverse complement strand
TGGTTCAAAAAAGGTTATCAAACTCCTCGAAGATTTTTTCGACACGGTTGATCAGGGTGTTTTAGTCTTTAAAAATGGCGTGAATAACTACCTGTATGGTAATAAAGAAAATTTTCACGACAATCTCATGAATTTGGTAAGGTTGGAGAACGATGCCGATCTGATTAAAAAGGAGGTTGAGAATTTACTCTACACGCGATCCTTGGTTCCTCAGTTCAGAGGCGATTTACTCAAACTGCTGGACGATATGGATACCATTCTGGATACCGTAAAAGAGAATCTATCGCAATTCGATGTGGAAATGCCCAGCATTCCCGTTGAATTAAATCAGGACTTCAACAAGTTGACCGAGCTGTCTGTTTCAGCAGTTGAATCGTTACTGCCAACCGTCAGAGCTTTCTTTAGGACACCGGATACTGTTAGAGACCAGCTACATCGAGTTTACTTTTTCGAAAAGGAAACCGATAAAATGGCTTTAGCCATAAAGAAAAAGGTATTTCATGAAATGACCAATCTAAATTTGAGCGAAAAGTTTCACCTGCGATACTTTACACTGCATATCGAGAATGTTTCGGATGTGGCGCAAAAGGTTGCCGACCTGCTGTCTATAATGGCCATTAAACGTACAATTTAACCCTATCTATTGCTGTGTTTCTGTTTTTTCTAACAGGAGGATTATTTTTAGGTTGGTCGTTGGGTTCAAACGATGCAGCCAACATTTTCGGTACTGCCGTGGGGGCGAAAATGTTGCGCTTTAGGACTGCCGCCACCATAGCAAGCATCTTCATAATTCTAGGGGCAGTAGTGCAGGGTTCGGGAACTACGGAGACATTAGGGAAACTGGGAACAGTGGATGCCATTGCGGGTGCTTTCACTGTTGCCATCTGTGCTGCTATCACCGTTTTTGCATTTAACAGGAATAAACTACCTGCATCAACAACCCAAGCCATTGTGGGCTCAATCATTGGCTGGAACCTGTTCACCGGCAACCCCACCGATTACTCAACTCTGACCACAATCTTGTCAACATGGCTTGTCGGTCCGATACTAGGCATTATCTTTTCAGCCTTGCTGTTCATATTGACCCGTTGGCTATTGCGAAAACTTCAAATTCACCTCATAAAACTCGATGGCTACATCCGTTGGGGGTTAATCATTGTTGGGGCGTTTGGAGCATACAGCTTGGGGGCAAATAACATAGCCAACGTGGTAGGAGTATTCGTCGGGTCGATTCCTCCAATAGTGGTTGATTTTGGCCTTTTCCAAATAACAGGGATAAAACTTGTTTTTCTTTTGGGTGGAATATCCATAGCCATTGGTGTTTTTACATACGGGTCGAAAGTGATGGAAACCGTGGGTAGGGGGATAATGAATCTCACCCCTGAAGCTGCCATAGTAGTTGTTCTGGCCCACTCACTGGTACTTTTCATATTCTCCTCTACCAGCCTATCCATTCTGCTTGAGAATATTGGACTACCAAGAATACCCTTAGTTCCCGTTTCCAGCTCGCAATTGGTGGTGGGTGCTATTATTGGCATCGGGTTGGTGAAAGGCGTTCAAGAGTTGCAACTCAAAACCATAGGTAATATACTGTTAGGATGGTTGCTTATCCCCTTGGTTTCGTGCATTCTCTCATTTTTTGCCCTATTTTTTATTCAAAACGTTTTCGACCTTAATGTTACCGAAGCCACCAACGAACAGCTGGCAAGTCCATCTGTAACTGAGGTAGATGTTAAGTTAGACGTAGCCAATAATCTCAACATGGTTTATCCATTCGCATTCGCCATTGCAATATTGGTGCTTGTTCCCATTATCTATTTAATTTTCAGGCAGCGTAAATCAAAAATAGATGCACAAAACGCTCTTCTGAAAAAACAAAAAGAACTCATCGAGGCGCAAAGTGCATTGACCGAATTAGAGCTAAGGGCCATGCGCCTTGAAAATACCTCCCTGGCAAGCAAGCTTGAGTTTAAACGGAATGAGTTGGTAAATTATGCCCTAAATATTATCGAGCAGCAGAACTTTTTGTCTTCAATTTTGTCTTCCATAAACGAGATAAAAAAGACTAAAAACGATGTTGAACAATCGGCTAAACTCGACAACCTGATGATGCTGATTAAACAACAGATGAACAACTCCGATAAGGTTAAAGTATTTAACCTTGAAGTGGATAAAATACATCGCGATTTTAATCAACGACTTGCCACCCGATATCCCGATTTGACAGAAAGTGATAGGCGACTTGCAATACTGATACGGCTGGATTTCTCGTCGAAGGAAATAGCTCCTTTGCTCAATATTTCGCCGAAAAGCGTTGAGATAGCGAGGTATAGACTACGAAAAAAACTTGAATTGAAAGATAGAGAAAACCTAACTGAATTTCTTAAATCACTATAAACTAAGTACTAACTCTAATTGTATGCAGGTATGAAAAACAAACGGAAATTTTTAATCCTGGGAATGCTTATGGCCATCACAGCCTTATTGCACGCCCAAAGCAGGAATGTAACCGGTACTATCACATCGAACATCGATGGGAAACCCATTGCCGGTGTTACCGTTCGACTGAAAGGGGCCGTTACCGTTGCAACATCTAACGAATCTGGCTCATACTCAGTTGCCGTTGACGAAAAGTCAACCGAAACTCTCATTTTTTCTCACCCCGACTTTGACGATATGGAGGTAGTGGTAATAGGGAAAAGTAAACTCGACATTACCCTTTCGAGCAATGTTCGCCTAAACCAGTACGGACAAAAAGTTGATCGCCAACAGTTGAGCACAGAAAACAGGAATGGTGTACTCACCTTTGAATCAAAAGACAAGTCGTTTAAATTATGGACAGATATGAGGGTTAACATCGACTTCACCAAACATTTCGATAATTACGACAACGATCTTTCTCCTGCCGGAAACCCTGATGCCATACAGCTATCGGATGGTGGACAAATACGCAGGGCAAGGATTGGCATTAAGGGTCAGCTATCCGAAAAATGGTACGGAGAGGTGGATTTTGACTTTAGAAACCTTGAAATCGATATCAACGACGTGTATTTGCAGTACAGTGTTAATGATAATCTGGATTTTAAAGTAGGTCAATTCCGCGAGCCCATGGGGATGATGACCAATACCACATCACGGTATGTAACATTTATGGAACGTCCGGCAAGCAGTGAATTCGATCCAAGTCGCCACGTTGGTATTGGAATGAAATACTCTCATTCAAGGTTTATGACCGGATTTGGCCTATTCACCGACGAGGCATATGGTATTGAGGGAAAAGATACGCGCAGAAAGCAGAGAACTGGTACAGAATCAAGCTGGGCAGTTACGGGTCGAGTTATGGGATACGCGGTAAACGAAGACGATGTAACGCTGGGCATCGGCCTGGGTGGTTCGTACCGTACTCCTGAGATTACCGATGAAGGATTCAATACAGTGAGAATCAGAACATATGATGAAAACCGCATCTCTCAAAAAAGGTTTTTGGATACTGATGCTGTTAAGTATGTAAAACACATTATCATAGCCAATACCGAACTGGCTTTCGCATACCACTCGTTCCGTTTGCAGGGCGAATATAAAATAATGATCCTGGACAGAGGGCCGATTTATACCGATATCAATTACACCGGCCAAAATCTGAATGATGTTCAATACAATGGACACTATATTGAAGTTGGCTTTTTCCCCTTGGGCGATAAGGTAAACTTTAACTACAACGACGGTGAATTTACACGCGTTAGTCCAAAACACAAATGGGGTACCATCGAAATTGCTGGACGATACAGTACCATAAATCTGAATGATGAAGCGGCAGAAGTATTTGGAGGAGAGGCAAAAATTGCATCTTTGGCTGTAACCTACTGGGCATACAGGAATGTTAGAATCACTCTTAACGGAGCTTATGTTAATCACGACAAGCATGCCAGCACAAAGTATAACTGGCCGGTTCCGGAAAAAGGGTACGATTATTACTGGATTGGAACGAGATTTGAAATTGACTTTTAATTTATACCTTTTTATACCTTTTTTAACCCATTTTACTAATTTAAACACACTACTATCATGAAAAAAAGAATTTTAAGCGCAATCAGCATCGTGCTGATGGGTACGTTAATGGTTTTCGTATCGTGCAAAGAAGAACAAAAAAACCCGCCACTTATCAAAGATGTGGAAGTTACCGGTGATGGCCCATTTATCGTTAAAGCCACAATTCTTGACGATAACGGGGCGCTGAAAAGTGCAGAACTTTTTTACAAAAAAAGTACTGAAACTACTTTTACAACAGTGAACATGGTAAAAGGCGATGCTAATGTTTATTCTGCCGAAATTCCTGCTCAGGATCCCACAACAGTAATCAATTACTATATCAAGGCGGTTAATTCAGTGGACTTAACCACATTTGAACCTGCAGGGGCTCCTGAAACCACCCTTCAGTTCGAAGTTGGAGGCATTAATTACAAAGGCATTGTTCTTAACGAAATTTGGGCAGGTGCTCCATCCGATGAAGAAAAATTCATCGAGCTGTTCAATAAAACCGACAAAGACATTGATATTTCAGGCGTATTTTTTAAACGTAACGGTGATGCCGGTGACGGTGTTGTGGGAACCATACCCGACAATACAACTCTGAAAGCAGGAAAATACTACATTTTGGGGACGAAAAACAACACTACCAACCCCAATGACCCCAATGCTCCATACGATCACAGCATTTCTAAAGGTTTTTCCGCAAAAAAATCAATTCTTTTTGAAATGTTCGATCCATCGGGCAATAGGATAGACTTTTTCTTAAGAGGGTCTATGGATAACCTTGATTCTGGCGTTTCTGATCTGGCTCCTAAATCATATAGCAGAATTCCCAATGGTACCGGAGAGTGGAAAGCTGTTGATAATGCAACCCT
>JAKQEF010000064.1 GCA_029558675.1 Bacteroidota bacterium | reverse complement strand
GGGTTCATCATATACTGGCTGTATATGGGCTGTTGCTGAGCACCGGCTGCGCCCCCCAGCAGTAGCAACCCCAGCAATATGTATATTTTCTGCCTCATTTCACCTCTTTTTTTATTATTCAAACCTGCCGTTTTCTATCTGATGATGGTTACACTTCCCTTGTAGTTGAATGTTTTGCCATCAACCGTAATACGTATGATGTAGTGGTACGAATCCATTGGAAGCGGCCTTCCGCCCAAATCGCGGCCATCCCACTCCTTGAACGGGCCGCTGGATTTCCAAACCAATTTGCCCCAACGGTTGTAAATAAGAACATCCACATCGTTCAGGTAGCTCCACAGCCCGTTGTCCACGTAGTGGGGCGGTTTGGGAGCCGGGAATTTCCACGTGCGGTTCTCACCATCGGTGTCGGGCATAAATGCTTTGGGGATACGTAATTTGGTAAGGTCCTCAGCGTAAACATTGATGCTGTCGGAGTTGGTACACCCGTTGTCGTCGGTTACCACCACCCATATAAACTGGTCGCCATAGCCACCCTCCACGATGATGGATGCCGAGGTGGCCCCGGTGCTCCACTCGTAATTGCTGAAAGTGGGATTGTACACGTTAAGCACCATGGTTTGACCGCCGAACAGCGTGGTGTCGTGGCCCAGATCAACCACGGGCAGGGGGTTCACCCTTAGCTCGATATCGTGGAACGAGCAGCTGTAGTCGTTATCGTAAAGACGTACCTCGTAGGTGCCAGCCTCGCCGGTGTAGTACACCGGAGCCGTGGAGTTATCTATGGTCCACAGGTAGTTGATAAAATCACCCGGTTCCAAAGCTGCGGTATTCCCTTGGCACACCTGGAAGAACTCGTTGACAAACTCCAGGGGTACGTGAAAATCGGACGAGTTGAGCACAATATCCTGTGTGTAGGGTTCACCCGTACAGCCAAGGTGCGAGTGCTCAATCACTTCAAAGGTATATATCCCGCCGGGTAGTTGCGGGCTCCAGTTTACCAGTATGCTGTCGCCGTTGTTGATAACCGTGTAGTAGTTGGTGCTCACTTCCTCACCGTCGGAGTTGAGGATACGCCACTGGAAATCGGACGCCCCGTTGAAGCCCTTCACCCAGTACTCCTCCACCGTACCCACGCACGCCATGGGCAGGTCGTAGGGGTTTTGGGATAGGGCTTTATGGCCTACCGCGATAAAAGCCAGAAAACTAAATAATATGTGTAGATATCTTTTCAAACAAAAATTTTTACAAAACCTAATTAAAAAAAATCTCCCCCTCAAAACTCGTTAAACGTGAATCGTGATCCCGATCCCGATGAATCGGGACGGGAGTGAAACGTTAATCGTGAATCGTTAATCGAATTTGCGAATAACCGAATCAACAAATTAACGCATTCACAAATCTGCTAATTTATTATACCGCAAAGAACCGCAATCCCGATGTATCGGGAAGCAAAGAACCGCAAAGAACGAATGCTCTGCGCAACTTGGCGCTCCTTAGCGCAACTCTGCGGTACTAAAGCAATACCGCAAAGAGCCGCAAAGAACCGCCAAGAGTAAAAACTCTGCGCAACTTGGCGCTCCTTAGCGCAACTCTGCGATACTGAAGCTATACCGCAAAGAGCCGCAAAGAAGCAAAGAACCGCAAAGAACAAAAACGTTAATCGTGAATCGTTAATCGTTAATCGAATTAGCGAATAACCGAATCAACAAATTAACGCATTCACAAATCTGCTAATTTATTATACCGCAAAGAACCGCAATCCCGATGTATCGGGAAGCAAAGAACCGCAAAGAACCGCCAAGAGTAAAAACTCTGCGCAACTTGGCGCTCCTTAGCGCAACTCTGCGGTACTAAAGCAATACCGCAAAGAGCCGCAATCCCGATGTATCGGGAAGCAAAGCTCCGAAGGCTCGGAGCGCAGAGAACAAAAACGTTAAACGTTAATCGAATTAGCGAATAACCAAATCTGCGAATCAACGAATTTACGCATTTACGCATTCACAAATCTGCGAATAACCGTCCCGACTTGTCGGGATAGCGCATTTACGAATTTGCACACTCTTTTAAAGAACGTCTTCAAGGGTTTCCCCCTTCTTGAACCCCCGCGGAGCGCAAGCCCCACGGGGATAATGATATGCTATACTACGCCTACCATTAGAAAGCGTTGGGAATATGATAGATTGGACCAGTGGAGGGGGTAGGCAGAATGGTATAGGTAACTGTTGTAGCAGGTACTGCAAAGCCAGCTGTTGCCACATTTGCCCTTAGCTGCGACCTAATGGAAATCATTGAGTACAGCGAATTGGCCGTCATAGTAAATGTATAACGGGTTGGGGTATTAGCTGCAATTAGTGGCAAAGCAGGTATAATATGGCTTTGGTTTAACCCAGCAGTAAGCACAGCTGGAGTAGCTGATGTACCAAAGGCGGCAGTAACATCACTAGGGGCTCCATCTGGATTTAGGTTAGCATCTAGTGCTTGTTGTTCAACAGTGATACCAAATGTGTAGCTATTGGCTGCTGCGGGTGCGCCTGCCTCGGCAATGGTAATATTAAGCTGGTCACCTATATCGGCACCAGTAGCGCAACGTCTAAATTCAGTACCAGGAGTTATTGCAGTCCAGCCTGCTCCACCGGCACCAGCGTAGGCGGTAACATTGGGCTCGTCAACTACAGTTACTTCATGACTGGTTGCAGCACCCTCGCAGGAGATAAGGCTGTGTGTTTCAAGTACCCAGAAAGTACGAGAGTTGTTGGCTGCAGGCAGCATGGCAGGGGTAACAGCAATAAAGTTCTCATTAGCTGCTGCTTTTACCTCGTCTCCAGTTGCCCAATCTGCTCCTGTTCTCCATGCCCAGCGAGAGTTTGCGTTAATGTTAGTGCCAACATTACCTGTTCCATCGTAGTTGGGGCTATACACAACGTCTGGCCATACGTAAAGCCTAAAACCTATACCTACGGTTTGGTAAGTATTAGCTGCTGCTTCTACGTAGTTTGTTCCATGTGCAGGGTCGTTGTCGTGGTTAATGGTCTGCGCCTGCACACCCATAAATACAAACAGGGCCATCATGGTGAGGGCCACTTTCAGTAAATTTTTTGTTCTCATAGCTTTAATTGTTAAATTAAGGATTAAGTGATTAAAAAAATTTGTTTTCAAGTTCAAAAAAAGGTTTGGTTAATATTTGGTTTCTTGTTTTTTTAGTTCTGTTTCTGCGCTAAAATAGTTTGCAAGTTTAGCTATTATTTTTCAGTTATTAAACGTTGTTACGTAAGTTCGCCGTTTTGTTTACAGCTATTTACGGCATCCGCTGCATTTTTATGATTAACGGAACTTTTTTGGTGTTGAAGGGGGTAAAGCGATGGTCAGAAAGAAAAAAGGTGAACAGCCTTACCTTGCACGTCCGTTGGTCATAGGTTTGCAAAGAGCACCACGCATGGCATCGCCCGTTTTCGGACGTATTCCTGCCATTGGGGTTAGATGTGCAACATCAGTGCCAAATGTCGTAAGTTATTGTATATGTGGTTTGTATTGTGCAGGGTTATTTTCTGCAAGCCCGTTTTCGGGCAGGGGGAATTCGTGAAACGTAAATCGTGAATCGTTAATCGTGAAGCGTACCCCGATCCCGTAACCCGTATTAACCGCAGAGGACGCGAAGAAGCCGCAGAGAACACAAAGAGTTAAGAACTAGGAACCAAGAACAAGGAACCAAGAACTAGGAACCAAGAACAACGAACCAGGAACTAGGAACCAAGAACAACGAACCAGGAACAATGAACTCGTACCCCGTACCCCGTATCCCGTACCCCGCACCCCGTATCCCGCACCCCGTTTAACCGCTAAGGCGCAGAGACGCTAATCAACGAATCAACGAATTCACAAATCTGCGAATAACCGTCCCGACTTGTCGGGATTACGAATAACCGTCCCGACTTGTCGGGATTACGAATAACCGAATTAGCGAATTTGCTCATTGCTAAAGCACTATCCTTTCCAACTCTTTCGATATCTGCTTCTTCAGGTCGGTGAGGGTTTTTATTCTCATCAGCAGATCGTTCACCTCTTCGGGTTGTGCCTGTGAATCTAAGCTTTTCAGCCTATCGCTCACCTCTTTAATAGCTATCTGCATTATTTTTCCCTTATAGGCCAGAATGGCTTTGGGTACAGCCTTATGCAGGAAATCTTCGTCTTCGTCGATGTTGGCGTGGTACTTCTCCCATATCTTGCTCAGCTTGTGTGGGCTTGTGAGCAGGTCAACGGCCAGCCGGCTGATGTCGCTATCGGGGTGGTTCAAAAAAAACCGGCTGTCGATATCGCTACCCGAGGCGATGAGCTTGTGGTATTCGTCGAAGACCTTTTTATATACCAGATTGGTAAACTCCAGGTCGTCGTTCAGAATTTCGTCAATTATGTATTTGCCCACGGAAACCGTTGCACTCTCGCTCTCGCCATCATCGGTTTCCACCGTATAGAATGGCTGCATTCCGTGCTTGAGCAGGAAAATCAGCAGCTCCTTTTCCTGCTCCTCGCAGAATACCCGGTGGACAAACCCGGGCATCGAAGGGGTTTTGGGTTTGGGTTCAACCCCAACGGTTGCCTCAAGCCTACCGTACACCTTTTCCATCTTTGCTCTTCGCTGTGCGGCTACCTCGGAGTATAGCACTGCCTCCTCCACGTCGAAAATGCGCGTGCACTCCTTGATGTATATGGCCCTGGTGATGCTCTCGGGGATCATGGCTATGGATTTCACCACGTCGCGGACAAGGCCGGCGCGTTTCACCGGGTCGTTCTTGGCCTCTTCCTGCAGCAGCTTAGCCTTGAAATGTATGAAGTCGCTCTCGTTCTGCTCGATGTACTCCATCACATGGCTCGAGCTGTTTTTGCGGGCAAAGCTATCGGGGTCGTCGTCCTGCGGCAGCAGAATAGCCTTCACGTTAAGCCCCTCCTCGAGGATTAGGTCGATCCCCCTGAGCGATGCCATGATTCCGGCCGTGTCGCCATCGTAAATCACCGTGATATTTGAAGTAAAACGCTTGATAAGGCGTATCTGGTCGGGGGTGAGGGCTGTTCCCGAGCTGGCCACAACGTTCTCAATGCCGGCCTGGTGCATGGAGATCACATCGGTGTAGCCTTCCACCAGGAAGCACTTATCGGCTCTGGTGATGGCCTGTTTGGCAAAGAAAATCCCGTAGAGTTCACGGCTCTTGTGGTATATTTCGCTTTCAGGGCTGTTGATATATTTTGCCAGCTTGGCATCGGATTTCATCACCCTTCCCCCAAAACCAATCACCCTTCCGCTGATGGAGTGGATGGGAAAGATAACCCTTCCCTGAAAGCGATCGATGGCATCGTCGCCCCCGCGGTCGATGCTCAGACCCGATTTAACCAGGTACTCTAATTTATACCCCTCGCGAAGGGCTGCGCCGGTAAAGGCGCGAAAATCGTCGAGGCAGTAGCCCAGCTGGAACTTTTCGATGGTATCGGTGCGGAATCCGCGCTCTTTGAAGTAGGTTAATCCTACGGTTTTGCCCTCGGCATGCCTGTGCAGGTTGTTGGTAAAATAGCGCTGTGCCCAGGCGGTAACCACCATCAAGCTCTCCCGTTCGTTACGCAGCCTGATGTCTTCGGCGGTAACCTCGCGCTCCTCAATCTCGATGTTGTACTTTTTAGCCAGGTATTTCAGGGCTTCGATATAGCTCAGCTGCTCGTGCTCCATGATGAAGTTCACCACGTTACCCCCCTTGCCGCATCCAAAGCATTTGTATATCCCTTTGGATGGGCTAACGGAGAAAGAGGGGGTTTTCTCGTTGTGAAATGGGCAAAGACCCAAGTAGTTTGTTCCCCTTTTCTTAAGCGAAACGAAATCCTTAATCACCTCCACCACATCGGCTGCGGCAATAATCCTGTCTATGGTAAGTTGTTCAATCATCGATTGTTAAGCGACTTCTACATTCGGCTACAAAGCTTTATAAAGGTACAAAAAGGAGCGGTTTTAACCAGCGATATCCGTAGGAAATATGTGGTACCTTGCACCGTGTTGTTCCTAATAATGTTAACGCCTTTGCATTTGTTGGAGAGTCAACGTCTTTGGTTTTGATGATAGATTATCAGTATCATCGTATGTAATATTCTTGTATAATGTTTGGCTTCGCCGAACCCTATTCCTGTATAACGATTCGCTACGCTGCGCCATCCTTATTTTTAAGTTACTTCAGCTGCTTGGCTGCCTCCACCACTCGCATGCCAAAGGCATTGGCTTTTTTAATAAATTGTGGAGCAATGGTTTCCGAGCCGAATGGCTCCTCGCGGGTAACGGCATTCACCCCAAAGGGATTGGAGAAATCGGGGCCACCCACAACCATCATTCCCTTGCAGATAAGGTTGAGAATGAGGTTCATTTGGGTAATCTCCTCTCCCGAAGAGATGGAACCTGCAGTTACAAATACCCCACCTACTTTATTGCGTAGGTTTTTGCCATCCCATTCCAGCAGTTTGGCCACCACCTGATGGGGTATGTTCCCGTTGTGTACGGGTGTTCCCACAATAACTGCTTTGGCCCACTGATGATCCTCGGCGGTAACCTCGTCAATGGATTTTATGGTAACATTTACACCATTTTCGGTTAGGGCTCCCTCAGCTATGGCCTCGGCCATCTGTTTTGTTTTTCCGCTTTGGCTGAAATAGCATGCCAGCACGTTGGTTTGAGAAAAGCTGATGCACGCAAGCAGATTAACAGCTAAAAATAAGATGATTCTTTTCATGATTGGTTAGGTAGTTTTGGTTAATAAATAGTGTTTAGAGTTATATAGTAAAAACGTTGCTAAAATAGCTATAAAACCGTATTTATGGATTGATATGGATAGCAATTAAGTCATGAATAAATATTATTCTTAATGTCAACATGATATAGAATTATGCCTGCTGATTGAGTTGTCAAAATCACCAATCATACACGTTGTATTTCACAATCGTTTGTGTATCTTGTGATTATGGGCTCAAATAGTCTCTCTCTGACCAAGTTCAATAATAACAGTCTATCGGATATAATGCCCTGTGCAACCAGCACCAATGACACTTACTTGACATGGCTTTTTCCATTTTATTTACAGCAATTTAACCGTCCCTAGACCGATGTGTCCCATTAGCAATGCGCTGGAAGTTAGGTTGCTATCCTGAAAGGCAGTATGATATAAAAGGTTTTTCCTATTCAGATTACTAATGCAATGTTTGTCGAAATCGAAATTGACCATTTTCATCACTATCGATAATGGATCGAAGTTAAAACCATTGGCACCACTTTGGCAAAGATCCAACTGGCCGATTACCAATGAAATATCGAAGGTGTAAGTAATGAGTGAGGTTAGTAGTACGTAATCTTGCGGGTAATGCGATGCTCAAGCTTTTTGTTTTTAATGCTGGAGTTTTTACCCAGGGCTACCTGGTAGGTCTCCTTCAAAATCCAGTTCCCCTTGGGGTCGTACTGGTATTCGTAGTAGTAAGCCTGGTCGCCTTTCGACGATGAGGATAGCGTTTCTACCATAACATCGCCGTTGGGGTAGAGCTTCCGCTTCACCGATTCGAAGCTGAACTCCTTATTAGGATCCATGGGGTATGTCCAATTCCCGTGGTATTGCCCGTTGGCACGGTAAACCATAACCTTAACCATATTGTTCTGCTCTATGTAGAGCAACTTCTCGGTGGTGAGATGTGCTCCTGTGCTTCCGTACACCTCGGCCGATTTTATCCGCCCCAGCGAATCGGTGGTGAGAGAGGCACTTTGGAATATTTTTCCCTCTTTTAAAAACTCAATCCCCTTGGGAAGTCGTGATTCCTCATCGTAGTTGATGATCACGGTTTCTTCACGCCATCCTGCCATATTGGCAAAGTAGCGGTGTGTCTTTTTTGTTAGCCTTTCACCGTTGGTGTACTCCCAAAAGGTTTCTGCGGTTTTGCCTCCGGCGGCATTGTATGATATCGACGAGATGATGCTTCCCTGCGGGTTGAACTCTTTAATTGTTTTAACGGGCAGGGGGTTAACCCCCTTAATGACAACCTCGGATGACTCCTCGATGGTTTTAAAAATTTGCCCACGGCTTACCTCCGAACGGCTCGTTAAAAAGTAGCTTACCAATGGTTGAGCATGGATGGTCAGTGATACAGCTGACAAGATTATGCACAGTGTGTACCTGATCATGATATTTCCCAATTAATTAGTTGATTCAAAGGTACAAATTTTTTAAAGAAAATTTTACAACAAATATGATAAGATACTTTTTACGGGTTGAATTTTTTTAACTGCTTCTCACTAAAGCCTGATATATTTAGCACCAAAACTTGCATAAAAACTCAAATTGTAATTAATAATATGCTGAAATATAGTAAAATAACTTACTTCAGGTGAAAGGAAAATGATTCAATTTTGCATCGCTATGAAACCTTTTTGTTTTGTTGAAGTTGAAAGATGATATAAAAACTAATGTATATTTGTAAATAAAACTATATACTATGAAAAGATTACTATTGTTTGTACTACCTCTTGTTGTCCTGTGGTTTTACGGATGCGATGATGGCAAGGTAAACTTTTTTACCGTTGATCAGGATATACAATTTGGCAAACAGCTAGATTCGGCCATTCTGGCCGATCCGGTGAATTACCCCATCCTCAGTGCCGATGATTACTCGGAAGCGTATGAACATATGTATCGCATTCGCGATAAGATTCTGGAATCGGAAAAGTTTCGCTATGCTCAACGTTTCGATTGGGAAGTTAAGATTATTCACAAGGATGATGTGCTGAATGCCTTTGCCGCACCGGGTGGATATATGTACTTCTACACAGGTCTTATCCGCTTTTTGGACGATGAGTCGCAATTTGCCGGCGTGGTGGGCCACGAGATGGCGCATGCCGATAGGCGCCACTCTACGGAGATGCTCACCAAACAGTATGGTTTTAGCATGTTAGCCGGAATTATTTTAGGCGACAATCCCACCATCATGGAGTCCATTATTGCCGATTTGGCCTTGGGTTTGGGCACCTTAAAGTATAGCCGGAACAACGAGTACGAGGCCGATGAGTATGCCGTTAAGTATCTGTACGATACAGATTATCACCCCCTTGGGGTGGCAGGCTTTTTTCAGAAACTTGAGGGATCACCTACTCCTCCCGAATTCCTCAGTACACACCCTTCGCCCGAAAACAGGATTGAGGCCATTAACAAGGTGTGGCAAAGCCTGGGAGGTAAGGTGGGGCAAACCTTCCCTGAGAGGTATCAGGAGTTTAAAAACTGCCTGCCGCCAATTAACTAGGGTATCATGCTGACCATAGCAGAAAAGGGGCTGTCCGTTTTTCGGTCAGCCCCCTGGCATTATATTGTAAGGTGGAAATGTTTACTGCGGATAGTTTTTTACGATTTGATCGGCAAACTGATCGATGGTTTTCGAGTCGGTAGCTCCGTAAAAGTCGTAGTAGTACTCAATCAGGTATTTCTTAATGTCATCGTCGGCCATTTTTTGCCTTTTTAGAATGGGGATAATGGTGAAAAACTCGTTCTTGAGTTCGTCTTTATCAACGAAAACCAGTGTGAATTTTGTAATCTCCTGACTACGGTTTGTTGACCTTTCGTACTCGTAAACGGCCAGGTTGGAAATCTCGTTGCCCGTAATAAATCCGGCACTACTGGCAACCAGCTTATCTTTCTCCAGCACAAGGGTTTGATCCTGATTGCCAATTTTCTTTGAGATAGGGTTGTTGTCAACGCGATAGTAGAATACAATGAATTTGTCATCGGACAGCGGATACTTCTGCTTGTCTAACTGGATGTCAACGGCATTGCCGATGATTGAGAACTTGTCGTTGCCGAAATACTGCCTAAGGTCGTTCACTTCGGACTGTTTGGGATCGAAGCGTGCAAGCATCAGGTTGCGCATTTTGGTTGGGGTTGCCACCTCTTTGACCGATGCGGTTAACATCCGGTTGTCGAGGTTCCCCTCGGTTTCGGGCAACTTGATAAGAAAACGGTTCATGTTTTCGCCAATGGTAATGGCATAGCTTTCGAGGCTTTCGAACAGAAGGCGATCATCAGGGCTCAAGGCAACGCCGGCAGCGATGGGTTGACCGGTTGATAAATTGGTGATGTTCCCGCTTACCCGGGTAACATGGTACACCTCCTGTGCTTTGGCTCCAAATCCTACAAAGAGAAGGATTATCAAAGTGAGTGAAAATGATTTCATGGCTGTAATTTTTTAAACATTTACAATAATGAGCCATACAACTCTTATACCAAAGTTATTCATTTTTGTTGTTACCAGCAATCTTTTTGCATAATTTTCGTGGTAATGAATGTAGAACAATCGAATATGAGTTTGATATCCATTGGGCAATAATTGTGTTGGGTATTGTTCCGTCAATTATAACGGTATTCCAATGCTTTTTATTCATGTGATAGCCCGGCCTGACACTGTCATACCTCTCGCGTAGCTCCACAGCCTCTTCGGGATGGCACTTAAGATTAACGCTAAGCAGCCCATCGAGGTTAGCCATGGCAAATATTTTGCCTCCCACTTTGAATACAATGGTTACCTCGTCGAATGGGAAGCTCTCCGTGGACCCCTCCAACGAAAGACAGAATTCTCTCAACTCTTCAATGTTCATGGGATTTGGAATTAAAAACTTAAAGCGTTGGATAAAAGGCATCGGCAATATGTTCCAACTCAAATCCGTTGCCCTTACATAGCAGGCTGATGATATCGAATTGCACCTCCTGCTCGTAGCCAAACTGGTTAACATACGCATCGGCTGCCTCAATAATATTCTTCTGTTTACGCCGCTTAACGGCATCTTTGGGCTCTTCCCAGTGGTCGCTCAAGCGGGTTTTCACTTCAAAAACGACAATGGTATTATCCTTTATCGCAACGATGTCCAACTCCTTTTTACCAAAATGCCAATTGGTATGGAGCACTTTGTACCCGTTGCGCAATACCCACTCCAGGGCAAAAATTTCCCCCTCCTTTCCCACCCTTTGGTGGTGAGGTAAATCATCGACTTTACTCATGCTGTAACGTAACAAATAAGGATATTTGCAATATAAAAAAATGTTGTAAAACGCAAGACAATGTATCGATTTTTTTTTCTTATTGCTCTCTCTTTTTTAGTATTATTTGAACCATTCCTGGTAAAAGCCAATGGTTTCGAAGGAAATATACGCGTTGTTTTCGAAACCATTTTCGATACCACCTATTTAACCATTTCAATCAAAGGTGATATGGTGAGGGTGGACGAATACGACAATAACCGGCATCTGGATATTAGCAAAATCATTAACCTTCCCGAAGAGGAGGCCATTGCTATTTCACACTCTCGTAAGCAGTACACAGGGATACCCGTTACGGAGCAGAACGAGAAGGTTTCGAAACCGGTAATGGGGAAGAAAACGGGAAATTACAAGGAGATACACGGCTATAAATGCTACCAGTGGCGGGTTAAGGACGTACAACGTAATACCGAAATCGCTTACTGGGTTGCCGAAGAGAAGTTTGAATTTCTTGAAACGGTTCTAAAGTTTATGGATAATATGGCCTACAGCCTAAGGCTGTATGCAAGTATCCCCGACAGTAATGAGTTTTTCCCACTTTTAACCGAAGAGAGAACCCTGCTGAGAAAGGAAAAGGTGCGCATATCAGTGGTAGAGATTAAGGAGGCGCCCGTTAGCTCAAAGGTTTTCGAGATACCGAAAGGTTACAATTCTGTATCACGCATGTAGTTGTCAAACAGGCATTACCCCTACTTTGACACCAGTTCTGATGATTTGAAAGTGAGTGTTGTTCCTTGCTCATTCACCTGAAGCGTTACCTCCCGACCCATAATTAATGCCAAATTCCGATCGCCATGCCCGGCAGGGAAATCGAAACAAACGGGATAGCCATACTCTTTAACTGCATCCAGAATGATTTCCTGAGCATTTTTCCCAAAGGGTACTTCATTGTCGTGCATATCGTTCATGCCGCCAACCACCAGACCGGCCAGATTCTTCAACTTCCTGCCCATCTTCAGGCTCATAATCATCCTGTCAATGTGGTAGAGATACTCATCCAGGTCCTCAATGAAAAGTATTTTCCCATCGGTTGTGATATCGGCATTGGTTCGGCAGATGCTGTGTATAATCGAAAGGTTCCCGCCGATTAAGCGGCCCTGTGCTTTCTCTTGCCTGTTGAGAGGATGAGGAGGGATGGCATATGTTGGTGCTTCACCGAAAAGCACTTTCCTCATGCTGGTGGTCGATTCGTTGTCGTTACCATCGGATGGGAAGGTATAGGGCATAGCCCCGTGGATGGTTTCAACCATATACCACGAGTTGAGCATCCCGTGAAGCACGGTGATATCGCTGAAACCAATAATCCACTTCGGATTTTGTTGAATTTCTCTTAGATTAATCAGGTCCAACAACCGAATTGTGCCGTAGCCTCCCCTGGCGCAGAGAATAGCCGATACGCCGGGGTTCGATATCATCTCATTCAAATCCGAAGCCCTTTGTATATCTGTACCTGAGAACTGGTGGTATTCGTTGTAGAGGTTTTTTCCGGTAATTACGTTTAGCCCCCAGCTTTTGATAAGGCGGATGGCAGGTTCAATCTGCTCGGGAACAACTTTACGGGCGGGGGCTACTATGCCAACGGTATCGCCCTTTTTGAGAAAAGGTGGGGATATGAACTCCATAAAAGGGAAAAAATATTCTATATTTGTTGCCTTGTTTTACAGTGAAAAACTCAACTAAGTTACTATTCATAATGGGATAGGAGGCTTTTTCGAGCAACTTTTTGACAAAAATCATTTAATTGGTTATGAAAGCATACAAACGATACCTGATAACTTCGGCGCTGCCGTATGCCAATGGCCCCATCCACATAGGGCATTTGGCAGGAGTTTATGTTCCGTCGGACATCTATACGCGCTATCTCCGAATGAAGGGTATCGATGTGGTTTCCATATGCGGCTCTGATGAACACGGTGTTCCCATAACCATTAAGGCCAGACAGGAGGGTGTTACGCCACAAGCCATTGTGGATAAGTACCATGCCATCATTAAAAAGTCGTTCGAGGATTTTGGCATAGCCTTCGATATCTATGCCCGTACTTCGTCGCCCGTGCACCATCAAACCTCATCGGAATTCTTTCGCAAGCTTTATGACGATGGCAAATTCATTGAGAGAACCACGGAACAGTATTTCGATCCTGAGGTAGGTCAGTTCTTGGCCGATAGGTACATCACAGGGACATGTCCCCGTTGTTCCAACGAGAATGCCTATGGTGATCAGTGCGAGAAATGCGGAACCAGCCTCAATGCCACCGATCTGATAAATCCTAAATCGACTTTAAGCGGGGTGAAACCCATTTTGAAACCCACCAAGCACTGGTTCCTCCCGTTGGAACAGTATCAGGGTTTTCTTGAAAAATGGATTCTTGAGGGGCATAAGGAGTGGAAGGTGAATGTTTACGGGCAGTGCAAGAGTTGGCTCGATAGCGGGCTTCAGCCTCGCGCCGTAAGCCGCGATTTGGACTGGGGAGTTCCCGTTCCGGTTGAAGGGGCCGAGGGGAAAGTGCTTTACGTGTGGTTCGATGCCCCCATAGGCTACATATCGGCCACCAAGGAACTGACGCCGGAGTGGGAGAAGTATTGGAAAAGTGACGATACACGCATGATTCACTTCATTGGGAAGGACAACATTGTTTTTCACTGCATTATTTTCCCCAGCATGCTTAAGGCCGAGGGGAACTACATACTTCCCGATAACGTTCCGGCCAATGAGTTTCTAAATCTGGAGGGCGACAAGATATCCACATCGAAGAATTGGGCCGTTTGGCTGCACGAGTACCTACAGGAGTTCCCCGGAAAGCAGGATGTGCTGCGCTATACACTGGCTGCCAATATGCCTGAAACCAAGGACAACGATTTTACGTGGCGCGATTTTCAGGCACGCAACAACAACGAGCTGGTGGCCATCCTTGGCAACTTTGCCAACCGGGCACTGGTGCTCACCCATAAGTATTTCCAGGGACAAGTACCGGAGATGGGCCCTCTGACCCAATACGACCGTGAAACCCTGGAGGAACTGCCCAAACTGAAGGAGGCCATTGAAAAGAATTTGGAGAGTTTCCGTTTTCGCGATGCGTTACGCGAGGCCATGAACATAGCCCGCTTGGGCAACAAGTATCTGGCCGATACGGAGCCTTGGAAGTTAATCAAAACGGAACCTCAGCAAGTGGAAACCATTCTCAATATATCGCTGCAAATACTGGCCAATATTGCCATTCTGTCCAATCCATTCCTGCCGTTTACCACCCAAAAGCTAATGGCAATGCTCAATCTCGAGGCGCTGAGGTGGGAAGATGGCGGTAAAAGCCATATTTTGCCCGTAGGGCATAGAGTAAATCAACCGGAGTTGCTATTTGAAAAAATCGAAGGCGAAGCCATTGAAAAACAGCTGGCCAAGTTGGCGGCAACAAAGGAGCAGAATAAAAATAGCAAAAGCATGACTACGCCGCAAAAGGATACCATAACCTACGAAGATTTTTCCAAAATGGATATTCGTATCGGTACTATCCTGAGTGCCGAGATTGTACCCAAAACCCAAAAACTTCTCAAGTTGGAGGTGGATACCGGTATTGACAGGCG
>JAKQEF010000051.1 GCA_029558675.1 Bacteroidota bacterium | reverse complement strand
CCCCCGATTGAGGACATTAAACACATTTTTAGCGATGCATTTGTATTCCACAGGCCTAAAAACATAATCAGTGGCGATTTTTACTGGGTAAACGAAATCAGGGGATTCAAACTTTTTGCCGTTGCCGATTGTACAGGCCATGGGGTTCCCGGAGGGATTATGAGTATGCTGGGAATGGCATTCCTTAACGATATTCTTAATAAAGAGTACATCACAAAATCAAGCGCAGTCCTAGAAGAAATGAGGGATAGAATCATCCATTCACTGAGACAATACAAAAGCGACATAATAGTGGAAGGATGTTCTGAAAGTTATGACGGTATGGATATGGCCATGTGTGCGCTTAACACCAAAACAATGGAACTCCAGTATTCCGGGGCCTATCTGCCGATTTATATCTTTAAAAACAATGGCAATGGCTCGCCCAATCCCATTGTGGTCAGAGAAGATAGAATGCCTGTTTCTCAGCATATTAAAACCGATCCCTTCTTCAATCATTCCATTACCGTTGAACCGGGCGATATGATTTACCTGTTCTCCGATGGGTACTCCGATCAATTCAGCCACGATGGCAGCAAGTTCAACATAGCAAGATTCAAAAACCTGTTATCGTCTATACACCACTTGGAAGGGTATAAGCAGCACGAAATACTTGCAGGAACTTTTGAAGAGTGGAAAGGAGACCATTTTCAGGTTGACGACGTACTGGTAATGGGAATCCGCATTTAGACTTAATGCAATAAATATTTCTACGTTGCAAGCATTATAGCTTTAGTCCGGTTTTATAATGCCAAAATTCATGAATTGGCATTTTTATCCTACTTTTACTTCTGCAAAAGAGACAAATCATTGTTTCACGCTGAATGATAACCATAAGAAATAGAGATGCCTATTCTACTACGTAATGCCACATATGTCGATTGGGAATCCCTGGAGTTTTTCCATACAAACATCGTTGTTGACGAGGGAATCAATAAGGCCATCCACCTGGTGGACGATTTGAAAACTTTAAGCAACATTGCTGATTATCAACAAATTGATTGCCACGGGAGGTTGGTTACCAAATCGTTTGCCGTTGGACACCACCACGCCTATTCGGCCATGGCCAGAGGGATGCCTGCCCCCCGGAAACAGCCCGAAAATTTCTACGATATTTTGAAGTATGTATGGTGGACGCTGGATAAGTGCCTCGATAGGGATGCCGTGGAGTTGAGCGCCCTGGTCACTGCCATAAGTTGTGCCAAAGCTGGTTCTACTTTCATCATCGACCACCATGCATCGCCCTCATTCATTCATGGGTCGCTGGAGGTAATGGCAAAAGCTTTCGAAAGGGTGGGGCTTAGCCACCTGCTGTGCTACGAAATCACCGATCGCGATGGCATGGACAAAGCCCGTCAGGGCTTAACGGCAACCGAGGAATATCTGAAAACCCATCAGGGATTGGTTGGCCTTCACGCCTCATTCACCGTTGGTGATGAAACGTTAAAACAGGCCACGGATTTAATGCAACGTTTCAATTCCGGTATCCATGTACATGTAGCCGAGGATATGCACGATCAAAACCATTGCCAGTCAACGTATAAAAAGCGTGTTATACATAGATTTTCTGAAGCGGGTATTACCGATTCTGCTAAAACCATACTGGTACACTGCCTTCACCTTGATGATGAAGAACGTAGAATACTTCACAGCTCCCCCTGCAGGATTGTTCAGAATACCGAAAGCAACCTGAACAACAATGTGGGCTTTTTCAGCGGAGAAAGCCTAGGAAACAACATAATGTTAGGAACCGATGGCATGCACAGCGATATGCTGCAAAGTGCCAAAGCGGCTTACTTCGTTGGGCAGCGATTTGATCCGATCAGCCCGGCTACGGCCTACAGGCGATTCAGAAATGTCCATAATTACCTCGCCGACAACGGTTTTCGAGGCGATGGTTCCAATAACCTGGTGGTGCTTAATTACAACCCACCCACTGAAATCAATCGGGATAACTTTTACGGACATTTCATCTTTGGCATAAATGCAAGCCATGTTCAACATGTTATTTCCAATGGCAAGACTATTGTCTTAAACCAAAAAATGACCACCGTGAACGAAGATGAAATCATGGCACAATCGCGTGAACAGGCTAAACGCCTGTGGGATTTGATGAAAGGATTATAGGCCATTGTGTGTTTTGTACTCCATCGTAAGTAAAGGAATTATAGATAATAAAAAATTGCCATTTGTATGAATATATCTGTTTTTGAATGGATTGGCTACACCGCATCGGTCATCATAGCCATTTCCATGGCCATGAGTTCAATTGTTAAATTCAGGATAATCAACCTGGTGGGAGCCAGCCTTTTTGCAACCTACGGTTTTATTATCGGCGCATATCCCGTTGGTATCCTTAACTCCCTTATAGTATGTGTCGATGTTTACTACATCTACGACATCTTCTCAAAGAAAGAAGTTTTCGAGATACTGGAAGTTCGAAACGACAATCGGTATTTAATCCGTTTCATCTCGTTCCATCACAGGGATATCCAAAAATTTTTTTCCGGTTTTGACTATAAGCCCGAACTGAACACCGTTAGCTTCCTTATTCTGCGGAATATGGCTGTAGCCGGGGTTTTCCTTGCCCATCGAGTTGACGGGCATATCCTTAAAGTGGGATTGGATTATGTAATACCCGAATACCGTGATTTTAAGAATGGAAAATTTGTTTACAACAACCTGAGTCATAAATTTATAGAATGTGGTTTCACCATGGCGCTTGCCCATAAAAGCAGCGAGAAGCACGATAGCTATCTGAAAAAACTGGGATTTACCGAGAATGAAGATGGAATGCTCCAAAAGAATTTAATCGTTTAACTCTTTTTCTACTTAATAACGACGTTTCCAATGGATTTGCTCATTAAAAATTCAACGGTGGTTACATCAACTCACGCACATAAAGCCGATATTCTCATCGGTAACGGGAAAATTATTGCCATTGAGAAAAATATTGATGCCAGCCCTCGCAGGGTTTTAGATGCAAGCAACAGATTCATTTTTCCCGGAGGTATCGATCCCCATGTACATTTTCATTTACCCTCACCAGCCGGCTTTTCGGCCGACGATTTCTATACCGGTTCAAAAGCTGCAATTTTTGGTGGTACTACAACTTTCATTGATTTCGTTACGCCAGAACGGGGGCAATCGCTGGTTGAAGCATTAAGCCTTAGAATTGACGAGGCCAAAAATTCGCTGATTGACCATACATTCCACGTAAGTCCTGTTGAGTGGCAAGCAACCACCGAACAGGAGATAAATGATTGCGTTAATCTGGGATTCACCTCTTTTAAAGTTTACATGGCATACAAAGCTTCCATCGGGCTTAACGATGACGCCCTTAAAAAGGTGCTGAACGCAGTGGCCAAAGCGGGTGGAATGGTTACTGTACATGCTGAAATGGGAGACGAAATTGAGTTTCTACGCAACCAATTGTACAACGATGGTTGTACAACTCCGTTGTATCATGCGCTTTCGCGCCCGCCGAAAACGGAAAGCGATGCCGTTGAGCATATAATTGCAATGGCCGAAACGGCTAAATGCCCAATTTACATAGTACACGTATCAACGGCTAAATCGTTGGAACATATTCAAAGGGCTCAGAAAAAGGGGCAAAAGGTATATGCCGAAACATGTCCACAGTATCTACTAATGAACGATACCGCATACAATGGCACATTCGAAGCAACAGCTAAATACGTGCTTAGCCCACCTTTGCGTAAGCAAAACGATAATGATGCGCTTTGGAGATCCATAGACCACGGAATTGTACAAACCGTTGGCACCGATCACTGCCCTTTTACCCAAAGGCAAAAAGAATATGGACAGGATGATTTCAGAAAAATTCCCGGCGGCGCAGGTGGCGTAGAACATCGGCTGGAATTACTGTACACCTACGGTGTTTTAGCGCAACGTATTACCCCTTCCCAATTGGTTGACCTTACCGCAACCCAACCGGCCAGGCTATTTGGACTATACCCTCAAAAAGGGGAGATTGCTGTAGGCTCCGATGCCGATTTGGTTATTTGGAATCCCGACATAAAGGGCAAAATACTTGCAGCACATCACCATTCCAATGCAGACATCAATATTTATGAGGGTTTTAAAACCGTTGGAATTCCTGAAACTGTATTAGTCAACGGGGAGATAGCACTGGATAATGGCAGATTAAACGCAAACAGAAAGGGAAACCTATTAAAACGGTATAGGTAACCTCTAATCGTCAAATACCAGCTGTTGGAGGCCCTGCATAATAATGCTCATTTCTACTGCCTGTCGATTGGTAAATTCGAACACATTCTCTTTTTTAAAATTTACATGTTTGATTTTGAGAGAATCGCCATACAATTCAGCCTCCACCTCTTCGTTGCTAAAAATAAAATTTTCACCTACTCTGCTCAATTTGCTTAGCTGTCCGGCTCTCTTACAGAGAATCTGAGGTTCGTTTTCGCCATTGATCATAAAATACCCATCATTAACGTCATCGAATGAGGATTGAGTAAGAAAAACTCTTGGTTTATCCCTATAGGGAGCACCACTACTTGGGCAGAAAGTGGTGCAATTGCCACATTCGTTGCAGAAATTGGCAATATTCAGAATCTGGTACATTTGGGCTATTGCAAAGACTCCGGCTTTCTCAACAGTAACTTTGTTATTACCCCTTGCCACTGCATTCTGAATTGTGTAACTCGCAGGATTAACCAAATAGGTGTAGTTTGCCATATTGGGGCAAACCGTGGTGCATACACTGCAAAACTCATCGCACAGAAGGCAACGGTTGGCCTCCTCGATAACATCATCCTCTGATAAA
>JAKQEF010000040.1 GCA_029558675.1 Bacteroidota bacterium | reverse complement strand
GGGTGAAGCTGCAAGAAAGCAATGAAACAATTTCCAAAACTATGCTAATAACAGAAAAGCATAAGTCAATAGCAAAGCTGTTTGAAGATAGTTTTTGGTGTAAAGTTTAAAAAGGTGTCGCATTGACGAAGTCAGGAAAAGATATTTTTACCGGAGACGCAGCTCCCGAAAATTGGAGTGTTCAGAATAAAACCCTTTTTACAAAGCCCACCGTTGACCTTACAGTGGCCGATTTCGATGCCCTCGAGGATGGCGATGCGATAATTGAAACCTACTTCAACGCTGAGCAAACGAGTGGAAACAAAAAGGCTAAGGACCTGAAAGTTAACGATATCTGGACATTTAAAACCGCAGGTAATATTTTTGGTGTTATTAAAGTTACCGCTGTTCAGCAGGGCGAAACCGGATTTGTTGAATTTGAGTACAAGGTTAAGTAGCCTTGAGGTTTTAAAACATATCAAACCACCCATCCAAAAGCATTGATGCTTTGTGTGGGTGGTTTTTGCTTAAAAATTATTTTAATATGGTTAGATTAACTGTATTTGCGCTGCTCGTTATCCTCATAGCCGGGTGCAAGGAGGATCCCCCCCCGAGTGGGTTGCCGCTTATCAATTTTAAGTCGGGTGCTTATACTAAGGATGAGGATGAAGTTCCTGTGGGAGGCAAACTCCTTTTTGGCATTGCCGCTTCGGGCGGTGGCGCGCCCATAACCAACCTGAGGGTTCAGCGAATTGCTGATGATAAGGTAATTACCGAAATAGACAGGGGGCTTTTCATTACCGAGGGTGGGCTTAATGAGGATTTGAGTGCCGTGAAATCTTCGGCTGAGGTGGAGCTGTGGCGCTTTTTTGTGATGAACGCCAACCGCGATTCGGCGGTAATCTCGCTAACGGTTTTCCTGGGCGAAGGGTCGGCCTACGGGCCCATTAAGCACTTCACTTCGCTGAAGATGGGCATGCAGAACAACAGCGAGTTACCCCATTTCCTCGATACCAATACGGGCGAACTGTACACCAACCAGTCCGTGGCAGGTCACGAGGCGCTCATTGATGTGCTAGGGTTTGTGTACCTCACCGGAGGAAAAATGTCGCCAACTCTAAGTTGTCCACAGTACACCTCTGTACCTGGCCATTACCCCATCGTTGGCGATTGGACCGTTCGTAACTCCACGCTTTATGATTATAACGCTGTGGACAACGATTTGGTCAATCCGTCGGATTTTGACAATGCAACCAACGACAGCCTTCTGGTGGCATCATACAATCCGCAGAGTGCCAGTGGTAACTGTAAGTACTGCTATACGGGCAAGATAGTTCCTTTTAGAACCGAGGCCGGTAAATACGGATTGATACGAGTTATCCATGCCGATGAGGTTCCCGAGGGGTACATGGAGCTGGAAATAAAAGTTCAAGAGTAGTTTAAAAGAGTTTAGCAAAAATCCCTGTTCACTAAATTCCAATTTGTTGCAGGGGAAAAAATATCAGTTTATGATACGTAGGTTGATTAAAACAGCATTTTTAACGGCAACCATAGGTGCATTTTGCATTGCCGCTTTGGCGCAGGGTAAGGTTGAGGTGGTGGTAATAGAAAAATTATCGGGGAATCCCATTGTGGGAGCGCATGTTACCCTCGGAAAATCCGTAATGGTAACCAACGATAGGGGCGAACTTATATTGGAAAACCTAACAAATGGCAGTTACAAATTGACAGTTTCTGCCGTGGGATTTGTTAGCCAGGTGGTGAGCATTACCATTTCCGATACGAAAACCCAACGGGTTGAAATTCCCCTTGAGGAGGATAAGATTTATTTGGATGAAGTAATAATTGCTGCAACCCGTACCGAGAGCCGTATTGGCGATATTCCCGGAAGGGTGGAGGTGATAACCCCCGAGAAAATTACTTTTACCTCGTACCAAAGTGTTGACGAGCTGCTATCCACCCTGACGGGAGTGCACACAGGCCGCTCATACGGACTTTTTTCGTACCGTGCAACTGTGTCAATGCGCGGGGTGAGTGGTAAGGAGCAGGCTCGCGTACTTGTGTTGCTCAACGGTGTTCCCGTGAATAAGGCTGATGGCGGATCGGTGAACTGGAACCTCATATCCACCGGCGAGATAGAACGCATAGAGGTGATCAAGGGGGCCGGTTCGGCGCTCTATGGCGGTAACGCCATGGGGGGAATTATCAATGTCGTAACCCGCAAGCCCACCGAGAAAATCG
>JAKQEF010000024.1 GCA_029558675.1 Bacteroidota bacterium | reverse complement strand
TGCAAAACAACTATCAGGGCCTACCGGCAAAGCTGATGTCGGAAGGGATTAACCCCAAAATGCCCTGGCTCTATGATTACAAGTTAGATTTTAGGTTCAAATAAGATTTACTAAAATGAATACCCCGTAAAAAATCGCTGATGAATCGGGATCGGGATCGGGATTGCGATACTTAGCGTAACTTAGCGGTACTATAAGTTATACCGCAAAGACGCAGAGGCGCGATGACGCTGAACTTCTCGAACCACGAACCACGAACAATGAACTCCTACCCCGTAACCCGTTTAACCGCTAAGACGCAGAAACGCTGAATTGTTAATTGCACATTGCTTAATCCACAATCCTCTTTTTCATGCCTTCCGACATCCAAACCTGATAGTTTCCCTTTTCATCGGAATAGATAAGGTAAACCTCCACACCCGGATTGGACTGTAGCCATTGAATGGCTTTATCCTTGCCCATCACCATAAAGGCAGTAGCCAGAGCATCAGCACGGGCGGCCGTGCTGTCTAACACCGTTGCGCTGAGCAGCGTATGCTCCACGGGACGCCCTGTTGTTGGGTCGATGGTGTGGCTGTACCGCACGCCATCCTTCATAAAAAACTTACGGTAGTTGCCCGATGTGACCAGCGATTGACCCGAATTCTCGATTATGGCCTGCAGGTTCTCGCCCGAAACAGCGTGGTCGTCGGGCCTGTCGATACCCACACGCCAGGGTGTTCCCCGCGGGCTGTTCCCCAGCGAGCGCAACTCCCCTCCCACCTCAACGAGGTAGTCCTTTATTCCAATTTTTTCAAAATAGGCTGCAATACGGTCAACGGTGAAACCGGGCGCTATGGCATTTACATCAATTTTTACCTCAGCATGTTTTTTGCTAAGGAATAGCCCGTCGAGGGCTATCATGCCATCGCCGATGAAGCTTATCAAATGGGCAATGGTATCGTCTGTGGGTACCTGATTCTGCCTGGCGTAGAAGCCCCATGCCTTTACCAATGGGCCCACTGTGATATCGAATGCCCCGTTGGTTTGTCGGTGGTATTGCAACGACAGTTCAACCACCTGCACAAGCAGCGAATCTACTTCAATACCCTTTTGGCTGCCATTGAATGTGTTGATAATGGAATTATCCCTGTAAACTGACATGGAGCTGTCAATCCTCTCGAGGATTTGGCCAATGGGCTCGCTCAAATCCCTGTTTTCAGGATGATAATACTGTATGTTAAAGGTGGTTCCCTGTGCGAATCCACGGATTTGCCGATATTCGCGCTTTGTGCGTGTTGAACAGGAAGTAATCAACAAAAGGGTAACCAGGATAACGGAGCAGGTCCTGTTGTTTAACATATTCTCTTCATTTTGAGGTTAATGTGCAAATAATGCAAAGCCACTAAAGATTCCGAATGTTGTTCCAAAGAATGGACAAATCCTTAACAATGCTGTAATCCTTGGCGTACATTATATTGGCGCGTTCCAAAGTTGCAGTATCATACTCCGTTCGTTTCGATTTGGGCAAAGGTGTGAAAACCCCCCTTCGCAACGGCGGCATCCCCGATGTATTGGCCGACTCGTCGTAGCCTATCCAGGTCAATCTGCCAAAGAGCACCTCCACCGCCTTGCCCACGATAAATCCTCCGCGCCTGACAAACAGCGCAACAAACGGTGAGAAGATTATGAAGACAAGGGCAACAGCCACATCGAAGATTCTCTTATTCCGCCTGTTGGCGGGCTTGGTAATGGCACTGATGTCGATGGTGTACAGGTCGCCCGATGTGTTGATGGAGTTACTGCCAATGATGGAAATGCTGTCGGGCGGAGCAATTTTGTAGTCAATTCCTGCAGGAACCAGCAGGAGCATGTTGCGAATGATTTCTTGCGAAGAGATGTCGCCCGAGCAGAATATCACCTCATCCACCTGATTAATCCTGGCAAACTCGTGTATCCTGTCAATGGAGGTAACCTGCTCCGGGTGATACACTTCCTGTGTTGGCGAAATGGCTCCAAGGAAAACCGTATCCACTCCCGCCTGCCCCAGGATATCCAAAACCCTCTTCACCTCATCGGGTCCACCCACGATGGCAATGCGTTTCTTTTTCAGCAAGGCGGGATACAAATCTTTTCTGTATAAACCCAGAAAAAGGTGGCTTGCCTGCACAAGCACCATCGACCAAAGAGCCGTGAGAAGAATTATGGCTCTTGAATATCGCATACCCATGGGGAGCAGTGCATATATGGCCAGAATGACAAGCGTACCAATGGCAATACCCTTGGCCGATGAGAACAGCTTTCGGGGTTTATCGTAGGCTCCGGCCAGCCAGCTTGAAAGAATCCAAATCAGGATGTACAAAGCGGAAAGAGCAACCACCACCCTATCGGGAAAGGTGCTAATACCATGGAATTTATACTGTTCCCAGAAGGGGACAATGATAATAAAGCCAATAATCATAAACAGGGCATCGACAACGGGTTGCCACATGGCGTGGAAGAAGCGCTTGCAAATGCTTAGGAAAGCCCTGAAGTATATGGCCATGTAGATTAGCGCAATGTATATGGAGGCATTCTTTCTGCTAAAGTGTTTCCGGGCAAAAATCATCATGGCTTTGTAGAAAACCAGCACGTAGTTGATACTGCCCTTCT
Organism: Bacteroidota bacterium; assembly: GCA_029558675.1. Lineage (GTDB taxonomy): Bacteria > Bacteroidota > Bacteroidia > Bacteroidales > Tenuifilaceae > MWFE01. The sequence continues at coordinate 10,241 of JAKQEF010000024.1, read as the reverse complement.
TCGTGCTTTCACCCTTGTAGTGAATAATGGTTGTTTCGGGATAGTAGTAGTTTTTATAACCACCCCTTGTAATCCTATATGAAAGGTCGATGTCCTCGCCATACATGAAGAAAGCCTCATCCAACAACCCAACCGTGTCGAGAGCAGCCTTGCGGAGGAACATGAAAGCCCCGGGGAGAATTTCTATCTCGTGGATTTTTCTGCTATCGAGGTGCCCCAAGTGGTACCGTGCAAATACCCTTGACCGTGGGAAAAGGCGTGAAAGGCCAAATATCTTGTAAAACGAAACCATGGGGGTTGGCAATGCCCGCTTCGATTCGGGAAGGAAACGCCCCTTGCCATCAATCATCTTCACCGACAGGCCCCCCGCATCGGGGTGATTGTCCATAAAGGCAATACACTTGGAAAAGGTATCCTCTTCAACCACGGTATCGGGGTTGAGCAATAGAATGTACTCCCCTTTGGCCTGACGGATGGCCTGATTGTTGGCATAGGAAAAGCCATGATTCTTCTTATTCTCAATCAGCGTTACCCGGGGAAAACGTTGCTTCACCATGGGGCACGAACCATCGGCCGAAGCATTGTCAACCACAAATACCTCACTTTCAATGCCCTCTAATGCTCCCTGAACCGAGATTAGGCACTGTTCCAGGAAAAACTTGACGTTGTAGTTGACAATGATTACTGACAGCTTCATGGCATGGCAAAGGTAGAAAAAAACCGCATCCAAATGTAAGGATGCGGTGATAAATGGGTTGAGCAAATTCAAATTGCCTTTTTTGTCCAAACCGTGTAAAGCGGGGCTACATTTGCTGCTTAATGGCAGCGGCAAGGCGCTTCACGCCCTCCTCGTTCTGCTCCTTGGACATGAACGAGAAGTTCAGCCGCATGGTGTTGTGCCCACTTCCATCGCAGTGGAAGACGCTTCCCAGCACGAAGGCCACCTTCTGGTCGATGGCGATTTTGAAAAGCTCCTCGGCATTCATGTGCTCGGGCAGGGTGAGGAAAAGGAACAGACCCCCTTCGGGCTCGGTCCACTTCACCCCCTGGGGCATGTACTTGCGGAATGCTGCCAGCATGGCATCGCGCTTGATGCGGTAGCTGTCGATGATTTTCTTGAGGTTTTGGTCAAAATAGCCCTTTTCGAAATACCTGGCAGCAATCTTTTGCAGGTATGCCGAAGTACACAGGTCGGTGGCCTGCTTGGCCATCACAATCTTATCGATTACATCCTCATGGGCAACAACCCATCCCATGCGAAATCCCGGCACAAAAATTTTGGACATGGTTCCCAAGAGGATTACATGCCCTGTTCCGTCCAGCTGCAGCATGGTACGTTGGGGTTCGCCCTCAAAGCGAAGCTCACGGTAGGGACTGTCCTCAACGATGAGCACATCGTACTTGCGGGCAATAGCAATGATTTCGATCCTGCGCGATTCGGGCATGGTGATACCAGCAGGGTTCTGAAAATCGGGGATGATGTAGATAAACTTGGGCTTCTCGCCTTTGGCTTTCATCTGTTCCAGCTCCTTCTCCAGCAAATCGGCACGCATACCCTTATCATCGAGCCTGATGCCAATCATCTGCGCTCCATAGGTTGAAAAGGCCGAAAGAGCGCCGAGGTACGATGGCAACCCGCAAATAACCTTATCGCCGGGGTTAACAAAAATTTTGGGAATCAGGTCGAGAGCCTGCTGCGAAGCAGTGGTTATCACCAGATTGTTGGTGGTGATATCCACGCCATCCTTACGGTACCGGTTAACCAGAATCTCCCTGAGCTTATTATCGCCTTCGGTGGAGCCATACTGCAATGCTTGCGCTCCCTCCTTCTCAAGCACCTCACAGGATATCTCCTTCAACTGCTCAATGGGAAAGCTATCGGGCGATGGCAACCCTCCTGCAAAGGAGATAATGTCGCTTCGCTGGGTCAACTTCAGCAATTCGCGGATGGCCGAACGCTTCATCCCCTTGGCTGAATTGGAAAAAACAGAGTTCAAATCGCTTACCATGACTAATGATTTAATGGGTTAAACTATCAGATTATAATTAATTTTGTCGTTTAAGTTCGAAAAAATGTCATTTTTGTGCTACGAAGTTATGAAATGAAATTGGAAAGGGCAAATTATTTAACACCTATAAATAGTACTATTAAATATTTTAATAATCTCATCGAGTTTAGCCATCAAGAATATTCGTCCGAAAAAGACCATATTGATTTTCAATTCCTATTTTTGTAAGGCTATTGATTTGCCATACACAGTAAAAATGGGGAAACCGGAAAACAGTGCGAAAGGGGTCAAAGGTTTATTTACTCACCTGATTACCCTGATATGGTGGCACTTACCAATCAAGCGCGAGGGCCGAAAACGCATCAAGGATTTTGTGTTCACCCGCTTCCGTCCCCTGTTTTGCCATACAAAGATGTACCGCAACTGGAAAGAGGCGGATATGCTCTCGGGGATAACATACAACGAAAACGATGTGGAATATCCCGCCCATTGGCCACCCGTTGGCCATGGCAAAATTGGGCAACCCTCCCCGATGGCTGTTGATACATCGCCCATTGATGCCCTGGCCATTATTCTGCACGTGTACCACGTGGAAATCATGCACGAGATACTCCGCTATTTGGCCAAGCCATCAAACCAAAAGGTGAAACTGTTCGTTACCTGCCCTTACGAAAAAACAGAGGAAATCAACGGTGTGCTTTCAAATTCTCAGATCGTCCATGAGCTTTTGGCTTATGAGAATCGCGGGCGCGATGTGCTGCCTTTCCTCAAGGCCTGCGCCGTTGCCTTTACACAGGGTTATGGTTTGATTCTGAAGCTCCATACCAAAAAATCGGATCACCGCATGGCGGGAAGTATTTGGCGTAAAGAGATTTTCAACGCATTGTTACCTGCAAAAGCGCGCAACGACATCGTTGAAATTTTCAATGGCAATCCCTCCGTTGGCATCCTTGGCCCTGCGGGACATATTGTACCCATGAGCCTGTACTACGGCGCCAACGCAAAGGGCATTGGCTACCTATGCCGAAGGCTTGGCGTTGATACCCGCGAGCTGCACGGTATGGCTTTCGTAGCCGGTTCCATGTTCTACGCAAGGAAAGAGGCCATTTTGCCACTTTTGGAACTTGGCATGCCCGATGCAGTTTTTGAACCCGAAGCAGGTCAGCTGGATGGTACCATGGCACACGCTTATGAGCGCGGGTTTGCCATCAGCAGCTATGCTGCCGGACTATGGATTGTGGACAATCGGTTTGACCCCCGGAATCCCCAACCTGCCATTACCGCCAACCATAGGTTTACCTGGTGAATATGGGAGTGTTTAAATTATGAATTGATTCACAAAAATCTACTCCACAGAAAACCTACTTCCCCTTCGATTTATCTGTATTTTCAGCCTCTTTGGCAGCCATTTCCCGCATTATGGTAATGGACTTCAAATTATCTTCCAGTCTTGGTGACATGATATCCTTGGGAGCATTTGAGAGCAGTTCATATGCCTTATCATACTCTTTCTGCATAAAAAACGTGGACGACAGGTTGAGAAGCGCATCGTGCGAGGGAAAGATGGTAATGGATTTTTGCAGATATTCCTCTGCCTTATCGTACTGTTTCAAATTGTAGTAAATCGCACCCAAACTGTTCAAAGCCTTTATACTGCCGGGATGTTGATTGTGTGCCAAGAGGCAATACTTAAGCCCGTTCTGATAATCCTTTAAATTAAGGTATGCCAATCCAATGTAATAATCTATCGGGTTTGCCTGCGGGTCGAGGTTTTTTAAAATGGTCTTGGAATTCAAGGCATACTTCAACACTTCGCGCCATTTTTGTTGCAGCATGGCCATAGCATTTTTCTTCTGATTTTCGGGCAACGAATCAATTCGCGGGAGAATACCTCTATTAATTATCCTCAGTTCGGCCCTTGCCTTATTCAGATTAACCTCCTGCTTTGTACCACGATAACCGTAGTATGCCCCAAAAACGAAGATAACAACAAGAGGAATTACCAGAATATCCTTTTTGATTTTTAATACAGCTGTGGGATAAACACTATGGTAAAGTGCTACCGAACAGGCAAATATTATCCCTAAGAAAGCCTGGTGGAATATCCTTTCATACGGGAAGTCAAAAGTTGATGCAGTGAGGTAGCCCACCAATCCGAAGATAAGCAAAAGGGCCATCAGCCTCTTTTCGCGGGTGGTTTCGGCACCAATAACCCTATACAGGTAATACAATGAAAATCCGAAAATGGCGAGGTAGAGTAAAAACCCAAAAATCCCCTTTTCAGCAAAGACCCACAGAAAATCGTTGTGGGGTCGTTGCCAGTTTATCTGATCCTCAAGGAAGAATCGGCCTTTGAAATAATACCCCGCATGCAATTTCCAATTGTTGGGTCCAAAACCCAATACCGGTCTATCCTGAATCATTTCTATGGTTGTTTTCCAAATATTTATCCTGTGGATATTTTGTGGCGACTTGGGATTAACAATGGATTGCAACTGCTTAACATGCTGATTCCGACTCTCCTTGCCAACCAGAAAGAGAACTCCTCCAACTGCTACTGCACCCATGAGGGTGAGGGTAATCAGGGTGATTTTCCACTTTTTGGGCAAGCCAAATTTGTTGCCGTAAAGGATAAGCGTTACTACCGATACAGCTGCTGCAACCATAATCCCCACCCATGTTGCCCTGGCCTGAAGCATAAAGATTAACACCAATACAAAAAATAAGGCGATGATTGACAAAACCTTCCAATGTTTCTTAAACATTGCCACTCCATACGCTACAAAGGGGAGCATCATGAATAGCGAAAGCGAGTATAGGTTTTTATGAGCCATCACCCCAACCACCCTGTATATAATCTTTCGCCCATCGGGCAAAAAGGGTTCAGTTGCCTTGACCACCCAAAGGTAATACTGTACAAAGCCCACCAGCGAGGTGACAATGGCTGACAGGACCACAATCTTAGCCAGCTTATCAATCCAATTCTCCTCCTCGGAAAAAATCATGGCCCCCAGCATGGCAATGGTAATGGTAAACAATACCTTAACAATATCGAAAATGCCCTCGATGGGATTGGAGGAGAATGCCAGCGTAACCACCGACACCGCGAGCCAGAGCCCAAAAACAGGGAATATGCCATGCCTCAATACGCCAAGCATTTCGGGCTTATACCACTTCGAATTAAAAAAGAAAATGACAAACATTCCAAGGAATGCACTCAATGCCAATACTCTGGGCATTGTGGTCAAATCGAGGGTTGCCTGATAGTAAATAACAGGAAGTAGCAATACAATGAATATGGTAAAAATGTAGTAGGGGTAATTACGTCCCGTTTTCACTTCCTGCTGTTTTTGCGCTTCACGCTTTCGTAGCTGCCTGCTCATGATTTGGTAAGTTATTTCGTTTTGATCAACATTATTTTAATCGGACAATTCCACCGGAACTATTGAATCAACATTGGCTCAAAAGTAAGCATTTTGCTTCACATTGATTGCCTTTGGCCATTTATAAATTTTGCAACCATTGCGTATTGAGGATTACCGAATGGCTGTTTATTCCATTTTTGTTCTATTTTTGCCTATCGGCAAACTGCAATAGGGCATTGAAGTAATTACTTTGGATAAGCATGAAGATAGCCATTCTTGGAACGCGTGGAGTACCTAACAGGTATGGAGGGTTCGAGCAATTTGCCCAGTACCTGTCATTGGGGCTTATGCAACTTGGCGCCGAGGTTTGGGTTTACAATTCTCACGATCATCCACATAAAGAGAAAAAATGGCAAGGTGTGAACATCATCCACCGCTTCGACCCCGAGCGATATATTGGCGCCAGTGGTCAGTTTATCTACGACCTAAACTGTATTCTCCATAGCCGCAGGTGCGATTTCGATATCATTCTCCAGCTGGGCTATACCACCAGCACCATCTGGCATTGGCTATTGCCCCGCAAGTCGCTGATAGTTACCAATATGGACGGGTTGGAATGGAAGCGAAGCAAGTATGGCAAGCTACTTCAACGTTTTTTAAAGCATGCCGAGCGGTGGGCAGTGAAAAGCAGCCATCGGCTCATTGCCGATTCGGAGGCCATACAGCAATACCTCGAAAAAACTTATGGAGTAACGGCACAGTTTATTCCGTACGGTTCGCAAATATTTAACAGTCCAAACCCCGAACTCATTAAGCCATACGGCGTTAAGTCGTTTAAGTACTTCCTAATGATTGCCCGAATGCAGCCCGACAACCATGTGGAGGAGGTTATAAAAGGGATTTTACAATCGGGCTCCGACTTTCCGCTGCTCATCGTAGGCAATACGGAGAATGGGCATGGCAGGTATCTGACCAAACGGTATGCCAATGCGAATATCAGATTCATTGGCCCCCTCTTCGATGAGGAAGCGCTCAACCAGCTGCGGTACCACTGCGCTTGCTATTTTCACGGGCATTCGGCGGGGGGAACAAATCCCTCGTTGCTGGAGGCCATGGCCGCTTCGGCGTTGATTTGCGCACATCGTAATCCATTCAACCAATCGGTGCTAAGGGATAATGCCCTGTTCTTTGCCAACGAGCACGAAATTGCCGATGCCGTTAAAAGCGACCTGTTTGGCGAGAGAAGGGAGAATTTTATCTCGGCAAACCTCAAACGAATTGAAACCGATTACCGATGGGATGATGTAATCAACTCCTACTACGATTGCTTCCGAACACTGTTGAATGCTAATTGCTAATTGCTCATTGCAAAGCCAAACAGACGAAAAACCGGAATCATCCGTTTATAAAAGAAAAAAAGATACCTTTGCAACTGTTGTAACTGCTAATCGGTGAAGTACTCCAAGTATATACCCCTGATTTCGCTTTTGGGTGATTTCCTTATCCTCAACGCGCTGTTTGTGGTAGGATATATAATTATGCAGCCAATGGCCGAACACTTTTCAGACAAGCACCTGCTATTCTACATCTACCTCAACGCGTGTTGGATTGTGCTATTTTTTGTTTTTGGAGCCCACAATGTTGACCGAAACACCAAGAAGAAATCCATTTTTTTTACCTATGTAAGGATTATCGTCTTTTACTTCTTCTTCTTCCTGATGTACTTTCAGGCAGTCCCACTGCAATTCTATCCAAGGCATCACCTCAAATACCTCTTTGCACTTTTCTTCTTCTCCCTGATTCTGTGGAAGTTTGTATTATACTACGCCTTCTACTTTTACCGCAAGTATGGTTACAACTTCCGAAATGTTATCATCCTAGGTTATGGTACCAAGGCAAAAGAGTTGGCGCATTATTTCCTCACCAACCCGTGGCACGGGTATCGTTTTCTGGGGTTTATCGATAAGGAAAAAAATCCCAATCGGCAGATTATAGGCACCTGGTCCGACCTGAAGAGCTTCATTGAGGATAACGATATCAATCAGGTGTACATTTCATGGGATACCATACCGCGAAGCGTGCTGGATGAAGTGTCGAACCTGCTTGCCGACTATCCCATTAAAATCAGGATTTTGCCCGATTTGGAAAACTTTGCCTACAAAAGTGCCGAGCTGGTGAACTACGGCATGGTGCCCGTTCTGCAAATCCATCCCGGGCCTCTCAGCTTTTGGTACAATCGCCTGCTGAAGCGCTCCTTCGACATCGTGGTCTCCCTGATTGTCATCATCGGCATTCTCTCGTGGTTCTCGCTGATTCTCTATATTTTAGATTTAATCTTCTACAGGCAGGGCATCTTTTTCAATCAGGAGCGGACCTGCATCGATGGCAAGGTATTCATATGCCATAAGTTTCGCTCCATGCAGAGAAATGACGAAAGCGATGATGTGCAGGCCACGCGCAACGACAAAAGGGTTACCCGCGTAGGGCGCTTTTTGCGCAAATGGAGCCTCGATGAGATGCCACAATTCGTCAACGTGCTCAAAGGCGAAATGTCCATTGTGGGTCCCAGGCCACACATGATAAAACACACCGAGGAGTACCAGAAACTGGTGAAACGATTCATGCTAAGGCATACGGTGAGCCCCGGAATCACCGGGTTGGCACAGGTAAACGGATACAGGGGCGAGATTAAGGAGCCCAGGGATATCATCAAGCGGGTTGAACTGGATGCCAAGTACATCGAGAACTGGTCATTTAACATGGATATCAAGATTATCCTGATGACCATGTGGGTAATCATCAAGGGGCAGGATACGGCCTACTAAAATTAAACCTTTGCAGTTTTTGCGGGTTAAGGCGTGAAGCGTGAAACGTACCCCGTTCCACGTACCCCGTAACGCGTTTAACCGCAAAGAACAAAAACTCTGCGCAACTTAACGAAATCTCCGCGTACCTCTGCGGTACTAAAAAAGAAGTGCCGCAAAGTGTCGCAAAGAAGCAAAGAACCGCTAAGGAAATTCTTTGCGAAACTTAGCGATACTTAGCGTAACTCTGCGGTACTAAAAAAGAAGTGCCGCAAAGTGTCGCAAAGAAGCAAAGAACCGCGAAGGAAATCCTCTGCGCAACTTAGCGATCCTTAGCGTAACTCTGCGGTAAAAAAAGTAAATCGCTATACATTAATCGAATTCACGAATAACCAAATCAACGAATAACCGAATCAACGAATAACCGAATCAACGAATAACCGAATCAACGAATAACCGAATTCACGAATATTCGGATTTACGAATTTACGAATTTACGAATTTACGAATTTACGAATCTACGAATTTACGAATCTACAAACGGGAGCTAATTACCAAACCCCTCCACCACCACAAACGATTTGGTGATTCCCAAGAACCTCTCACGGTAGATACGCGCCATGGGAAACAGTATGCGCAGCTCGTTGTATGTCAGAAGCCGAACGCTTTTGGCAACCTTTACGGCATCCTTCAGATTCCCCTGCCGGGGATACCAACCCAGTTTGAAACGCATAAGCAGCCACACCCTTGCCCTGAGGGGGAAAAACTGGAAGAAAGGGAAAAGGAAGTGCGGTTCAATGGGGAAATAACGGTTGGGCGTTTGCAGGTAGATACGCGGGGCCACCCTACGCATGGCGTTCACCATACGCTGCTGGTCGGCAAAGTTGCCCACATGCTCAATCACCGAGTTGGAAAAGGCAATGTGGAACGAATTGTCCCCAACACCATTTAGGATACGGGCATCTCCCGCAATACTTTGCATATTTCCGTGCTTCACCTTGGATTCACGCAGGTTCACAAGGACTATGCTCACCCCTTCCTCACCGGCAAATCCCATTTGCTCCCAGTAGTTCTCGGTGCCTCCCACATCCACAATTCTCACGGGGCGGGGCAACCCGCCTAGCAGCTGTGTGAAAAGGGCAAAGCGACGCCTACGTAGCCTGTTGGCCAGGCTTCCCCTACGCTCGTTATCGGCCAAACGGTTAAAAATGCCTCCCATATCCTATTATTATTTGTACAAAGGTAATGGATTGATAGCTAAAAAGGGTAATCGTGAATTCGCTGATGCGTAAATTTGTTAATGCGTAAAAACGAATCCCTACAATTCAGTTGGGAGCGAATCTGCAAATCAACGAACCACAAACTAGGAACCAGGAACAATGAACTCTTACCCCGTACCACGTAACCCGTACCACGTACCCCGCTTAACCGCTAAGGAAATTCTCTGCGCAACTTAGCGAAATCTCCGCGTACCTCTGCGGTACTAAAAAAGAAGTACCGCAAAGAACCGCCAAGAAGCAAAGAACCGCTAAGGAAATTCTCTGCGAAACTTAGCGAAATCTCCGCGTAACTCTGCGGTACTAAAAAAGAAGTGCCGCAAAGAGCCGCAATCCCGATGTATCGGGAAGCAAAGAACCGCAAAGGAAATTCTCTGCCAAACTAAGAGACACTAGAGTAGCTCTGCGGTAAAAAAAGTGAATCGTTAATCGTTAAACGAATTTGCGAATTAACGAATTTGCGAATTTGCGAATAACCAAATTCACAAATAACCGTCCCGACTCGTCGGGATCACGAATCAACGAATCAACGCATTGCTCATTGAAAACCCGACCACTCAATCCCTTACGCAGATTAACCGGTTTTTATGGTTAAAAAAATGGTAAAAAAATTTTCTTTTAAACCTAAAATGACGTATATTTCGATTTGCTAAAATCACAAAAAACGACTATACCGTCAATTAATCAGATTATTAACCCGAAAAATACACTTTGCCTATGAAGTAAACTAAAGGATTGTTCTATTTTTTTACTCTTAGGAACCGGGTTCCTAAGATGTTTTTTTCT
>JAKQEF010000098.1 GCA_029558675.1 Bacteroidota bacterium | reverse complement strand
CTGGCCTGGTCATCGGGCGAATCGGACGAGCAGTATCTCTCGTATGCCACAAGCGATACCTTGGAATCGACCACCACCCTTCTCTTGTCGGGGTAGGCAATGATAACGTCGGGTTGCAGCCTTTGCCCCTCATCGCTTTTAAGCGATTCCTGCACGAAGTATTCGCGCCCTTTCACCAGTCCCGATTTTTCAAGAATGCTTTCCAGTATCATCTCCCCCCAGTTTCCCATTTGCTTTACCTGCCCTTTCAGGGCATTGGTCAGGTTGTTGGCCTCCTCGCTAATCCTTTGGTTGAGCAGCACCAGTTTCTCCACCTCCTTACCAAGCGAAAAGCGCTCCTTGCTCTCCCTGTCGTACACCTCTTCCACCTTTTTCTGGAACAGCGAAAGGTTCTCGCCTAACGGTTTAAGCAGCCCTTCAATATTTTTCTGGTTAATCTCCGTAAACCGCTTACTCTTGTCCTCGAGTATGGCGTCGGCCAGGATTTTAAACTCAGCGGCAAACTTTTTCCCTATCTCCTCCATCTCCGCTTTTTGCTTTTCGAGCATCTCCTTCTGGTACTTATTTTCCTTTTCTAATTCTATTCCACGCTCTCTGGCGGCTGATAAATCCGACTGCAGCACTTTACGTTCGTCCTTAAGGGTCTCCAACTCCTTTGCCAGCGAGGCCAGCTGTTCGTTCAGGGTTTGTACCCGAATTTGAAGCCCCGAGTGGCTTCTGCTCAACTCCTGAAAGGCCTCAACCCTTTTATTATGCTCCTCTTGCAGTTTAACTTGCTCCTGCCTGCTATTTTCGGAGTTTTTGCGCATCTCATCCATAAGCGTATCGGCTGAGGATAGGCGCATTACGTGTTCCTCCTTCAGCTTTTCCAACTTGCCAATCTCCTCGTCGCGCCGGGCGACATCATCGGTTAATCTTGCGATCCTGTCGTTTGCAACACGCAGATTGCCTTCAATCTCCACCAATTCGTGACTTGATTGATGCTGCGACGAGCCGCTTTTGAAGGCATACCTGAAAATCGGTAGGGCAACCAGAAAGCCAAGGATTAAGCCAAGTATAACGTAAAGAGCAAGTTCGGTCATTTCATCCGTTTTTAAACCTTAAAGGTACGATAAACACTGTAAATATTGTTAGCCAAATTAAATTTTTCCATTACAAAGCCACAATTAATGGGAGATTCTGTTAACTATCCTATGGCCTGTTTAATTTTAAAAAAAATATGAAAAAATAGCTCGATGTTATTTGTATCTAATTTAGAAAGAAGTCGAAAAAGCCTTGAAAAATCTAAACAAATCAATAGTTATTATTTAGAATCATGCTCGAAAAAGGGCTTCAGATTGACATTCTGAGTACATTTTGTTTAAATCTAAGCTATTTTTGCATAAACATTTAATTGGTCTAAATAAGAACAAGCATAAACACAAAGCCATGTCAACAGCAGAATTTAATACCGCTCTCATTGAGCTGGAGCCAAATCTCGAGAGATTTGCCTATAGCCTGACGGCTAATCCTGAGGATGCCCACGACCTGGTGCAGGAGACCTTTTTAAAGGCCCTTACCTACAGGGATAAATTTGCGGACAATACCAATATTAAAGCCTGGACCTTCACCATAATGAAGAACACCTTTATTAATAATTACCGCAAGGCAGTTAAGCAGCGTACCACATTCGATTCAAGCGACAACCAGTTTCTTATCAATGGTCGTGCCCATGGCGAGAGCCCTGAGTCGTCTTACTCCCACAGCGAGATTAATCAGAAGATTGAAAATCTGGACGATGATTTTAGAATTCCGTTCCAGATGCATACTTCAGGTTATAAGTATAAAGAAATTGCTGAGAAGTTGAACCTCAAGATAGGAACGGTGAAAAGCCGAATTTTCTTCTCCCGTCAAAAGTTGATGAACGCTTTGCCAAACTATCAGTAGTAACAACCGGTTGTATAGATAGCAATAAAATTAATTAGCAAGGGCATCGTAAGACATGCCCTTGTTTTATATTGGGTGTTACCATGAAAAAAATGGATGGGCTGTGTTTCAATTTCGCTCAATAACAAAACCCCAAATCCCTAAAGCTTTTCTCAAAAAAAAATTAATCCCTTACACAACGGACAGAATACCCGTTTTCCTTACCGTGGTTGGACCTGTACACATTGCCCGAGTAGTAGTACATGTACCGGAGCCAGGCGTTGGTATGGTACTCAGTAGCACACCACCAGTAACCGCCGCCGCCAATGCTGTTAAATTTACCTTCGTAGCCACGACCGCCCCCCGGAAGAGCTGTAAAGCCGGTTTCATTGGTGGCACCGGTATTTGGGCTGTTCCAATGCACGGTGCCGGCTTCTTTCAGTTTACAACCGGCAAAGATTTTTCCACCCAAATAGTCAGTTAGTGCTGTCCACTCAGCATCGCTTGGCACGTGCCAACCGGTGGGGCAGAGTTTACCCGTGTTCACGGCGTACCAGTTGTATAGCGCACCGTAGGTGTTGCCAATATCAGGGTCGTTATCGTACCAGCAGTAGGCATCCGAGATTTGATCATACCAGCCATAATTACTGGTTACGTTGGGTATGTCTGTACCATCGCTGTACTTGGTGGCTTTTAGGTTCTCGGCCATCCAAACCTGGTTGCCAATTTTAACTGTTTTGTACACAATACCATCACGGGGATCAGTAAAGGTACCTTCTTCATAAATATCGTTATTATCGTTAGCAATCTCTTTCTTGCAACTATGTGAAAGAAAACAAAGTGACAATAAAGAAATAATTAAAATTTTACGTGCCATAATAAATATTATAAGTTAGAATATCTACGATAAAAACGCCAATGAACGCTCCGCGGCTTGGCTTTCGGGCGGTAGAGTACCCAGCACACACCCTGCGATCCAACTACCAATCAAATATACGCATTTCTGTTAAACGGGCAAGTCGCCATAGCCTGAAGCCAAGGTGCTGTTAGCAACCGTTAGTGTGTCCTGCGATGAATCAGGGCACTTTCAAATATACAAAACTTTCTGCAAGTCAGGGAGCACGTTCTTTGAAATTGATTCATCATAACTTTAGATGAGATGAGAGACTGAACTCAACTCTTGTAAACAACTTGCGGAGGTCGAGCGAACTGACTGGCTGGGGTTGCTACAAAGAGAGTTCAGGTTGGCCTCTCGGATACGCTTT
>JAKQEF010000183.1 GCA_029558675.1 Bacteroidota bacterium | reverse complement strand
TTGAACTGGCTGCACAAAGCGGACAGTCGCTTGACTAATTTTTCAAATCGCTTTACTATTACCTTTTTCTTCCTTATGTCGCTTCAAGGTTATTCTCCGGTAGAAAGGAAAGTGATGCCAATATTCACGTTCCTCTTTTGTACCATGTTCATTTTTACAGGATATCCCAATGGGGTTTTCACAAGTAACCCCGACTCTGCTAATCACTATCTGACAATTATTGGCGTTGGCGATATAATGTTTGGAACCGATTTCCCCAACAAAGGCTATCTCCCGCCAAAAAATGATTGTTTGCCTTTAATCCAGCCGGCCATCGATGTTTTGCAGAATGCCGATATAACCTTTGGGAACCTTGAGGGATGCTTTCTCAACGAGGGTGAGGTGGCCAAACGATGCAGCGATTCTACCCGATGCTTTGCCTTTAAAATGCCGGAGGAGTACGTCCATTGCCTTTCCATGGCAGGGTTTGATGTGGTGAGCCTGGCCAATAACCATATCGGCGATTTTGGCGAAAAGGGCAGGCAAACCACCATGCGGCTACTCGATTCGGTGGGCATACATTACGGGGGACTACTCACACATCCCACGGCAGTATTTGAAAAGAACGGCCTAAAAATCGGCTTCGGGGCTTTCGCACCCAACGTAGGCACATGCAACATTAACGATATTCCCAGTGTAAAACGTATTGTTGAAGGGCTAAAATCACAATGCGATATCGTCATCGTTTCGTTCCATGGAGGGGCCGAGGGGGCAAATCATGCCCATGTGAATCGGCAAACCGAATACTTCTACGGCGAAAACAGGAGCAATGTGTACGAGTTTGCCCGCCACGCCATTGACGCCGGAGCCGATGTGGTGCTTGGGCACGGGCCACACGTTACAAGGGCAATAGACCTTTACAAAGGCCGGTTCATCGCCTACAGCCTTGGAAATTTTTGCACCTATGGGAGGTTCAATTTAAAAGGAATTAACGGAATTGCACCCATTATTAAACTTTATCTCGAAAAAAATGGTAAATTTGTGAAGGGTGAAATCGTTCCGATAATTCAACCCGGGAATGGTGGTGTTGTGATGGATTCACAGAAGCAAGCCATTAAAGAAATTCAGCGGCTTACTATTGGCGATTTCCCCGAATCGCAATTAAACATTTCAAACGACGGAAAGATTACCATTAAAGAATAAACACATGCCGTACAAGGAGCAAAAAATTGAAAAACTTTACTACTCCATTGGGGAAGTTGCCAACATGTTCGGGGTAAATACCTCTCTTATCCGTTTCTGGGAGAAGCACTTCGACATTATCAAACCCAAAAAGAACAAAAAGGGCAACAGGCTTTTTACCAAAGCCGATATCAATAATTTTAAGCTGATATACCATCTGGTAAAGGAGCAGAGGTTGACGCTGGAAGGGGCACAAAAAAAGTTGGCCGAGGATAAAGCCACAACCATCAGTAAATTCGAAGCCATCGAATCCCTGAAGCGTATCAGGGAAATGCTTGTGGAAATTGAGGAAACCCTTTAACCATGACCGTTCGCGAGATTTGTAACATCATTGAAGAGTTCGCTCCTCTCGCATATCAGGAGGATTACGACAACTCGGGATTGCTCGTGGGGTTGCCCGATGCCACTGTTAACGGGATACTTCTATCCATTGACGTAACCCCTGATGTGATTGATGATGCCCTGAAACATGGCGCCAACCTAATCGTTGCACACCATCCGGTCATTTTCGGAGGGATCAAGCGTTTAATCGGGAAAACATACATAGAACGCACTATCATTAAAGCCATAAAAAATGGCATTGCCATTTACTGCGCCCATACCAATGTGGACAAAATATGGAATGGGGTAAACATGGAAATAGCCAAACGACTTGGGTTACAAGAACTTTCCATGCTAAGTCCCGCCAAAGACCAGCTGGTTAAACTAACCACTTTCGTTCCTCACGAACAGGCTCCAGCGCTACGCCTGGCCATGTTCAATGCCGAAGCAGGTCAAATTGGCAATTACGATCAGTGCTCGTACAACCTTGAAGGTAAGGGAACATTCAGGGGTGGCGACAACACCAATCCCTTCGTGGGAGACCAGGGTGTTTTGCACACCGAACCCGAAACGCGCATTGAGGTGGTTGTGCCCAAACCCATTCTCCCACAGGTAATCCAGGCCATGCTTAATGCACATCCTTACGAAGAGGTGGCATACGATATCTACCCGTTACTTAATCTAAATCCACGGTCAGGTCTTGGCATGGTGGGCATTCTGCAAAAGCCTGAAAACGAAATGGCATTTTTAAAAAGGGTAAAACAGGTATTTAAAGCCCAATGCATCCGGCACACCGCCTTAACGGGAAAAGAGGTACAAAGAGTGGCCTTTTGCGGCGGCAGTGGCGCCGATCTTCTATCCAAAGCCATATCAGCTCAGGCCGATGCCTTCATCACCGCCGACATGAAATACCACCGTTTTTTTGATGCCAATGGAAAAATACTTATCCTCGATATCGGGCATTTCGAAAGCGAACAGTTTACCGTTGAGATTTTTTATGGTTTACTTACAAAAAAATTACCTAATTTTGCAGTCCTGAAATCGAAAGTTAACACCAATCCCATTCACTATTTATAAGAAAAGGTATGGCTACAAAAGAAAACAAGGCGGTTGAGACAACAGAAATGTCTGTTGAAGAGAAGATTAAAGTTCTATACGAGTTGCAGCAAGTGGATTCGAAAATTGATGAGATCAGAACGTTGAGAGGAGAATTACCGCTTGAGGTTCAAGA
>JAKQEF010000167.1 GCA_029558675.1 Bacteroidota bacterium | reverse complement strand
CAGGTTCGAGTCCTGTTCTGGGCACAGCTCCGAAACAGTTAAAAACCAGAGTCTTGCCCAGGTGGTGGAATTGGTAGACACACCAGCTTGAGGGGCTGGCGCCCGTTTAGGGTGTGCAAGTTCGAGTCTTGTCCTGGGCACCATACAAAATCCTTTGCAGGTAAAAAACTGCAAGGGATTTTTTTATTCCCGAAAACATTTATGTGAGGCTGAATAGGAATCACTTCTATATTGCGCCCCAAGCGGTTTCGCTTTTTTTCAAATGCAATTCTATAAAGAGAAAAAGAGATGTTTTTGTAATTAATTTACTATAAACACTATATTTGCATTATGAGTTACAATACTATTGGATATCATACTGTTGAAGATAGAGGCAATATTGATTATATTGAAGAACATGCTCCTTTTAAATGCGAAAATAAATGGGCATGGTTGTCGGACGGTTATTATTTTTGGGAGAATGATTATGAAAGAGCATTTGAGTGGGGAGGAAATAACTATTCAGATGGATTTGTAATTTTGAAATTTCACTTGGCAAATTTGAAACTTTTAGACCTTGTTGGCAACAGAGAGCACCAACAATAGTTTATCGAATTATCAGTTCGTTTGAGAGAATATTTCCCGGGATTATCGTCAAAACAACAACCAATTTCTAAAATTATTACTCTGTTGCGAAGACTGGAACAAAAACAAAAAGGTATTTTTAGCTATAATTCAATAAAAGCGCAAGACCACCCAGATAGAAAAAACTTTATATTTGTAAAGGGAAGAAATGAAGCCATGGACTTGAACCCTAGAATACAGATTTGCTTATTTGTCAAAAGCAAAGTAACTTTGCCTGCCCGAGCAATTGTTTTTCCGGAATACTATATCAATGATAATTAGATGACTATTATGAGTTTCAAAAGTGTTGAGTTGCTTGAGTCTTTCTTGGCTAGTGCCAGCCCTGCCGAACTTGAAAAAGAATGGATGGCATTAGAAGCAAGCGAGTACTATGGACCTACTCTTGACGAATTGATTTTTTTTGATTGTCAAGAAAATTGGACGCCATTGCCCGAAAATGAGATCGAAATTGAAAGATATGTAGCAGAAATGACGGGAGATTGTAACAACTTTTCAATTGCAGCATGAACAAAAAACTAGAACAGTTTAAATTCAGCCTTGAGAATTTCATTATCAGAGAATCTCATATCACAAGAAATCCTGTAAAACAGGGAAAATTTGAATTTAGTATTACACCTCATGGAGGAATAGAGCATTCAAAAAGTTTATTCACTCTACATTTAGTTATCGATCTTAAGGATGATAATAATAGTTTTTCGGCAAAAATACATGCAATTGGTATCTTTAAGTTTTCACAAACTACACCAGAAGCAACTTTGGATAATTTTTTCTATACCAATGCTCCTGCAATTATATTCCCCTACATACGAGCATATATTTCTGCATTAACATCTTTGTCAGGGCTACAGACTATCAACTTGCCCGTAATGAATTTAACGCCCCTTGGGAAAACACTTAAAGAGAATACGAAAACAATTTAGCCAATTCCAATCGATGGTTTCAGCCTTTTTCTCTAAAAATCGAGGTGTTCCCTTTATGGATTAAGATTTCTTGCCTCCCCTTTTTTTCTCCTGTGCAAAAAGCCCCGTGGTGTACTGGTCGTACAGTTCAAAGAGGAACTCAATGCGCTTGGCCTCACCGGTAAAGGGCTGGGGGCGGTAGGCCAGGTCAACGGCACGGTCAAGCCGTTGGTGGGCTTTTACCAATGCCGGAGGCATGGTTAGCGGGTCGTACAGGTCAGCCAAACTGCTGTTGGGAAACTGCTGGCGAGCATCTAACACCCTTTGTGCTGCCTCCGCAATGGCACTGCGCTGCTTGGGAGAGGGGCTTTGAGGCCAGGGGTAGTTGTTGTAAACAATTTCCTTTG
Organism: Bacteroidota bacterium; assembly: GCA_029558675.1. GTDB lineage: Bacteria > Bacteroidota > Bacteroidia > Bacteroidales > Tenuifilaceae > MWFE01. Next base: position 7,384 of record JAKQEF010000167.1, on the reverse strand, counting down.
AATATCTAAATCTACTTTCTAGCCTACCGCAAACATATCGTACCCAAGCCATGTGCATTTCGGAGGTAAGCACACCAAAGTGGTATAGTTCTCCGTTTGGAATGGTCATGCAGGTATCGCCTGGGATTGAACCCTTGTCAAAGAAACCCATGGGTATGTACTTCCGATTTTCGCTGGAGACACGAGGAATTACTATAAAGGTTTCTCCAAAATCTCTTATCTCTCCAAATAAATATGGAATCTTCGCACGTTCAACCGTCTGTTTTCTGATACTTTTTAATCTAAATTTCCTAACCCTTTCAATACGTTCTAAGATAAGTGGATGCCTTTTCAGCTCGGCGGGGTCGGCATTCACCAGCCACAGGCACCAACGGCTTTCGTTGTTCAAAAATTCTCGTGCACTTATCAATGGCTTTATAAATTGCATGGCGGTGGGTTCTTTGGCCATCAGTTCTTCCTTCTCCTCGTCCGACAGCAACAGATTGCCCCCATCGAGGGGCATATTGCCAAAGCTCATTGGGGGTACTTGGCTTAAGGGTTTCTGCCTATGTGTAACAAACAAATCTTTCCCCTCCACCAGGTAGGGGTTAATATTCCGCACCCTTACCTCGTGGGGCTCGCCCGCAATGCTGTGGTACTCAAATATCACCTTGTCGTTTATGTCGAAGTTGGAGAACCCGACAATCACCACATGCACGGCGGCAATGCCCCGTGCCTCGTTGGTCCACCTGAATGTGCGATGGGCAAAGTGTATCTTTATGCCATACTTGGCAAACAGTTCGCCCCACAGAATGCCCACCTGTTCGCCCTGCGCAATGGAGTTGGTTGATACAAACGCTGCACGGATTTTATGCTCTGCCGGTAGTTGGGGCGCATTGTGCTTTACAATGTACTGTGCAGCATTTATATACCATCCCGAAACGTAGTCCATTACGCCGCTACCCCTCGCCTTTTGAAAAAGTTCAACCACCTCATCCCTTTGCTGTGAGGTCATCATTTTTGAACCTACAAAGGGAGGATTGCCAATAATGTAATCAAACTTCCTATTATCGGTTTGGTTTTCCCACGGAAGTAAATCAATTAAGCTGTCCCAATCGGTTGTTAGTGCGTTGCCATGCACTATTTTAGCCCTTTTTCGCAGGGGTAGGCGAATGAAATACTCACCAAACTCTTGCGAAACCAGCATGTTCATCTGGTGGTCAATCAGCCACATGGCCACCTGTGCAATTTGTGCGGGGAACTCTTCATATTCAATGCCATAGAAACGGTCCACATCGCACCGCATCAGCTGTGATATGTCGGTTACCCGTTGACCTATTTGCAGGATTTTCATAATTTCCAGCTCAAGCAATCGGAGCTCTCGGTAGGTAATCACCAAGAAGTTCCCACAACCGCAAGCGGGGTCTAAAAAGCGGAGCGAGGCAACTTTTTTATGAAATGACTTAAGCCTGTTGATATTACCCTTTACATTTTCAAACTCGCTCCACAGCCTATCGAGAAAAAGGGGTTTTATTAGTTTTAAAATATTCTTCTCGCTGGTGTAGTGAGCACCTAAATTTCGTCGAGCTTTTTCATCCATCACGCTTTGGAACATGGAGCCGAATATGGCTGGCGAAATTTTACCCCAATTCAATTGGCAACACTCCAAAAGGATAGCCCGCATACGACTATTGAATGATGCTATACGCAGTTGCTCTTCAAATAGTTGGCCGTTTACAAAGGGGAATGCATCCAGGTTTTCGTCCAATGTTTTTAAACGTTCGTAGCGCGGTGTGTTAAGTACCTGAAATATTTGTGCAAGATGAAGTCCAAGGTCAGTACCATCCTCATTTGTTTTATTTAAAATGTACTCTTTAAATGCATTGGGCTCAAAAATGGTGGTATCCTCAGCAAAAAGGCAGAAAAGAAGCCGCACGAGGTACATTTCAAGTTGGTGACCGGCGTAGCCCGACTCTTTCAGCTCGTCGTGCAACTTTCCCATAAGGTATGCAGCATCCACGTTTACAGGGTCTTCCTCCTTATAGGTCTGCTTTCGGTAGCCTGCAATAAAGCCAAAAAGATGTACATTTTGCACTAAGCTGTTCAGTTCAAAAGTATGCTCGGTTCCCTCGTCCAGGTCGTACAATCGGAAATTGGCAAAGTCGGAAACAAGGATATACTTGGGTAGTTCGTAATCTTTTAGCCCGTGGGTATAGTCCACAGCCTGTTGATAAGCCTTATCGAGACTTTTTCCACGGCTTTTCATCTCCACCAGCATCGTACCCTTCCAAAGCAGGTCGATGTACCCTTCGTGGTCGCCCAATTTTTTTACCCTTTCCTCAAAAGTGGCCACCTTACGACGGCTGATTCCGAAAATATTAAAGAAATCTTCTAGGAATGGCTTGGCATCGGCCTCTTCACGGTGTGCATCCTCCCAACTTTTTGAGAAGCGTACCGCCCGTTCCTTAATCTCGTTCCAACCCAGAGCCATGGTCAATTGATTTTGGATGCAATGTAAGAAAAAGAAAGTGAAAAATTGTATTATCAACGATGCTAAAGGGCGGAATTAAGCAAAAGCCATAAAAAAAAACTTTGTCCAAAGGCAATAATTACCTGAAGTGTTGTAAATCGTTTCAAAATGCCCTCGCTAATTATTAAACCTTTTTTTCCGTAAGGTATTTCCAAAACCTTTTGGGCATAAAGTTGCGCTGCAAGGTGGGGTTTAAACGCTCCGAAATGGCTATGGAGCGGAAATACACCCGCCACATCTCACGGTAATCATCCTCGTTTTCATGCTCCATTTCCACGCTCAGCTTCCCGCTATCCCGTGAAAAAGCCGGCGCGTTGATGGTGATTTGCTCAACCCTTTTGCCGTGATAGTGAAATCCGTAATCCCTCACGGTGTCGTAAATAACCCATTGCTGATCGGCAAAGCGATGTTTGAAATGTCCCACTGTCAAGGGCAGCACATCGTATTTAGGGGCAAAGGGAGCAAAGTATATCCCATCGGCCGACCTTTCGAAACGGATGAACATCAGCACCCTTTGTACTTCGCGAAGCACCCTGCGGTCGAGCTTGTGAATCTGTAGTACGAACGAATTTCCCAGGTCGGCCATGATGGGCCTTTTCTGAAAGAAGAGTTCGCGTGCATACTGAAGGATGAGTATTTCAACATTGTTGCTTTGCGACAGAAAGGCATGGAGGAGCTGCTCGCAGGTGGTTTTGCCGCCGTAACGTTCAATGCCATTCAGCACCCTTTGAGCCATCACATCATCGGTTTCAACGGTATGGGTGGTGGCAAACAGCAATCGTTGACCCTGAGGGCGGAGGATGACATCGGGATATTCCTTGCGCCGGAAAGCGTGGAATATGGCCGTGAGCAACCCTGCAAAAGTACCATCGTAGAGGTACTCAAGCATTTGCCTGTTTAACCTGGTTGTATTGTATCCTACCATAGGCTCAGCTGATGGGCGTTGGGAAGTGATTGCTTGCGCAAATCCATAGTTAGCATCGAACGTACCCTTTCGGGTTGAAGTTCCTGAATGGTTGCGGTGGGTAGTTCGTGGCAGGTGATGAAATACTGAGCCCTTTTCATCACTACGCCTATTCTGCGTAGATGCTGCGAATTTAGCTTTCTGAACCTTCTGGCAGCCAGTATCATCTTGGCACTTTTTGGACCAACCCCGGGAATGCGCAGCAGCATGTGGTGGTCGGCGCTATTCACATCAATGGGAAAAATATGGGGATTCCTGAGGGCGTAAGACAGCTTGGGGTCAACGCTCAAATCCAAATCGGGATGGGCATCGTTCACAATCTCATCCACGCTAAACTGGTAGAAACGCATCAGCCAATCGGACTGGTAAAGCCGGTTTTCGCGCTTCAGCGGTGGCACTGTAATGGCCGGCAACCTGCTGTCGTACAGGTTTGTGGGATTGTAGCCGGAGTAGTAAACGCGTTTCAGGTTTTGCGTGGCGTACAGGTTGCTGGCAAGCGAGAGGATTTGTCTGTCGCTGTCGGGGGTTGCGCCAATGATAAGCTGTGTGCTTTGCCCTGCAGGGGCAAAAAGGGGCGTATGCCTATATATCCTGCGCTCTTCCTTGTATTGCACAATGCCCTCTTTAATGAGCGACATGGGCGACAGAACGCTGGGGTAGTCTTTCTCGGGAGCCAGCATTTTCAGGTTACCTTCACTGGGAATCTCAATGTTGACGCTGAGCCTGTCGGCATAGAGGGCTGCTTCCTTCACCAGCCTGCTGCTGCCCCCCGGGATGGTTTTCAGGTGTATGTATCCATTGAATCGGTGGATTTGCCTTAGTTCGCGGGCCACTCGCACCAATCGCTCCATGGTAAAATCGGGATTATTGATTACTCCCGAGCTGAGGAAAAGCCCTTCGATGTAGTTCCGGCGGTAAAAACCAATGGTAAGGTCAACCAGTTCTTTCACCGTGAAAGTGGTACGCTGAATGTCGTTGGAGTGGCGATTAACACAGTAGGCACAGTCGTAAATGCAGTGGTTGGAGTAGAGGATTTTCAGCAGCGAAATGCACCTGCCATCGTCGGCAAAGCTATGGCATATCCCTGCCTTTGCAGCACTCCCAATGCCTCCGGGTTGATTGGCCCTGTCGCTACCGCTCGATGAGCACGACACGTCGTACTTGGCTGCTGCCGCAAGTATGCGGATTTTTTCCTGAAGGTTCATCGTTAACCCCCTTGTTTATTGCGGCAATCTCCTTTTCAGCTCTTTTACCTCGGTTTGCAAATCGCGTAAGGCGAAAAGCAGTTGGTCGTGCTCAATATTGCCCGAGGGCAGGAATGGGCTGATGAACAGCGAGAATTGCCAAATTTCCCTTACATTGGTTACCCTCACGGCGTAGGGTTTGTAGATTGGATTTAGCGATGAAAGCCTTAGCATGCCCATTTGCTCAATCAGATTTTCCACAATCTTAAAGGTCAGGCCATCGTCGATGGTGAGGACTACTGCTGCCGTACCATTTTTTATGGTTGTCCAGTCGTCGAGATATTCAGCGGTAATCCACGATCCCGGGGGGATGGGCAGCATGGAGTCGCCCACAATCTGGAAAGTTCTGTACTTTCTGCCGGGATTCAGGAAAGGCAGCCGGAATATGGGCAGCTGCTCGATGTACTCAGGGTCGGCGAAACCGCTCAGATAGCCTGCCTGCGCTTTGGCTTCCACCAGTTCGATGTTATCAATATTGTCGTCGCCAACGGTGGTGGCCACCACCCTCAGATTGCGGCCTTTTACAAAGGCATCGGTGCCATCCATTACGCTTTTCAGCCGGCCGGAAGAGAGCGATGACAAATCGATGCGAAGCATGGAGTCGAGAGCAACGCCAAAGTAGTCGGCAAACCGAACCACGATGTCGAGGGGAGGATCGGCCAATCGGTTTTCGTAGTTATTTACCGTGGAGCGGTTAAGGTTAACCTGCTCGGCCAATTCAGCCTGGGTTAGCCCCATTTTCCCCCTTAAAAATTTGAGGTTTGAATGAACAAACATAAGTATAGGATTAAAAATAAATCAAAATAATGACTAAATAATAGACAAATATATTGCTTATGTTATGGCAATGCAACTTTTTTTCAAATTATTTTGATTATCGATTGGGAGTTGAATAGGTACATCGCCAATCATCTCGAATACGAGATAGACTGCCGAACCTCGTTCTTATTCGATGTGCATTTTACCCTTGTGCAATGGTTCCTTGGCTTGCGGAAATATACAAAGCTGTCACTACTGTCCAAAACCAAGGGGGATGGCAAGATAACCTTAAACTACAACGGTTTGGTTTTTTCCTTCAGCCATGCCTTTTGCTCCTCCTCCATGAGTGGCGAAATCTTTTCGTAAACCATTTTGTGGTAATTGTTTAACCACTCCCTCTCATCAGCAGTGAGCATTTCAAGGGCTATGGGCTTGGTATCGATGGGGCATAGGGTGAGCGTTTCGAAACCGTAAAACTTTCCAAACTCAGTATCCATCTCCTGTTGGCATGCAATAAGGTTCTCAATGCGAATACCGTACTTCCCGGCCCGGTATATACCCGGCTCGTTGGATTGAATCATTCCGGGTTCGAGGGTTACGGGGTTCTCGTTGGGGCGGATGGACTGCGGCCCTTCGTGCACATTGAGGAAAGCACCCACACCATGACCTGTTCCATGCCCGTAGTTGATACCATTGCGCCACATGGCGTTGCGTGCCAACACATCGAGTTGACTTCCACGGGTGCCTGCAGGAAATTTTACCATGGAAAGCTGTACCATGCCCTTCAGGACAAGGGTGTAGTCCGCCTTTTCGGCCTTGGTGGGTTTACCCAGGTGAATGGTTCGGGTGATATCGGTGGTTCCCTGATGGTACTGCCCTCCGGAATCGACCAGCAGAAAGCCTTTGGCTTTGATTTCGGCGGCACTCCCGGGGGTTGCACTGTAGTGCACAATGGCGCCGTTACCGGCGTAGCCGGCTATAGTATTAAAGCTTTCGCTCACAAAACCTTTCTGTTTTTTTCGGTATTCCAGCAATTTCTCAGCAATTGTTATTTCGGTAATGGTCTCTTTGCCAATGGTTTTGTCCAGCCAAAAAAGGAATTGGCACATGGCTACACCATCGGATACCATGCTCTGCCTGATATTTTCCAACTCAACGGCATTCTTCACGGCTTTAAGCATGGTTGGAATGCTGATGGTTGTCCTGATGGTTGCCTTTTTGGGAATAAGAGAAGCCAATCTGTGGTTAATTCTGCTTTCGTCTAAGGCAATGATGGCCTTACCGTTAAGGCATCGGATAATCTTTTCTATCCTGTTGTATTTCATTATCTTAACGCCCTCAACGAAGAGTTTTTGCTTCAACGTTTTGCTCGCCTTATCGGGGTTAATGAAAAGGATGGCCTCGTCCATGGAGATAAATCCGTAGGAAAGTACCACAGGGTTATAATCCACATCGCTTCCTCTGATGTTGAAAGTCCATGCCACATCATCCAGCGTGGAGATAATGCAGGTATTGGCCCTTAAATCTTCAAGTTTTCCCCGGATATCGGCAATCTTTTCCATCACCGATTTACCTGTGTACACAAGTTTGTGCTCAAAGGCTTTGCCCAAAGGGATGGAAGGGCGGTTGGCCCAAATGGTTTTCATCATATCCACATCGCTATCCACCCTAAGTCCACTTTCTTCTAACGATGATTTTAGGCTTTTTGCCTGTGCGTGCGAAAACAGGCGGCCATCGAAAGCCACCAGATCATTTTTTGATAAGCGATCTGCCAACCATGATTCCATGGAGGGTGTATCGGGCAATCCCATTTTACAAAGGTCTATTCCGCTGCCCTCCAGCTCCTTTTCAGCCTGAAGGAAGTAGCGGGAATCGGTCCAAAGGGCCGATTTTTTTAAGGTTACCACA
>JAKQEF010000164.1 GCA_029558675.1 Bacteroidota bacterium | reverse complement strand
GTTTGCATGAATAGCTCGGCTATCTGCTGATAACCATCCTTAATGGCTTGCTTTGCAAAAAAAGTATAGCGGTTTTTTGCCTGCGATTCACCCGCAAAAGATTTTAGCAGATTCTTTTCGGTTTCGGTTCCTTTTATGCTTTTTTCCATTTTAAAAAATTTTTTTAGAACATTCAAAACTAATTATCTTTTGCATTTTGTCAATGGGTGGTATGTAAATATGGTAATTTTTAGAATGGATTTAAGTAATAAAAGGCAAATCTGTTGTAATGATTATTTTCTACCCACTATATTTGAAAATTGTTTTCAATTTAAGTTTTATGCATATGGAACTTTGGATGTACGGGTTGTTTATCGTTGCCGGTGCTTTAGCCGGCTTTATCAATACACTGGCTGGAAGTGGATCGCTGATAACGCTGCCCCTGCTCATTTTCTTTGGCCTGCCGGCCAACATTGCCAATGGCACCAACAGGTTGGGGGTGTTGCTTCAGAGCATTGTTGCGGTGAGTAGTTTCAAGCAGAAAAAGGTTTTCGAGTGGAAGGAAGGGATTTGGCTCACCGTTCCGGCCATTATCGGGTCGCTTTTGGGAGCAGCCATGGCGGTTAATCTCGATGAGCAGCTGATGAACAGGATTATTGGCGGACTGCTGGTATTCATGTTTTTCATCATCCTTTTCAAGCCCGACCGTTGGGTTAAAGAGCAGGCAGGGCAGGTAAAATCGAAGCCCGGCCTATGGCAAACCATCATATTCCTTGGCATTGGTTTTTACGGAGGGTTTATCCAGGCCGGAGTCGGCTACTTCCTGTTGGCAGGCCTTGTGTTGGGAGCCGGGTTTGACCTGCTTAAGGGCAATGCCATTAAAGTGTTGATAACCCTTGCCCTGACAGTAGCAGCCATCGTGGTGTTTATTGTCAATAGCCAGGTGGATTATGGGGTAGGGTTTTCCCTTGGTGCCGGGAGTATGATCGGTGCCTGGATAGCAACACGGCTTGCCGTTCGTAAGGGGGCAAAATTCATCCGGTGGGTGTTGCTGGTAACAATTTTTGGCTTTGCTGTAAAGCTCCTGTTTTTGTAAACCGGTTTACTGCTCAAGTTTGAATATGTAGGTAATGGTTCCTGTCTGGAAAGCAGGTGCGTTGGGATTGACATCGAATGTTGCGCGAAGCGCAGCTTCCTTGGCTACCTTTAATAGTTCTTCATCGAGAGTTGTTGATCCCTTAGCACCAGCCTCTGCGGCTGTTACTTTACCGTTCCTGTCAACGGTGATTGAAACCACAACCTTTCCGCTTTTCTGTTTGGGGTAAACTGGCGGGGGTAGCGAAAGTGACTTACGATTACCAAGGCTAAAACTTATACCGCCACCCCTACCACCGGTTCCTCCGGTACGATCTCCTGAATCTACCGAACCACCCGGGTCGCCCTGGTTCCCTTTTACATTACCATCGCCTTCGCCGGTATCACCACCATCGGGCTTTTGGCCGGGGAATAGGGTTCTCCTGTCGATTTCGCGTGGCTTCTCCACCTCCTTCTGAGGTTGAGTCTCTTTCGGTGTGGTTTCAGCCGGTTGGGTGTCTTTGGGTTTGTCGGGTTTGGGCTTAGGTTTGGGTTCGGGTTTGGTAGGCGGAATTGCAGGGGCATCTTCAAAATCCTGTGTCAGGGGTGTTTCCTTGTCCTTTTGGCTGGTTGGTTGCGATACAGGTTGTGTTTCCCTGCGCGGTGCAGGACGGGGTTCTGTTAGTCCCATACCCTCGTTATCGGTGCCAAAGTTAATCAGAATACCCTCCTCGCCGGGCAAGGGTAAGGGGGTGGAGAAATTGAACAGCAACAGCAACACGATGATTAATATGTGTATCATCATCGACCCTACTATTCCACGGACTCTTCCCGACATACCGCTTGTTTTTTACTTTAAAGGCTGTGTAGCCAGTATCAACTTATAGTGATTATCCTTAGCAATGTTCATTACCTTAACCACCTCTTCCATGGGCACCGTACGGTGAACATGAAGTGAAATGGTGGGCTCTATCTGTCCTTGCAATCGTTGTGCCAACATTGCTTCCAAATCCTGAAATGGTATTGGCGTTTGCTCAATGTAAAAATGTAAATCTTCGGTTATGCTCACAGTGGTTATTGCCTTGGCCGGCGTTTGGCTATCGCTACGGGGGAGCAGAAGCTTCAGGGCGTTGGGAGCAACAAGCGTTGAGGTGACCATGAAAAATACCAGCAATAGGAAAACCAGGTCGGTCATGGACGACATGCTGAAGTTGGGGTTAACCTTTGGTCCTCGCTTAAGTGCCATTTTTTTGTTTTTTTAACAATGAAATAGTTAAACCGGTTCGTTGAGAAGATCCATAAATTCGGTGGTATTGGCCTCCATGGTGAACACAACCTTTTCAATTTTTGCCACCAGAATATTATAGGCGAAGTAGGCGAAAATACCTACAATAAGCCCTGCAACCGTGGTAACCATGGCAGTGTAGATACCATTTGAAAGAAGCCCAACATCGATGTTGTTGCCTGCCATGGACATATCGTAGAATGCCCTGATCATACCGATAACTGTACCCAAAAATCCCAGCATGGGAGCGCCCCCTGCAACGCTGGCAAGGGTGGGAAGACCCTCTTCGAGTTTCGATACTTCCAGGTTCCCCACGTTTTCAATGGCAGCATTCACATCGGAAAGGGGTCGCCCTATGCGATGGATGCCCTTTTCAATCATCCTTGCCACGGGGGTATTCTGTGATTGACACATGGCGATGGCCGATTCAATCTTATCCTCGTGTATGTACTCCTTGATGCGGTTCATGAAGTTAATGTCTTCGCGCGATGATTTTTTTATAGCCCAATACCTCTCGATAAACAGATATACGGCTATGAACCAAAGAAATACAATGGGAATCATAATCCATCCGCCTTTCAGCGAAAGTTCCCAAAAATTCATGGTAATCTCTGTAGGTTGATTGCTCAACGCTTGGGATGCAATATCTACCTGTAAAAGAAGCATATTGATAAAGTTTTTAAAAGTGAAAACTGGGCGAAGTTAATAAAAAAAACGGCAAAGTGGTGCAACTATTTCATGCCGAGGGCAGCATTTTCTTTTTTCTTCAACGTGTCAGGGGGTAGGAAGAAAGAATTGTATTCAGGGCTTTGATTTTCTTCGTCTTGCTGTTGCGATGATTTGGGCCTGAAAAAGCTTTTGTAACGTTGCCATAGCTCCCTCAGGGAGTTGAAATCTTCGCGATACATCACGCCTGCGCCGGTGGTATAGGGCGATTGCGAGGTTCCATAGAGAACATCGTTATTCGATCGGGCAAAGGCTTTGAGCCTTACCTTACCCGATGGCACGATTTTTACATCAATGTTGAAGTCGCCGGCAATGGGGCTGCTCGAAGTTTGCGTACCCATGTCAACGTTCCCGTTGATGGAAACCCTGTCGTTGAACAGCTGGGTTGAAACAGCCAGCTCCACCTCGTTGGAGCTGATCTCGGCGGCGGGATCGCCGGGGCGGTAGTTAAGCCCTATGTCGAAAGCGTTGCTCCACTGCGAAAGCCAATTGCTCAGTTGGTTCGATAGAGCCTCACTTACCGTTGAGTACAACCCTTGGCCAAATTGGCCACCTTGGCTATCGCCACCCGATGGATCGACAAAACTGTTGATAACCAAAAGTGAAAGGAACTGCATACTCATATTCTCCTCGGTGTTGAGTACGCTTTGTACCTGAGCCTTGGTTTCGTTATCGGCACCCGGCAATTCGATGTTAAATTCGATGCTGGGCTCCATGAGTTTGCCCATAAGAGAAATCTGACACTCAACGGGTATCCGCTTGCTGAACCTGTCATCCTGCTGGTTGGGGAAGAGGGGTTTCAGAGGAGTTTTCAGCGAGTAAATGGCTTTGATATCCATCGCGGCATCCACCACATCGCCATTCCAGTTGATGGTACTGCCGTCGCCAATCTTCAATCGTTTGTTGATAACTCCTTGCAGTGTAAACAGATAATCTCCCTTAGTGATTTCGTACTGGCCAAACATGTTGAATAACCCCTTGCCGGGATTAACTTCCAGCTTAAGATTTCCCAACCCATTGGCCTTAATGATATCCCCAACCTGTTTGTCGATGATAATCTGCGCTTCGGCCTCGGGAGTTACCTCCAGATCGAGGTTTACGGCAAAATTGGCTTTCGATTTTTCCTCCACACCGATAATGTCCTCAATGATAATGATATCAGAACTCTTGTTGACGAACGAAACAAAATCGCGTTCCGAAACATCTTTGGCCGAAGACAATGGCAGGAATATGGCGGTTTTGGGCTCTGTGAGCAATGAAGCGTCGATGACCAATGCGTTGATTGGTCCGGTTACCTTTGCAAGCCCCGATGCATATACAAGGCCATAGAAAAGTTCATTGTCCTTTTCGGTGGTGTTTAACAGTTGGAAATTGCTTGGCGAAAGGCTTAAATCGAGAGAGATATTTTTAAAGTGATCTGTTTGTATGGTTCCGTTCAGGGAGGCTATACGCTTGTTGGTATCCTGAATTTTAAAATTTCTGAAATAGATATTGCTGTTGTCAAAGTAAATGGGATCGGAAAAGGAATACCTAGTTTTTGAAAAGCCAATGGTCATGCCCACGTTATTGGTGGTGAGCATCCCGTTCAGCTCGGGCTTATCCAATTTGCCGCCAATGGTGATATCGCCGGCAACATACCCCTCTATATTGCTGATGTTGTCGCTCAGCATTGGTTCTAAGTGCTTAAGGGGAATTTTGTTGATCTCAACCGAGAATTTCATACTCTTCGATTCGGGGAAAAGGTCACCTGAAGCCTTGAGCATTACCTCATCGTGAAGATGGTTGGTTGCTTTGATATTCAATCGTTTGGTGTCGGCAAACCATCGGCTTGAAAATACTAAATTGCCAACCTCCTGACTGTTCACGCTGAGCCCTTGCAGGTTCAGGTTTGAAAAAAACAATGGGTTTTCCTTGATGTTGGTAACCATGGCATACCCATTTATAAATCCCCCTAACAAGTAACCCTTGTCCTTTGTATAGAGATTGATGTTGGAAATATCCAGGTTGTTTACCTCAACCACAACCGAATCTTTGGGGTTTGACGAGATATTCCCGCTTACCATCAAATACTGCCCTTTATTGAAAAGTTTAAAACCGCTGATGGCAATTTTCGATGAGTCGATGCTGACCTCGGAGGGAGATATATTCCAAAGGGTATCGTTGAGCAGTAGCTGGGAAGGGTTAACATCCAACTTGATACATCGATTGGCGTTTTGCGAGGGATGTTCAAAATGCGCCACGGCATTGATAACTCCCTGATTCTTTATTTGGGTCTTATTGTCCCACGAAAGGCGGGTATCGATGTTGTTGTCGCTGGTTGTGGTGGCGATAACTATATTCCGAATCTGCCCCCCGCCAACATCGATAAAAGGCGTGCTGATGCTGGCAACAAATGAGCTGTCGTTGGTTTGCCCATCTATGGAGATGTTTTTTATCAAATTGCCTCCCAGCATCAGTTCAGGTATCATTACTTTTAATGTAACCGATTGAAAATCGGGGTTATATATACCAAACAGGCTGGTGTTTTCAGCAATCTTGAATCCGGGCGAAATAACATCTAACAATTTCTGAGTTTTCCTTAGGCGGAGTTTAATGATATAGTCGTTGAATTCGGGATTCTCAACACCCGAAAGGACAAGTTCGGGTTTCTTGTTTTCGGGATTAAGGGCGGGAATATAGCGGTAGATTAGCTGGCTAAACGATGAAAAAATATTGGCATAGTTATATTTTCCCCTCAGCTCTCCTTCAATAAATTCCGATTTCAATGAAATCAACTTACTATCGGCAGTGTTGTTGGCAACAATGGTAATGTCGGAGGTCTTAATCTCACCATTCTGATTTTTGTATATGCAGTTAAGCACTTTCACCTCGCCCATGCTGTTGTCGAGATTGCTTCCCGAGAATTTTGAAGTGAGAAGGAATGAGGCTTGCGAAATGCTGTCAACCTTATTGAAGTTCAGCTTCACCAGGTCAATCTTCGGGACAAATGCGGAGAAGTTGAAAACGGGAATGGAATCGGATAGGTCAACTTTTCCCATGAAATTCAGCTTAATGTTTGGATCGTCTAAGAATACAGACCCAACATAGGTTTTATTGGAAAGATTACCCGATATTTTGATGTTGTTGTAATCGTAATCATTTGCTACAATGGAGTATATGGTTGCCTCGGTTTGGGCTTCAATATTCCTGCTGTAATCGGTGCTTCCCTTTATTGAAGCCCAAAGGCTTGTTGTGCCAAGCAGGGGATTGTTGGTAAGCTTCCCAAGGTCGAGCCTTTTGGTTGAAACCACTCCGTTGAATCTGGTTGATTTCTGCTGGGTAGGTTTAATGGCCAGATCCATGGATATACTGCCAATGGCTGATTCCAAAGTTCCATAGGCCACAAAGTCGGAGATAAAACCCGTGAAGTTCCCAGTGTACGAAATATTTTCCAGTACCTTTAAATTCTCAGGAAATACAAATAAGGGTGTGCCGGTATCAGATTTCTTTAGCTCGGCAAGGTCGTCGGGAGCGATGTTAAGGTTCTTTATATCGAACACCAGGAGAGAGTTGTGAATGTCAGGAAGACCTGAAATACTTATGTTGGCTTTCAGTTCGGTATTTTTACCTATTGTCAAATCCACCGCTTTTCCCCTGATATCGCATACCGGTCCTTTAAAATTCCCGGAAAGGGTCAGCGATATGTCGAAATCGCCTAAAGTAGGGGCGAACGACGCGAGGAAATTGGTATTGAGAAGCGATTTGTCAACCTCAACATTGAGTTTTACCGTTTCCACAAAATCTCTCATGTCCTCCCAACCGTCGTAGCTCATTTTTAGGTGGGGTACATTTAGGTTACTTCCCATTGCCCTTATCCTAAGCTTGTCAAAATCCATGTGTTGACTGCTGAAACTAACGTCAGACCTAAAACTTTCGAGCAGGAAGCCGCTCTTCTCTACGAACTCCATGTTGGAAATGATGAAGCCAATGGTATCACCCGAAATGTTGATGTGGTTGATGTCAATATTGGCATTGGAAATGACAAGATCCTGAAAGTTAATCCCCGGTTTGGAGGTGTCGGCAAGTTCGTGCCGCATGGCAAATGTGGTAGAAATCAGCCTTGCCCGGCTGACATTAATGGTAAAGGGATCTTTTGATTTATGGACTGTGTCGCTCCTGAGCGATTGAATAAGCGCCGTAAGATTCATCACCCCAAGGCTGTCGGTGTTTAAGTTTATTTGGGCGCAATCGGTGGTAACCCGATAGAGGTTGATTATTTTCTTCTTAGTGCTGAAACGCATCAGGTTTACCGAAACCGATTTGGCAGCAAAAAGGGTATCGTGTTTTAAGTCGCCAATGAATACATTGCGAAGCATCAAACGGTTGAAAGGGCGATAGTCAACTTTTTCAATGGAAATTGTGGTGTTTATTTTGTCCTCAATGATTTGGGTAACTTTTGCCACAAGCCATGTCTGCACCTTGCTGTTTTGTACCACAAACCAGGTAACCGTTGGTATTGCCAGCAGTACCACTATACAGATGAGTGCTATTTTAATCGCTTTTTTGATAACTTTGCCTCCTGATTGTATTGTTTTCACCGGATATGGCATAAACTATGCCATACGTTAAAAACGCCCGAATTTAGGAAAATTGAGGAGATCTATTTTGTAATTTTTTTGGTTTATTTCTATTTTTTTGTCGAAAGGCTATTTTTCTGTAGATGAGCGTACTGATATTGGGTATAGAATCTTCGTGCGACGATACTTCCGCAGCTGTAATTGAGGATGGACGTCTGTTGTCCAATGTCATCGGTAATCAGCAGGTACACAGAGAGTATGGCGGTGTCGTTCCCGAGTTGGCCTCGCGGGCGCATCAGGCCAATATCATCCCCGTGGTGGATAAGGCACTGCGTGAGGCATCGAAGACTCCTGGCGATATACAGGCGGTGGCTTTTACCAAGGGGCCCGGATTGCTGGGATCGCTTTTGGTGGGTGCATCCTTTGCCAAGGGATTTGCGCTTGCGCAAAAAATTCCACTCATTGAGGTGAATCATTTACAGGGTCACATCCTATCTCATTTTATAAAAACCGATAAAACCGACCGTTACCCCGAGTTTCCCTTTTTGTGCCTGTTGGTTTCGGGCGGTCATACACAGCAGGTGGTGGTGCGTAACTATTTGGAAATGGAAACCATAGGCAGAACTATTGACGACGCTGCCGGGGAGGCTTTTGATAAGTGTGCCAAGCTCATGGGGTTGGATTACCCCGGTGGGCCCATTGTGGATAAGTTGGCAAGAGAAGGCGATCCAAATGCGTTTCAGTTTGCCAAGCCTTTGCCTAAGGGGCTCGACTTCAGCTTCAGCGGATTGAAAACCTCGTTCCTATACTTTCTCCGTGATAATCTCAGGCAGGATGAAAAATTTGTTGAGAACCGAAAGGCCGATCTTTGCGCTTCGCTTCAGCGCACCATCGTTGATATCCTTGTTCAAAAGTTGATCAGGGCCTCCAAGCTGATGGGTATTAAAAATATTGCCCTTGCGGGTGGTGTGGCGGCCAATTCGGCCTTAAGGGAGGCAGTTGTGGCAGCTGGCAAAACCCGTGGATGGACTGTATTCCTCCCGGAGCCCCGTTTTACTACCGATAATGCTGCTATGATAGCCATTGTGGGCTACTACAAATTTCTGGAAGGCGATTTTGCAGGAATGGATGCGGTGCCAATGGCACGGTTGCCCTTTTAATTTATTCTAATCGTTCATTTTAAATACTTTACCATGATTATTATTTTGGCGCCGGCCAAAACAATGGCAAGGATTGCCACCAAAACCGATTATACACCCACACAACCCCTTTTTCTGAATTACTCAGCACCTCTTGTAGAGGCCATTCGAAAGTTGTCGCAGAGAGAGATGGAAAAGCTGATGGCCGTAAGCCCACAGTTGGCAAGGCTGAACATGGAACGTTTCCTGCAATGGCAGTTGCCATTCAATCCAGGCAATAGCTATCCGTCACTCCTCTCGTTCAGAGGAATAGTGTTCGATGCATTGAACGCCAAGGACTTCAATTCGGAGGATTTTGCCTTTGCGCAGCAGCACCTCAGAATTCTCTCGGGTCTTTACGGCGCGCTTCGTCCCTTAGACCTTATGCAACCCTACAGGCTGGAGATGGGAACGAAGTTTGGCATCGGTCGGAGTAAAAATCTTTACC
>JAKQEF010000159.1 GCA_029558675.1 Bacteroidota bacterium | reverse complement strand
TGTTTGGCATGGGTATAGACAATGCCCTGATTAAGGTCAATGGTCCCGAAATGCCCATAATGGATGGCAGTGCAAAGTTTTTTGTTGAGGGTATCAGCAAATGCGGAATTGAAACGCTTGACACCGAGAGGGGCTACTACGTGATTAAAGAGAAACTGGTTTTTTCCGATCCCAAGCACGGCATAGAGATTGCCGCATACCCCGATGAATCGTTCAGCATCGATGTGCTTATCGATTACAACTCTAAAGTACTGGGAAACCAGTATGCCCAGCTGATTAATCTCGACAATTTTGCCAAGGAGATTGCCCCCTGCCGCACTTTCGTTTTCTTTCACGAGCTGGAGGTACTTTTAAAGAATAACCTCATCAAGGGTGGCGATCTGCAGAACGCCATCGTAATCATGGAGCATGAAGTTCCACAAAGCGAACTCGACAGGGTGGCCGATCTGTTCAACAAGCCCAGGGTTCAAATCCAACCCGAAGGCATTTTGAATAATCTCGAACTCCATTTTCAGAACGAACCCGCACGGCATAAACTCCTCGACATAGTAGGCGATTTGGCACTGGTTGGCCGCAGAATTAAGGGCAAAATTATAGCTAAACGCCCTGGACATTATGCCAATACCGAGTTGGCAAAATCCATCCGTCAGCTGGCACGAAAAGAGGCCATGAAGCCTAATCTGCCCACATTCGACCCGGCGCAAACGCCACTGTTCAATATTCAACAAATTCGAAACATTCTTCCACACCGCCCCCCATTCCTTCTCGTTGACAAGATTCTACATATGGACGAGAATACGATTACCGGATTGAAAAATGTTACCATGAACGAGGGATTCTTTGTTGGACACTTTCCCGACGAACCGGTAATGCCCGGAGTACTTCAAATTGAGGCCATGGCGCAGGTTGGTGGAATTTTTGTTCTGAATACCGTTCCCGACCCGGAGAACTACATTACCTACTTCCTAAAAATCGATAGGGTGAAGTTCAAACGTAAAGTTGTTCCGGGCGATACCATCATCTTCAGGCTCGAGCTGATTGAACCCATCCGCAGGGGAATTGCCAATATGTTTGGCCAGGCTTTTGTGGGCGACCAGCTGGTGATGGAAGGAGAGATGCTTGCACAAATTATCAAAATGAAATCGTAATGAAACAACCTCTTGCATACGTTCATCCCGAAGCAAAGATTGGCGCCAATGTAACCATAGAGCCTTTTGCGTACATATCGAAGGATGTTGTTATTGGCAATAACACTTGGATCGGGCCCAATGTCACCATTCTCGATGGTGCACGTATCGGCAACGGCTGTAAAATATTCCCCGGAGCAGTTATCTCTGCCATCCCACAGGATTTAAAATTCAAAGGAGAGATATCAACTGCCGAAATAGGCGATAATACCGTAGTGAGGGAATGTGTAACCATCAATAGGGGGACTGCGTCGAAAGGGGTAACCAGGGTTGGGTCGAACTGTTTGCTCATGGCCTATGTACATATTGCTCACGATTGCAGCATTGGCAACTACGTAATCTTAGGGAACGCCGTTCAGCTGGCCGGAGAGGTTGAGATACACGATTTTGCCATCCTGTCGGGTGGATGTCTGGTGCATCAATTCGAGAAAATTGGAGTACATGTTATGGTTCAGGGCGGTTCGAAGATTAACAAGGATATTCCCCCGTACTCTAAGGTTGGCAGGGATCCCATTGCATTCATGGGACTTAACAGCATCGGGCTGCGTAGGCGCAATTTCGATCCCAAAAAAGTGGCCGAACTTCAGGAAATTTACAAGTATATTTACAGCAAGGGGTTAAACGTTACACAGGCCATACAGGAAATTGAAAGAAGTATTCCCGAAACCGAACAGCGCAATGAGATATTGAACTTCATCAGGTCATCCGAAAGGGGCATTGTGCGCCGTAGCGCAACCAACCAGTCGGACGACGATTAACCTACAATAGGTTTCAAGTTTATTTTACTCCTTTGCGTTCTCCGATCCAAGCGAAAAGGTTAACAGCAATGCCTCCAACTGCCTGACGTAGTTTCGTTTGTTGAAGCGAGGCGCATAAATATACCCCTCAACCGTAATCACCCGGTTTCTCTCCTCATCAACGGTGGTGTAGCTTACGAATGGCCCTCCCATCGGATGCATTTGGACATCCCACAAACCTCTGAGCTGACCAAAATAGCGATTCTTATACATTAACGGCTGGAAGATGGGAGCAATCAGCGTTTCAGTAATCATGTAGCTGCCCTCGGTTGGACCGGGAACATACTTATTGACAAAACTATTCCGCTTTTCCACCAGGTAGTTTAAGGTGAAAGTGTTCTCATCGGTATAGCGGTACTGATAGATAAAAATACCCTGACTTATATCGGGAGTTTCGTGGGATATCCACACAAAATCGGTTGTATCGAGCCTCAACTGGTAATCTTTGGGAAAGTTAAGGGATATGTCGAATTTTTTCTCCAGCAACTTCCTCAACCCTTTTTCCTCATAGCGAATGGCATTCTGAACGACCCTGTCGCGCTCGGCCTGCTCCAGAAGCTGGACAAATCTATCCTTTTCATCGTTAAGCATTTTGGCAATGGCCGGATAGGTTGGGCCAACAATGTTTAATACCGTTTGTGGAGCTGCCCATACATCGCGTTGGAGCACTATCTGAGCCTGTGCGAATTCCGACCCCACTTTTGTGATTACAATATTCCTATGGCTTTTAAAAATGTCGGTGAATGCAGTTGGGGGTATCATTACCACATCGAAAATGGACTCCGATTGCGGGAGCATGGGAAACTCCTCGCGCAGGATATCGTTATACATTTTTCCTATGGATTCTTCCCAAACCGCCTTATCGAGTACAACAACAACCTCACCGGCAGCTCCGGTCACGTTAGGCAGAAAGGTTTTTTTTCCTTTGGAACCCTTGTCGCACGAAAAGAAAACAAGGGCAATGCATGCTGCAATGGCAATGGATACGATCTTTTTCATGGCTAAGTAGGTTTATCGACTATTCTCTTAAACTGCCTAAAGGTATAAATATTGCGGAATATCCCGCAATTAATTGGGAGAAAGTCACTCTATACGCAAAAGTGAAAGTCAGGGAAGCGTGGCTCTCTGCTGCTCCTGCAACTTATTGTACGTGTTTGTATCAACCCACAGGGTAAGCTTCCTGCCAATGTCCAAATCGCCGTTTAAGTTTGGGTTCCAAGCGTAAATATCGTCCACCGTGCACCCGTATTTAATGGCCACCCTATGCAGATAGTCGCCCTGCTCCACCGTATGAATCACTTTGATTCGATTATTAGTATTGCCTGTATTGGCCATAACATCGTGATAATCGGGCTTTGCAGCCGATTTTTCGTACAGGGTCTTCTCGCATTTCAAAAATTCCTCAATCTTGTCCTGGGGAATACGAAGTGCGTAAAAATCGTGCGATTTGGGAACCACACCCCGCCGATAGGTAGGGTTTAGGAATCGAAGCACATCGTACGATATCCCCATTTCGGCCGAAAGTACCGACAGCGAGAGCTGCTCCTTAACGTGGACCGTATCGGTTTGTAAATAGCTGATAGACGAGGGGGTTGGCTTAATAGAGTGATCTTCCGCATTCTGCATAACGTAGGTTGCAGCAATGAAAGCGGGTACGTAATTTTGGGCTGCCTCCGGCAGGTAGTCGTACAGTTTCCAGAAATTGGTTTCGCCTCCCGACCGCGCAATGGCACTTCGTACTACTCCCGGGCCGGCGTTGTAGGCAGCCATCACCAGGTGCCAGTCGTTGAAAATACGATACAGGTAGAGAAGATACATGCATGCTGCTTCGGTTGATTTCACGGGATCCATCCGCTCGTCAACGTAACTGTTCACATTGAGGTCGAACATACGCGCCGAGTTAATCAAAAACTGCCACAGTCCCACTGCGCCGCTGGGCGAAACGGCCAGTGGGTTGAGCGCCGACTCAACCACCGCCAGGTATTTTAGCTCCAAAGGCAGCTGGTACCTATCCAAAATCTCGTCGAACAGGGGGAAAAAGAAGTCGGTCAGGCCCAGCATTTGCGAAACCTGCTCGCGCCTTTCGATGGTATATATATCAATGTAACGTCTGACATAGCCGTTGTAGTCGAACGAAAT
The DNA here is from genome assembly GCA_029558675.1 of Bacteroidota bacterium. GTDB lineage: Bacteria > Bacteroidota > Bacteroidia > Bacteroidales > Tenuifilaceae > MWFE01. The sequence goes on along the minus strand of JAKQEF010000159.1, from coordinate 13,713 downwards.
GGGCGACAGGTTATCGATGGCGGCAAGTTTGTACTCGTAAACCAAATCGGGGAAAGTTACAGATGGATTAACCCTGCCTTGGACATCGGATTTCAACGAATCGGGGAAAAGGTTAAGGGAAGCAAGGCTATCCAACGATCTGATAACACTGCAATTTTTATGGATTTTGCCAAAAGTCTTTCCCCCACACGTTGCTCCTCCTTCAACGGGAATAGCCAAAATGCACAGGAAAACAACTGTCAAACGGAAAACAATATCCTTCATGTTCACCTTGACCCTTACTCCTTGTTTTCTTCGTTCCCCTTGTTCTCGTGATCATCCTTTTTCGGCTCCTCCTGATCATCTTCCCTCATCCCTTTTTTAAACTCGCTTACCCCTTTACCCAGGCCTCTCATCAGTTCGGGGATCTTCTTCCCTCCAAAAAGCAAAATGGCCACGGCTACAATGGCAATCAATTCCCATCCGCCAATACCACCGGCAATTACAAAACAATTCATGGCTTTACTATTATTATTCTTTACTCTGGTTCAGTACTTTTAACCTATATTGCCTTTTCGTTAATCCCACTGAGGCAGAATTTTAACAACCTCTCCAAAAGTAGTAATTTTCTTTACAACCTACCTGTTGAAAAGTCTAACAATATCATTGGCATTGGCAAAAATGAGCAATGCCAGTATAAATATCATCCCAGCTACCTGGGCATACTCCATGAATTTCTCTCCGGGTTTCCTTCCCGAAATCATTTCGTATAGGATAAACACCATGTGCCCTCCATCCAGTGCTGGGATGGGTAAAATATTCATTATGGCTAATATGATGGAAATAAGCGCAGTAAGCATCCAGAACGATTGCCAATCCCATGTTCCCGGGAAGATGCTTCCAATGGTTATAAATCCTCCCAACGATTCGTAAGCCTTGGTTGAACGCGAAAACAGGAGCCTCAGCTGTTTTAGGTATCCCGACAGCGTGCTGACTCCAAGTTTAATTCCGGCGGGAATGGATTGGAGGAATGTGTAGTTTACCTTTTTTACCTCGAAAATCTCGCTAAGGTCTGCCGGGCCAACGCCAATCAGCCCCTCTTCAGGAACAAGCACCTCAATATCAACAGGATTCCCTTCCCGTTCGAAAGTGAAGACCACCGTTTGATTTTTATTGGACCGAACGGCATCCACCAGCTGGTCGAAATAGATTGCCTCCGCATGATTTATGGCCATTAACCTGTCGCCCACCTCAATTCCTGCACTTTGTGCGGGAGAATTATCGGCAACAACCCCAATGGTCAACGGGAATCGTATGGAGAAAAGCCGTGGCGATTTCAGTAGTTTAGGGATTACGTCCTCCGCAATGGGGATATCGATATTCTGCCCATCGCGATTAACGGTAACCGTTTTGGCCCTTTCGAGCACTATCTCCGGAACTACCTGCTGAAAATCCTCAACCTCTTTCCCATCTACATATACTATCTTATCCCCGTTTTTAAAGCCCATTTCAATGGCAATTGGCTCGCATGCAACGCCATAGGTCAAGTTCTTGGTTGGCAGATATTCTTTTCCCCAGGTGAATAGAACCATTATGTAAATAATCAATGCCAGGATGAAATTGACCAAAACTCCACCGGTGATAATGAAAAATCGCTGCCATGGAGGCCTCGAACGGAACTCGTCCGGTTTGGGAGGAAGTTTCATTTGCTCCTTATCCATCGATTCATCAATCATGCCCGCAATTTTTACGTACCCACCCAAGGGTAGCCAACCGATACCATACTCCGTTTCGCCCTTTTTAATTTTAAAGAGAGAAAACCAGGGGTTGAAAAACAGGTAGAATTTTTCGACTCGCACTTTGAACAGCTTGGCAAAGGTGAAATGCCCAAATTCGTGAAGCAACACCAGAATGGCAATGCTAAGCAGGAACTGTAAGATTTTGATAAGTATTTCCATCTATATTAGGTACTTAAAGATTATTACTATTTATGATTTACGATTATGATTCTATTTGCTTGATAGCTATTTCTCTGGTATTGATATCGGTTGACAAATAATCATCGTATGTCGGGTGTTCAATAAAAGTTGCCCTGCCCAGCGATTCCTCTACCACATCGGCTATCTGAAGAAAGCCCAGTTTCCCATTAAGGAATGCATCAACCGCCACTTCGTTGGCTGCATTCAAGGCGCAGGGAATATTCCCGCCCCTGTTCATTGCCTCATATGCAAACTGCAGCATAGGGAAACGGTGCGTGTCAGGCGGTTCAAAAGTAAGGCTGGGGTACTCAACAAACGAGAACCGTGGAAAATTTGACTTAATCCTTTTGGGGAACGACAATGCATACTGAATGGGAAGTTTCATGTCGGGAAGTCCCATCTGGGCTTTGATTGAGCCATCCTCGAACTGCACCATGGAATGGACAATGGACTGCGGATGGATAATCACCTCAATTTGCTCGGGTTTCAACCCGAAAAGCCATTTGGCTTCAATCACTTCAAAACCCTTGTTCATCATGGTTGCCGAGTCGATGGTGATTTTGTTTCCCATGTTCCAATTGGGATGCCTTAGCGCATCGGCCACCGTAACGTGAGCCAGCTGCTTAAACGAGTACTCCCTAAAAGGGCCACCCGAGGCGGTGAGGATAATCTTTTCAATGGGGTTTTGTTCCCCAACAAGACATTGAAAAATGGCAGAGTGCTCGGAATCCACTGGCAACAGGGGCACGTTATTCTCCGTTGCCAACCTGGTAACAAGTTCGCCGGCTGCCACCAGCGTTTCCTTATTGGCCAGCGCAATGGCTTTCCCTGCCTTAATGGCATTGATGGTTGGCAAAAGCCCCGAATATCCAACCATGGCTGTCAACACCATATCCACCGAGTCGCTTTCAACCACCTGCGCAATGGACTCCTCGCCGGCAAACACCTTAATATCGTAAGCGGCAAGGGCACTTTTCACCTCTCCGGACAATTCCTTACTCCCAATTACAACAGCATTGGGTTGAAACCGGATAGCCTGTTCAATTAATCGGTTTGCATTGCATTTAGCCGTCAGGATTTCAACCCCGAACAGGTCGGGGTGACATTGAATTACCTCCAATGCCTGGGTTCCTATAGAACCTGTTGAGCCCAATATGGCAATCCGTCTTTTCAAAGTATTACAATGCTCGCGTGTGATGGGTTACTAAAAAACAATGTACTGTTCGGGGTTAACCGGAGTGCCGTTGTGCCATAGTTCGAAGTGTAAATGGGGGCCTGTGGTCAGCTCGCCCGAATTCCCCACAATGGCAATGGCCTCACCGGTTCTAACTTTGGTACCTGCCAACTTAAGCAGTTTGCTGTTGTGCTTGTAAACGGAAAGAACATTTTTATCGTGCTGAATCTGAATAACATATCCTGTTTCAAGTGTCCAACTCGATAGAATTACCGTTCCGTCGGCAATGGCAACTACAACTTCATTGGGCGGTGCAGCTATATCGACACCAAAATGGTTCTGCTGTATATTAAATGAATTGGTAATCATGCCCTTTACAGGGGGAAAAAAATGTAAACTGGAAAGTTTCTCGTTTTCCGATTTCACCTCCATTAGGGAAAGGTTAAAAAGCTCCTCCTCCTCAATCTGTAGCCTTAGAATTGAGTCCTCAACCGATCGCGTAAAGCTGATTTCTTTATACCTTACCGATGTGTCGGGGACGCTCTCGAGGTTGTTTGGGTTTTCACCTTTAAGAATGGTATGCAGATTGGCAAGGTATATTTTCCACTGTTGTAATTCCCGTTCCAGGCTATCCACTTTCAGGGCGTTTTGTACCATAAATCTTCGCGTAGTTCCATCGGGATATCCGGGAATGAACTCGCGGATTGGGGTAAATGCAATCAGAACGGTAACGATTACGATTAGGAGTATAGCTGTGCCCCCAACAATCGAAATCACATTCAGGCGCGACAGTCGCACAAACCAAACCTCTTCAAACGACTGGTCGTTGTATATGCTCAGCCTATACTTATTCTTAAGCTTATGAATGTATTTCGTATTCCCTTTACTATTCCCCATTATAGCCGAAAGAATTGTTGCAAAGATAGCACTTTTTGGTTTAGTCTCCGAACGCAGAACGTTTTTATAAGCAATTAGAAAAAAATTGCAAGTCGGTGAGAAGCAGTTTAATAAACATAAATAATCATGATTTCTACATAGCCAAATTCATAAAATTGCAAGGTTTTTTTCCCATAACCTTTGTATTTTGCCACCCGTTGTTGTATATTTGCACTCTGTTTTGAAAAAGATAGTTCTTAACATACTAAACTACATATTGCGGGGTGGAGCAGTTGGTAGCTCGTTGGGCTCATAACCCAAAGGTCGTAGGTTCGAGTCCTACCCCCGCTACTAAAAAGCCCTGATTTTCTTTTGAGAATCAGGGCTTTTGGTTTAATATAAAGTGTCGTTTTAAAGTTCCAAAAGGTTGAATTCAATTTTTGGCACAAGGGTTTTATAGTCATTTCCAGCGAAAAAGATATCCTCATCGTCCTCTTCGTAGTACCAATTAATAGTCACCGTCTTTCCCTCCTGAGCCGCAATGGTTTCGACTTTTTTCATAATATCAAATATCCTTTTCGAAGAACTGGTATTGAAATATTCCAGTTTAAAATGAACCAAAGTGGCATTGCATGGCTCTTTGACATAGCTTTCAATCCAGTGAATAATGGGCTGGTAAAAATCGATCACATTTTCGGGTATCGATCTTCCCTCAAGTTTTATAATCCCATTTAAGTTGTCAAGCAATACGTAGGGAGTTGTAGATGTTTCTTTTAACTCAAATTTTTGCATCATTCTTCTATTGAAATAAAAGTATTGATCATTGCAAGAATACGCTAGTACTCTTCAACGATGGTATATTCTCCGCCATGGCCATTCCTCACAATGGCTTCCCAGTATCTGAAAGTTATAATAGCTTCACTTCCAGATTTTTTGCTCTTAATTTTCATCTTACGCGTTTTTTGCTTCTCCATTTCCACCGGCTGATAATCCAAGGGAAGTTTAATCAACGACTCAAGGTCCTGCCCCAGTACCAGTATAGATTCATCATCTTCTTCGTACTTCCAGGTTATCTCCACTTTATTCCCATCGTCTGCACATTTGTCGAGGAGTTTCATCATTTCACTTAGATACTTATTGGTGCTGCTGTTAGAGTACTCCAGAAAAAAAATGGCACGAGTTACCTCCGCGGGCTTCCTCACGTAATTCTTAACCCAATCAATAAGGGGCTGCCAAAATGAAAAAACATCTTCGGATATGGACCTTCCCTCAACCTCAAGAAGGCCGTCACCATTGAAGTTTACATATGGGCAGTCGCTTGTTTTATCAATTAAAATTCCCATTTTGAAACGGTAAAAAGGTGAAATCAGGGTATAAAGTTAAAATATTTATACTTTGTATTTAACAAATTTAACAAACCTTTGAAAAATATATTTGGGATTCCTTCCAACTGCCAGCAATGATTACATAAGAATCCCACTCACATTATTCGTTCATGGAAGACAGCTTCCAAAAACTAAAACATCTTTACAGAGATCACAAAATTTCATTCTTCCGATTTTTCTAATATCAGAGCTAGCACTTCTTTAGGTTTTATAAGTCCTACAGCAAAAGCTAAAAGCACGTTAATGCCTAAAGAAGTGACGAGGCCTGCAAACCACTTGTCGAAATATCGCCAGCATATACATGAAATGGCAAAGCTTCCAACTAAAAAAAGAACCATCGGCAAACCGTTAGATAAACGCAGTTTTATCTTAAAGGTTTTAATCGACACCGCCGTCTGCATTATGGCCATAAAAGCCTGAGTGGCCAAACTTGCCATAGCAGCGCCAACTACTTTGAACGAAGGAATTAAAAAAAGGTTTAAGGTTAAATTCAAAACGACCCCAATAAAAGAAATTATATTCAACTGTTTCAGGCTGCCATTGGCGGTTAGCAGGGTACCAAAAATATAGGAAAGCGAAATAAAAATAAACGAAACCATTAAAATGGCCAGTACGACCGACGATTCGGCAGCATGATGAACGTAAAGGGTATCCATTATGGGCTTGCGGAATAGGACACACGCCAATGCAAGAGGAATAGATAGTGCCATCAGCATGTTGAAGGCAAATCTCAGCAGGGGGGCAATGGAGTCGCCAATTTTTATCATACGTGAGAAAATGGGCAACAGCAGGCTGGCAAACAGGAATGGAATCATATTGGCTGCATCTAACAGCCTGAAAGCCTGTGCATAAACTCCAGAATGAATACTGCCATCGGGTAAAAGCCTTTCGAGCATAACGCCGTCAACCCTATAGTATATTGACATGAGCAAAACCAAAAGGGCGTAAGGGTAGCTTTGCTTAAAAATGACCATGAAAAAGATTCTGTCGAACTTGGGTTTGAAAAATGCGGATTTGGTCCATACGATTGCAAACGACAATAGCACCGTTATAATGTAGGCCAAAGTCTGCGCATACACAAACCACTCAATTTTAAACTGATGTCTGTAGGGTCCCCATAGCAAAATTCCGCAAAGAATAATCATAAATACCCTATCGGTAACCGAAACAATGCTGTCGGTTTTAAACAGCTGCAACCCGCTGATATTACTCCTCAGGTATAGAATAAAGCCGGAGAGAAACTGGTTGAATGCTAAAAACCCCAAAACCCAAAGCTGGCGCCCGCCATACCCAACAAAGATGGCCAATGCAAAGCTGACAATAAAGTAAACCACTGCCATCATCAGCTTAATTACAAACATATTGGAGAAGTAGCGAGGCAAAAGCTGTGAATGGCGGCTAATCTCCCGGTTATTAAAATTTGTTAGCCCGAAATCAAGAACGATATTGAGGATAATGGACAGATTGAAGAGGGCAAAAAACAAACCGTACTCTGATGCTCCAACCACATTCTGAACCGTACGATCTATCCCAAAGATCCATAACGGCTTAACTATTAGGTTAAGCGACAGCAGGAGAATCAGGCTGGTAATAAACTTTCTTTTCACTCGCTCAAAATATCCTTCAAATGTAATAAAATGGCCAAAATTAAAAGGATTTTGAATGATTTCAATTCAAATAAATCATTGGTAATAAAAATTGTGGTAATTTGCAATGCCAAAAATTAGGACAATGACTATAGCAGTAAACACTCGTTTCCTGATAAAGAACAAATTGGAGGGCATTGGGTGGTTCACCTACGAAACTTTTAACAGGATTGCCAGAGCACATCCCGAGCATCAATTCATTTTCCTCTTCGACAGGAAACCCGATTTGGAATTTATTTTTGCATCCAACGTAAAGCCCGTGGTGCTGTTCCCTCCCGCAAGGCATCCATTCCTTTGGTACATCTGGTTTGAGTGGTCGGTTTGCCGTTTTTTAAAAAAGCACAAGCCCGATCTTTTTATTTCGCCCGACGGGTATCTGCCATTGCGTTCGTCAATCCCATCAATTGCTGTAATACACGACATTAACTTTCTTCACCATGCCAAAGGCCTTCCCACCATAACGCAAAGGTATTTTAACCATTTCTTCCCCAAATTCGCCCAAAAGGCTACCCGGCTCGTCACGGTCAGCGAGTACTCAAAAAACGATATTGTAAATAATTTCAGCGTGCCGGCAGAAAAAGTTGACGTGGTGTACAATGGTGCAAACACCAAGTTCAAACCTCTTGTAGAAGATGCAAAGGCTAGGGTAAGAGACACCTATTCGCACGGAAAGAAGTACTTTGTATTTGTAGGAGCTCTCAATCCCCGCAAGAATATCGACAGGCTGTTGATGGCGTTTGATATGTTCAAAAAAGACAGTGGACTGGATTATGCGCTGGTCATTGTGGGCGAAAAGATGTTTTTAACCCATGATATTACTGCCGCATACAACTCCATGGTTTTTAAAGATGATGTAATTTTTACCGGAAGGCTTGGGGTTGAGGACCTGTGCAAGGTAATTGGTGCCGCAACAGCCATGACCTTTGTTCCATACTTCGAGGGATTTGGAATACCCATGCTTGAAGCCATGTATTGCGACGTTCCCCTGATTGCCTCCGACAGAACTTCAATGCCCGAAATTGCCGGCGACGCTGCATACTACATTGACCCATTCTCAGTGGAGTCCATTGTACATGCCATGAAGTTGGTGGCAACCGACCATAAACTTCGCGATGCATTGGTTGCGGCGGCACAAAAGCGCCGTCAGCTGTTCTCGTGGGATTCAACCGCCGAGAAACTGTTCGATACCATTGCACGCGTGCTTAAAGAAACAACGGAAAATGCTTAAACCCTGGTTGCTGAAGGGAAGAGTAGAGGCGGGTTGCGATGAGGCAGGCAGGGGATGCCTGGCCGGTCCGGTATGTGCCGCTGCTGTTATTCTCCCTCACAACTACCTAAACCCCGATCTAAACGACTCCAAACAGCTTTCAGCTAAACAAAGGCAACAGCTAAGGCATGAAATAGAAAAAAATGCCATCGCTTTTGCCATTGGTGTTGCCTCGAACGAGGAGATTGACAGGATGAATATTCTTAATGCCTCAATTCTGGCAATGCATAGGGCCATCGAGGGGCTATCTGTTACTCCAGAATTTTTACTTATCGATGGCAACCGTTTTAAACCTTTTCCGCATATTTCTCACAAATGCATTGTGAAGGGAGATGCACAGTTTATGGCCATTGCAGCCGCGTCAATCCTTGCAAAAACATACAGGGATGAAGTAATGACTTCACTATCAACCCGCTTTTCAAAATACGGATGGGAAAAGAATAAAGGGTACCCCACTGCACAGCATAGGGATGCCATAAAGCAGTATGGTTTAACACCTTACCACAGGAGGTCGTTCAAACTCACCGAAACCCAGCTGAATATTCATTTTGGCTAATGCTAAAAAATATTGGACTTAAGTAAACAAATCGCTATCATTGCATAGTCAAGAGTTAAACAAATTTTCAATCGATAAACCAACAAGTTGAAATGGCATCTAAAGAGATAAATTTTTACACCTTAATTAAAATAATATACGATGAAACGATTTAGCTTACTATTCTTAGGTGCAGTACTGCTGCTCGCACCCTTCTCAAGGGCTGACCAGGGGATGTGGCTTCTCCCCCTGCTTCAAAAGTATAATATTGCCACCATGCAATCAATGGGGCTAAAACTTTCTGCTGAAGATATTTACAGTGTAAATCACTCCAGTATTAAGGATGCCATTGTGATGTTCGGGCGCGGTTGTACCGGTGAGGTTATCTCAAGCCAGGGTCTTGTGCTCACCAATCACCATTGCGGCTACGGTGCGATTCAAAGCCATAGCAGCGTGGAGCACGACTACCTGAAAGATGGATTTTGGGCTAGGAGCACGGAAGAGGAAATACCAACTCCCGGATTATCGGTTACTTTTCTCGTTCGCATTGAAGACGTTACCGAGGTAATGAACAACATGCTGCAAGGCAGGATTACGGAAAAGGAGCGAGCAAAGATTATTGAGGCGGTTGGGGACAGCCTTTCAGCCGATGCCACCAAGGATACTCACTACTACGCATCGGTACAAAGTTTCTACGGCGGTAATGCATTCTACCTATTGGTTTACGAAACTTTCAGCGATGTGCGCATGGTAGGGGCACCTCCTTCATCCATCGGGAAATTTGGAGCCGACACAGACAACTGGACATGGCCCAGGCATACCGGCGATTTCTCGCTTTTCAGAATATACGCAGATAAGGATAACAAGCCTGCCAAATATTCGCCCGACAACGTTCCGTACAAACCCAAACATCACTTGCCAATATCCATAAAAGATTTGGAAAAAGGTGATTTTGCCATGGTTTTAGGCTATCCCGGCAGCACCACCAGGTACATGACATCGTGGGAGGTAGAGGAATCGGAAAAAATAACCAATAGCAACAGGGCATATATCAGGGGAATCAAGCAGGATATAATCCTTGAGGACATGCTGGCCAGCGATGAGGTAAGGATTAAGTATGCCTCTAAGTATTCGGGAAGTTCCAACTACTGGAAACATTCCATTGGACAAAATCAGGCCTTGAAACGCCTTCATGTAAAGTCAAGCAAGGAGAAATCGGAAGCGGAGTTTTTGAAGTGGCTTGATGGCAATGGCAAAAGGAAAGAAGCCTACGGAGAGGCTCTTCCTCTCATCAGGGATGCAGTAAAGGGGCGTAGAGACTATGTTCACGCTAATCAGTATTTGCTCGAAACCCTTTACATGGGCACTGAAATCATAGGGCTGGCCTCAAGGGCAAATGATTTTTACAAATATTTGAATGAAGGCCAGGAAAAGATTAGCGAGGATGAAAAAGAGAAAGAAATGGCCAAAAGAGTTAACAAGTTTAAGGACTCGGCCAGGGCGTTTTACAAAAACTACAACTGCCCAACCGACAAGAAGGTGGCCAAAGCGATGTTTAAACTCTTTAACAACAACGTTTCAAAGGAGTTGCAGCCAGAGCTATTCAACATAATCAGAATAGATTACAATGGCAATTTCGATGAGTACATTGATAATCTATACGATAAATCCATGTTTGCCGATTCGGTTATGCTGTGGGCATTCCTCGAAAACCCCTCGGCCGAGTCTCTTAAAAATGATCCTGCGTTTTACGCAGCCACATCAATTGGCGAAACACGGGAGAGCTATTTTGAGAAGATTGGCTTTTTTAACGATAACTATAAAAAGGGGCATCGGCTGTACGTTGCCGGCATCATGGAGAAGAACGAGGGTAAACCAAAATATCCCGATGCCAACTTCTCCATGCGGTTGACCTATGGCAAAGTATTGGATTACTACCCAAAGGATGCCGTACATTATAATTACATTACAACGCTGAAAGGGGTAATGGAGAAGGAAGACCCTGACAACTGGGAATTTGTCGTTCCCGATAGGCTAAAAGATCTTTTCGAGTCAAAGAATTTCGGCCCATACGCCATGAAGAATGGGGAAATGCCCGTTAATTTTATAACGAACAACGATATTACGGGCGGGAATTCAGGAAGCCCTGTGATTAATGCAAAAGGTGAATTGATAGGGTGTGCATTCGATGGGAATTGGGAAGCCATGAGCGGGGATATCATTTTTGAGCCTGACTATCAACGCTGTATCAATGTAGATATCCGTTACATTCTCTTCATTATCGACAAGTATGCCGAAGCCAAGCGGCTGATCGATGAAATGACCATAACCCGTTAAGATATTTCTCTAACTAAACTTTAGGATTGTTAAGTGGTGTTCCTTAGACAGGCACGCCACTTAGCAATTCTAAATAGCGTTTTTTGTGAAAAAAAAGGGCAATTGGTGTTGCATTTATAATTTTTAACTATTTTTGGTACTGTTTAAACTAACAGATATCAGTGTCAAATCGCGAGAATATTCTTGGACATTACGGTCCGCTAAGTTATGACGAGATAGGCTTTCTGCTCAACCGTATGTCGGCCTACGTCGATAGACAAGGGATGAATATTACCATCAAAAAAAAGGTGTATTCTGCCATGGTCGAGAGCCTTGAGAATGTTTACAAGCATCAGGATATTATCAATGGCGATACTGAATATCAACCCCGTTTTACCCTTTTCTTGGACAACAAATGCTTTTCCATGTTTGTTTCAAACTCCGTGCTGAACAAAAAGGCTGTATCTCTCAAGGAACGTTTAGATAAAGTTAATCAGCTTGACTTAAAGGGACTCAAAGAGTTATATAAACAAACCATACTTAGCGGTAATGTTTCTCCCAAAGGAGGAGCCGGATTGGGCATCATTAATATTGCCAAAGTTTCTGAAAATAAAATAGGATACAATTTTGAGCCAATTAGCTCAGAGCATGCCTATTTTACAATTAACATTGAGATTTCTCTTAAATAAATCTGTAAACTTTATTGACATATGGGCCCACTCAACATAGAACCAACAGAATTCACACCCAAAATTAACTTCGATCCGGAAAGCAGTACATTTGAAATATCCGGATTTTCACGACCTGAGAATGTCATTGGGTTTTACAGACCGATACTCAAATGGCTGGAAGAATATAACGAAAAGGTTCTTAGCCAAAATATCACCTTCGAAAAGAGCTTGCTCACCATAAATCTTAAAATGACCTATTTCAACTCTGCCTCTTCGAAGTTCTTGTTAGACATTCTGTTAGAGTTTATGAAATTTCATTCCAAAGGCAATAAAGTAGAGATTAACTGGTACTACGAGGATGGAGATGATGAAATACTGGAATCGGGAGAAGAAATGGCTGATATGCTGGGATATGCTTTCAATTTAATACCTTACTAACCCCAACCAACCTAAACCTGAGTAGAGGGCCATATAAAACTATGGTCCTCTTTTTTTATAAAATAAAAAAATGCGTTCGTCAACTTTTTCCGTACGTTCGTCAAAACTATTTATGTTTACAAGCATTTATTTGTGATTTTTTAACCTTTTTTATAAATTGCACCGATTATTTAGGATGCTTACCCCTATGGAAACGCTATATATTGACGGCTCAGATGTTTCACCAAAAGTATCTTTCGACCCCTTCAGTCGGACTTTGGAACTTGGCGGGTATTCGAGGCCTGAAAATGCAAAAACTTTTTACACTCCACTCGTCCAATGGATAAATAATTTTAATGAGTGGATTCTTAATGCAGCAAAAAGTGGCGGCACGGGAGAACCCATCGTATTCAATTTTAAATTCATTTACTTCAATAGCTCATCAGCAAAGTTTATTTACGATATTGTTGCGGTTTTAAGTTCCATACACAAAAACAATATTCCCATAAACATCTTCTGGTATTACGATGCAGATGATGATGAACTTCTTGAAACCGGCGAGGAACTTTCCGAGATGTCAAGCATCCCTTTCAATTACGTGCCAGTCAATAACGATTAGTGTAACCACCACTTCTTTTAAGCCATTAAGCACTAATCTGCCATCCCAACTTCAAAGTAAACAAGTGTCAGCATTTCGCTAATTACTTGATTAAAACAGGCTTTAAATTACAAGGGTATAACCTATAAACACAAAAACGCCCGCCAGCTCATGGCCGACAGGCGCTTTTTTCAAATACTGTGATTGGCTATTTATTTAAAAGGAAAAATCCAATCCCAATGCGATTACCATGGACGAACGCTCATAGGTCTCTTTATAAGGCTGGAAAATCAATCCGGGGATATTTGCCGGATACTCCTTATCATAGGCTTCGTACATGGTTGTCATAAAACCAAGGTTAATTCCTATTTTTTCATTTACCATATACCTACCTCCCAATCCTATGGAGTTGGTATTCAGGCTATGGGCCTGATCGCTTTGAAATTTCTCGTTCACTCCCGTTTGAGTACGGAGGTATCCAAGGCTAACCAGTATATTGTCGGTAATACCATACTCAAGGCCTAGGCCAAATTCAAGGAAATTTTTATCAATAACCTCTTTATTTTCAACAAAATTGCCATCAATTCTTTTTCCATAGTCGGCATTTTTATCGAGGTAATAATGGCAACCGAGGGCTATATTCAATTTTTCCATCGGTCTATAGGAAGCTCCCACGGAAATTAGCGAGGGCATATCGTTGCCTATTTCTTTTCCATCCGGATATAGCAGTTCATCTTTCCCTACTTCATGTTTCACCTTAATGGCCGCTTTGTGTTCATATTTAAGCCCGATGTTGAACTGTTCAGATATTTTAAAGTTTAACCCCACAATGGGCGCAATACCTGAACCCTTCTGAACATCATCAACCTC
>JAKQEF010000140.1 GCA_029558675.1 Bacteroidota bacterium | reverse complement strand
CCTGAAATGGCATTCTACGAGATAAGCGACAACATGGATCTGGCCGAAGATTTCCTCAAATACCTTACCCGCTACGCCCTCGAACATTGCAAAGAGGATCTGGAGTTTTTAAACAAAATGTGGGATAAGGAATTGATAGAGAGATTAAAATTCGTTACCGAAAACATCTTTGTGCGCCTATCCTACACCGAGGCAATCGCTATCCTCGAAAAGGCCGATGTGAAATGGGAATTCCCTGTTTCCTGGGGTGTTGACCTTCAGAGCGAGCACGAGCGATATCTGGTTGAAAAGCATTTCAAAAAGCCCGTTATCCTCACCGATTATCCCAAGGAGATAAAGGCATTCTACATGAAGTTGAACGATGACAATAAAACCGTTCGCGCCATGGACGTCCTGTTCCCCAAAATTGGCGAAATCATTGGTGGATCGCAACGTGAGGAGAATCTTGAAACCCTTGCAAGGCGAATGGTTGAAATGGGAATACCCCAGGAGGAAATGTGGTGGTATGTGGAGACCCGTAAGTTTGGGACTGCACCGCATAGCGGTTTTGGCTTGGGGTTTGAACGTCTGTTGCTCTTTGTAACCGGCATGAGCAATATCAGGGATGTGATTCCGTTCCCCAGAACGCCCAAAAATTGTGAGTTTTAAAATAATGCCATAGTATGCTCAAGCAGAAATTACAGCAAAAGCTTTTACAAAAGCTATCTCCGCAGCAAATCCAGGTTATTAAGCTGCTGGAGATACCCACAATGCAGCTTGAGCAACGCATAAAAAAGGAACTGGAGGAGAATCCTACCCTCGAAGAGGGCGTGAACATGGAAGAGGATACAACAGTTCAGGATCAGGAGTTGGATCAGGAAAATACGAACCATGAAGAGGATGAATTCACCCTTGAGGATTACCTGAACGATGAGGAGATACCCATCTACAGGCTTTCGACCAATAACTACTCGAGAGACGACAAGAGGGTTGAAATCCCTTTTTCAACGGGCATTTCCTTCCACGACAATTTAAAAAATCAGCTGGGTTTACGCGACTTAGATGAAAGGCAGAGGAATCTTGGCCTTTACCTTATTGGGAATATTGATGAGGACGGCTATTTGCGTCGTAAACTTTCAGCAATAATCGACGATTTGGCCTTTTCCGCTGGGGTTGAGGCAACGGAAGAGGAGCTGGAGCATTTGCTCTCCATCATCCACGATTTCGAGCCCTCAGGGGTTGGTGCAAGGGATTTGCAGGAGTGCCTGTTAATCCAAATCGAGAATAAAAATCAATCCGTTCCTGCCATTGCTTTGGCACGCACTATTATCAAGTACCATTTCCTCGAGTTCACCCGAAAGCACTACGATAAAATTCAGGCAAAGCTTAATCTGACGGACGAGGAGTTGAAAGAGGCCATCGACGAGATATTGAAACTCAACCCCAAGCCCGGAGGCAGTTTTGCCGACCCGCACAACCGCATGTCGCAGCATATTACCCCCGATTTCATTCTCGATATCGAGGATGGCGAAATGGTTGTGAGTCTCAATGCCAAGAATGTTCCGGATTTGAGGATCAGCCGCGAGTATTCGAACATGCTCGAATCGTATGCAGCCAATAAAAGCACCGCTTCGAAACAGGAGAAGGAGGCTGTGGCCTTTGTGAAGCAGAAAATTGATTCTGCCAAATGGTTTATCGATGCCATTAAGCAAAGGCAGAATACGCTTACTGTAACCATGCAGGCAATCATCGAGTATCAGCGAGAGTATTTTAAAACAGGCGATGAGGTTAATTTAAAGCCAATGATACTCAAGGATATTGCCGAGAAAACCGGATTGGATATCTCAACCATTTCCAGGGTGGCCAATAGCAAGTATATTCAAACCAATTTCGGCATATTCCCGCTGAAACATTTTTTTAGCGAGGGAATGCAAACCGATTCGGGCGAGGAGGTATCGACCAAGGAGATTAAGAAAATTTTGAAGGATTGCATCGATGCCGAAGAAAAAAGGAAGCCCCTTACCGATGAGAAATTAATGGATATCCTTCAGGAAAAGGGATACCCCATTGCCCGTCGGACAGTCGCAAAATACCGGGAACAATTGGGAATCCCTGTGGCAAGGCTTAGAAAGGAGCTGTAAAATGCAGAAAACGCTTCAAAACGCAGCGTTGATAATTTCAACCCTTTTGCATCCCCTGTTTATGCCCATCTTAGGAGTGCTGTTTATGTACAACTCCGGTACCTATGCATCGTTACTCCCATATCAGGCCAAAAGGATTATCCTGCTGGTTATTGCCGTCAATACCTGCATACTGCCTTTGCTCACCATTCCACTGTTTGTAAAGTTAGGCCTTATCAAGTCGCTGCATATGCACCATCATAGGGAACGTATCATTCCCATGGGATTTACGCTGATTCCCTACCTTTTTTCTGTTTATTTCCTGGGCAGACTGCCCATACCGGGCGTGATTACAACATTCATGTTGGGTGCCGTTGCGTTGATACTGATATCCATGGTGATATCCATTTGGTGGAAGATAAGCATACACATGCTGGGCATTGGGGGAATGATGGGTTTTATTCTTTCATTCACCATCAGGCTTCATGCCGATGCATTGGCATTCGTTATTATGGTGGTTTTGGCTTCAGGTCTTTTAGCCTGGTCGAGGTTGCAGCTGGGGGCACACAATCCACCACAGGTGTATGGCGGTTTTGCGATAGGGGCATTCATCATGTTTTTACCCTTTTTCCTGCTTTAGGCAGGATTTTTAACAGCGAATTGAGAATGGCATTAATTCCTTTTGCAGAGCAATTTTTCAATTTATATCGAATAGGAGACCAATATTTAAAATTGAACTTTCAATAAGCGGTTAGTCATGCGGCGTTTTTCAGCCAACTATATCTACACAGTATCGGGTAAACCCATCCGCAATGGTATTGTGGGTGTTGATGATGAGGGCACCGTGGTTGAACTTATTGATCCGCAGGATGACATAGTGGAGCTGGCAGGAACCGAATTTCACAACGGAATCATAGTGCCCGGATTTGTGAATGCACATTGCCATACCGAATTGTCATACATGAAAGGCAGGCTCACGCCCAACACGGGTTTAGCCGGATTCGTTGATCAGATACGAAATATAAGGGAAGAGGATGAGATCGTTGAGAGCAGGTCTGTTCGAGATGCTTTAGATGAACTGCACAGGGAGGGTGTAGTGGCGGTAGCCGATATTTGTAATTCTTATCTGAGTTTCGGGCCGAAACTTGCCAGCCCCATCCGTTTTGTGAATTTTGTGGAACTTTTCGGGCTGCTGCCCGAGAAGGCGGAGAGTATTATTGAATATGCCCGGGAGGTTAAAGCATTGGCTGAATTGAAACCTCAGGATACCATAGCAATTACTCCCCACGCCCCCTATTCTCTTTCCCAAAATCTGTGGGAAATAGTTGCCCGTGAGATTGCATTGAATTCCATTGTCTCCATCCACTTTGCCGAAAGCATGCAGGAGTTCGAGTTTTCCACAGGTCGGTCGGGACCCCTGGCTCAGTATTATAGCCGATGTGGGTTGCCTGTTGATGCCGGCCCCAAAGGACATCCCGTAGAAATTGCGAAAGGGTACTTGCCGAAAAATTCAACCATCCTCTTTATCCACAATACATTCCTTACATCATCTCAGGCACAGGAGCTTGCCAATCATTTTGCCGGTGCTGTCTTTGTCCTCTGCCCCGCTTCAAACCTCTTCATCGAAAATTCATTGCCCGATATTCGGTTGTTTAGGCAATTGGGCTTGACAATGGCCATGGGTACCGACAGCCCGGCTTCTGCCCCATCGCTTTCCATGCTACATCAGATGAAAATAATCGGCCAAAGATTCCCTGACATTCCATTTGACGAAATACTGAGATGGGCAACCCTTAACGGAGCCGAAGCCCTTGGCTTTAGTGGTGAGTTTGGAAGCATTGAACCGGGCAAGAAACCCGGGTTAAATCTTATTACCCCCTTTGATTTCAACCAATCAATACTGCTCCCTGCAAGTAAAATTAAGCGTTTGGCTTAATGCCGCTCCTGCCCCACAGAGATATTACTCTGTTTTTGTATTATGTTATTGGCAACCCATGAAGAGGCCTTGTGAAGATTTTCTGACTTGTCCCCTTTCAAATTAGTGTGGTCGTAAATGGCTAATAATCAATGCAAACATTGAAAAAAGGGATAAATTTACCGCACAAAGGCTTTTTTTAAACTAAAGGCAATGAGTAACGGCCAACTCCGTACCCCGCAACCCCCAAGTCCTTTAAGGCCAACACTATTCCCTTTCCGCACACGCAAAAGTGCGTGAGCCCGGTAATCCCGATTGTTCGGGAGGCGGGCCGGCGGAGGCGTGAATGGCCAAACCCGTAGGATTCTGCCCAAGAGGTTTACCAGCTTGGGCTAGAATCCGAGGATTTGGGCAGAGTGGGATGAAGCATCGGTTTACCTTGATTTTTTTTGTTTACTTTTTTGTATCAAGACAAAAAAGTGAATGGGGTTTGGGGCAAAGCCCCAATGGACATCAGACAATGAACAATGAATAATTATATAGATTATGATAAGAACCAAGATCTCCAGCGAGTACTCAAAAATATTAAAAAGTTGTATCTGTAGCACTAAAGGGGACGTTTCAGGAGAGGCCTTGCGAAGACTTGGTATGGAAATTCCTAAGGGCAAAGTGCGCGGAATTGTATGAACTCATAGTTAACGCGCTGATACAACAGTAATTTTTGCACGCACCACGGAAATTTTTTTTTAAAAATAAGTGATTTTTTTGATTATATATATGAAAGAAATATTGTAATTTTACATACCTGCCTTCTCAATAAGGATGGATTCCCCTCTGTAACACCACTCTACATTGTTGATGGCAACATTTATAGCACTACATATTCAGTAAGTTAAAAACCAAAACAACCAAACCGCTAATCAATATGAAAAAAGCCGTGAGTTTTCTCGTTGGTATGATTCTTTGGCTGGGCACGCT
>JAKQEF010000119.1 GCA_029558675.1 Bacteroidota bacterium | reverse complement strand
TAAAAGCATTAAAAAAGAGATACTGATTACTTTCTTCATGAGCATAATGTTTAGTTTGTTTAAAGTTTAATAAAAAAGTTTTATCAAAAGTAGTAAACAATAGTAACAAGGATTGGTACCAAAAAGCTTAAAACGATGCCATGAAATAACGAAATAATTGCATACTCCTTCCCACTGCTTCTGGTTATAATGGGTAAAGTGGTGTCCATGCTGGTGGCTCCTCCCGAAACAATGGGAGCCAATTTCCCGAAAAACAATGCCATTGCCGGGGCTGCCAAAAGGGTGATAATCTCGCGGAAGATATTCGACAACAGGGCAACAACACCCATCTCGTCGCCACGAATCTCCGTTAAAAAAATGCTGGAAAGGCTGTAGTATCCAAATCCATACCCTACAGCAAGGGCATCGGTAAAATCGATTTTCATAAAAAGGTAAACCGAAACAACCCCCAGGGTTGTACCTACTATTGTAATAACCGGAATTAACACTATTCTGACATTGAGCTCCTTAATGGCCTTAATTGAATTTGGGTCAGCTCCCACACTTACTCCTATCAGGAATAGCAGGAGATATAAGGCCCATTGGCTATAATCGTTATGAATAATGGCATCGGGCACAAATCGGATCAAACCCACACAAACGCCTATTACAAAAAAAGAAACGATTACTATACTACTCCTCATTTTTCGTGGATTTGGGCTTAAACCATAAACTGTAGGCAATCCATGATAAAAATACACTTCCCATGACACCGCCCAAGGAAAGAATAAAAGCCCGCAGGCCTAATATATGCATATTTTTAACAATCAACTCATTAACTCCAATGGCTACGCCAAGCAGGAATAGCAATAGGCAAATTGAGTACATGGTCAACCTATCCACAACTTTTACCAATCTCTTACGACCACGTATGGCATAACCAACGGCTATGCCAGCAGCCATTATCAGTATAATCTCAATCATGGAGTGTATGGCTTGAAAAGGGGTGAAACGTACTCGCCACTTACTGTCAACTGTTTTAGCTTTTCAGTTACCATGGGCTTATCGCCGGGGTATGTTACTCCAAACCACTGGGAGGTAGTAGGCAATACCCTGCAAGTTGCCATTCGGGTTTTAATCAGCTGGTTCACAACCGTAGGAATGTAGAATTCCGATTTTGGATTGGCCGCATTTCCGCTCAAAAAATCGTGCATCATCTCACCGATGTAATCGAAAAATACAGGTGTGAAGCCCCAACAGTTCATCGACACAAGCGACTGATCATCAACGGGGATTAACTCATCATGCTCATTCTTATACTTTACTACTCCTCCAATCCTTTCGATATGGGTGCGCTCAACCACATCCAACAAAAATGAGTTCGCATCGACGGTACAGATACCACGCGAAACGGAACCCTGATCGCTAAGCGTGTTTGCCAATCGGTAGCCCACCATAAAGAACTCGCCTTCTTTAAGATTTTTATCGGAAAGTACTTTTGACATCACCCTAAACGAATCGGCGCCGTAAAAATCATCGGCGTTGATAACGGCGAACGGCTCTTTTACCACCTCTCGGCAAACCCACACTGCATGAGCCGTACCCCAAGGTTTAATCCTATCTGGCGGACACTTAATCCCCGGCGGAAGCATATACAACTCCTGGAATGCTATCTCGTAGGGCACTTGACCATCAAAACGCCTACCGAACACTTCCCTAAAGTCCTTTTCAATATCCTTGCGAATAACAAATACCACCTTGCCAAAACCTGCCCGCAGGGCATCGTAAACTGAATAATCAATAATGGTTTCGCCACCGGGGCCAACCCCATCAACTTGTTTCAGCCCTCCGTATCGGCTGCCCATGCCTGCAGCAAGGATAATTAGTGTAGGTTTCATGTCAACGATTTTTCGTTTTGCAAAAATGAAACAAAAAGTACAATAACACAAAGTGTTCAACTGTTTTTATATCATTGCC
>JAKQEF010000082.1 GCA_029558675.1 Bacteroidota bacterium | reverse complement strand
TCACACACGAAAAGGTAAAGCGGGTGGAAGCTAGGCTAAACAAGAGACCCAGAAAAAGATTTGATTACGAAAACCCTATATTTGTAATGAATAAATTATTATTTAACCAAAAGTTGCATTTGTGACTTGAATCCGCCATTGGATAAATGTGGGTCAATGTATAAAATTTGCAATAACGGGTTTGCTATGGCAGGACCCCCTCCAGCTCGCTGAGAATATCGCTAACCTCCTTAATCAGGTTGGTTATCTCCACTTCCAGCCCTTTTAGCCTGTTGGGCTGCGATAGGTTTTCGGAGTAAACATCGACCACGGCCTTGAGCTTAAAAAGCAGTTCCTTGGCCTTTACAACCTTCGGTTTCAGCTCGGGATTCCCCTTGGCCTTTTGGGCAACCATGCCGTATTGGAATTCGAAAATGGAGATAAAAACATTGGCCTGCATAACCAAAGAGTCCTGGGCTGCAAAGGCTTGCTTCAAATCGGGGGGCGATGCCGCCACATCTTCCGGTGCTGAATCATCCTTATGGCAGAGTTCGGGTTTTAAATTGCACACCAGTTCCAGAGTTTCTTCTACATGATGCTTTGTTTTGAGCAGCTTGCCATTGAGCGTTTCAACCATGGAGAGGTCTTTCCCTGTGAGGTCGATTCTGCTAAAATCCTGAAGATTACGTATGTCCCTGTCAATTTCGGCAAGTTTGGTGGAAAGGTAAGCACCGGTTTCTACCTCCTGCCCCTGCGGATAAATTTTGCTCAGATTGCCCTTGGCCAGCTGTAACTTCTGAAGCTGGTCGAAAAACCAGGGCTGAAGCCCTGCTACAATGCTGTCGTGCGAAGCCAAAGCAAGTTTAAGGTTAAAGTCAGCCATTCGATTGGCAAAATCGTCAATGGCCTCGTAGGCTTTTTCGCGGCACAGACCGCAGGCTGTGTTGCGGATGATACTCCTAAGGCTCTCAGGGGCCGCTTTGGTTTTAACGCTTGCCGGAATCTGCTTCAGCATTTCAACCTCCCTCTCGTAAACCCTCCGGTAAAGCTCCTGTTCAAGCCTCTCCGTTTGCATTTTGATCAGCTGCCCCTCAACGCTCTGGTCGGTGTGGATGGGTTTGAAAACATCGGCAAATCGTAGCGATGCAATGACCTGTTCCAGGTCATCGGCTTTTTCAATCTTGGGTTGCTTTTCCAGTTGAACCAGCGTATATGCCAAATCTTTCAGCCTTTTCAGGTTGTGATCCTCATCGTGGTAAAGGGAGGCATAACCGATGATGGATTCGTACTCCTTGCGGAAGACGTTGTTAAACGTGCTGTTACCACGATACTTAAAAACGATTTCCTCATGTGCCTTGAGCAGTTGACGATAGTACTGAAGCAGCTTGAAAAGGCTACCCGAAATGGCATCGGTATTACCCGTTCGGTAGTTGAGGCTGTAAACCTCGAGATGGTTTTTAAGGTTGGCAAAAATGGTGATAAAATTGATGAAATCCCTCTCCTGCCGATATGTCTCGGCATTGATTAGCCCGGCCCTGTAGTCGTTTTCGATTTTCAGCTTCCGCTTTTCGATATTGGCGAAGTTCACCTCGTCGCCCGTAACCTGTTCCATTCGGTACAATGACTTGTAGTTGGCAACAATGATGAGCGGGTACTTGCTGTAATTAACCAACTCGGTGAGCATCTGGCGATTTACCTGAAGGTTGTCGGAATTAACCAGAAAATGGCTTAAGGGTCCTGTGTTCAGTTCCACAGGTTCGCTATTGCCTGTCAGCAAAGCATATACTCTGATAGAGTGAAGGCGGGTATCGAAATTCTTCTGCTCGAAAAGCCTGATGGTTGAACTGAAACGGTACTCCTTTTTCTTGGTATTGGCCTCTATAAAATTGCCGAACTCGCCAATTATGCCCAACAGGGCATTGGTGGGTGTGGTCAATCGTGATAGGTTCTGCAGTTGCGATGCCACCAATCCCAATATCTGATCGCGATCGTTGTTGGT
>JAKQEF010000106.1 GCA_029558675.1 Bacteroidota bacterium | reverse complement strand
CAGTAGGTACGAGGTTTTGGTAGCATCAATATCGGCGCAAAAATGTCGAAGAACTTTTTTAATCTTGTAATCGCTCAGTTTACTATATTTTACAAGGCTCATAGGACAAAGATATGAATTTTTCCTAGTCTTAAGCCTTATTAAATACCAATGGCTTCCATTTTAAAAACTACTTCGTTTCATGCTGTTAGAAAAGAAAAAAGGGACTCTTGGGAGTCCCTTTTTTATGATAATGAACAATGTGATTCTACTCCTCAGCCACATCACCGGCCAATGTTCCGTAGATGCTGGCTTTTAAACCCAACATTACAGGGATGGCAACAAGTGCTAAAATAATAGCAAGACCAATCCAAATCTTCATTAAAATGAAGGATAAAATATTAATGGCAATTCCAAGCACCAGCTGAGCCAGGAAAATAGTCCACTTATTACCATAGGTTAATTTATTGCTCAACTTAATGGCATCGGCTGCGCCTTTCCCTTTGTCAACCACAAGAAGGGTAGCAAGGCTAAGAGCAATGCCAAGGACAATGGCAGGAACAATCAAGAAGAACATAGCCGGGAAAAGAATAAGTCCTTTCAACCCCGAAACCAAAAAGAATTCACCCATATACTTAAAGTACTTTTTGTCAAATATTCCAAGGGGAGAAATCACTTTACCCTTGCTAAGTTCAGCAGGAAGCGTAATAATGGCAATGGTTGTTCCTACGTTAATGTATGGAATCCAAATGGTAAGACCCCAAAGAATCAAGCATCCGATTAGTGACAGGATGTTTTTCAAACCAATGGTTATAGCATCCTTCAAAAGATCATTAAACACGAGCTTTTTTTCCATAGTTTTCGTTTTTAAAGGTTAATTTATATGGAGTCAAAGTTACCCTATCCTTTCAAAATACCAAAAATTATTAAAGTTTTTATTGACAATAAGTAAATAATTTCATCTATCCATATACCGACAGGCTAAGTATTGCTTATACTTTAATGGGTTAACCTTTTATTTTGAAGTGCGAATGGGTCCTACCTTCGAGATGTAGGATAAATCACTGAGTCTGATAATCGATTCTTCAATCAATAAAAACAAAAAATTCTATGAGGCCAATTGTTTGGCCAACGGCTTTTCAATAAGTTTTTCGTCAAGTTTATCGCAGACCAATGAAACCTACTGATTCATTCTTTTCAACTCCTGATCTATACCGTTTTTCAACTGTATATCGAAGTAACCTTCAACTAAAAAAATCAAAATATTGACATCCCAACCATCGAGACCCAGGTCGTTCTGGAAATGGGCATGGTAACAGTTTATCTGCTCATTAACAACGAAGTTTGTCAGCAATATCCATTTAATTCTACTATATATATCGGTGTGCGACATGGCTATTTATTGTTAGTTTCTACTAAAATTCTATCTTGTAACTTAGCACAGGAATAACTACGGTGATACTCTCCTTTTTAATTTTATTTGTTCTCAGGTTATAATATTCACCCTCCATGGGTGCGCCCAGTGCATTCTTTACTTGAACTCCCCAGATACTCGAAAAACGTTTGCTGTTGTTCCTGTAAGTAATGGATACATCCATACCCCAGTAGGTTGGGTTTTGATATTCGAAAGCCTTAGTTTCATCACGATATATTTGTTTTTCGAGCATACTACGCTCGTAGTCAATGGGAGCACGTCGCTCGCCGCCCGTAATATTGGCTCTCACATTTATCCCAAGAACATTTCTCTTGTTGAAAAAGAACTCATATCCGAACAGGAAATTTGTAACAAATCCCTTGTTGTACCTAGTATTGCGCCATACGCCGTCGTCGCCCTTGTACTTCGATTCAAACAGCGAAACCGTGGCTAAGTAGTAGAAGTTCTTATGGAGAAAGTGCTCAAATGTTACATCCACGCCAATATTCTCACCCATGCTGTTGTTCTCTAGTACTCTATCGAAAGGCTGCTCTTGCCTGAAGTTCAACATCGAGTAGTTACTGTTGGCCACGCCGGGTACATTGTAAAGGTACTGGTAGTAGGGCTCTATCCTCAGTCTCTTGTTGCTGTTGATTAGCCAGTCGTAGGCCAGTATAATATGGTGTGCCTGTGCCAGTTCCAAATTCTTATTGGGATAGGTTTCTATGCCGCTATCATCTACATTTTTAAGCAGATACACATTCAAGTCCTCCAGTTGACTATGTTTACCGTATCCCACTGAAAGGCTATGACTTGGGGCAAAATCCCACACTAAACTCAAACGGGGATCAATGGAATAATTCTTATTCAGCACAAAGTACTTGGCGTTTACCCCTGTATTGGCAGTCAGTGTGTTGGTAATATTGTATTTAGATTGAAAAAAGTACTCGCCGTAGTAACTGCTGCCATTTT
This sequence comes from Bacteroidota bacterium, assembly GCA_029558675.1. Lineage (GTDB taxonomy): Bacteria > Bacteroidota > Bacteroidia > Bacteroidales > Tenuifilaceae > MWFE01. The sequence continues at coordinate 16,592 of JAKQEF010000106.1, read as the reverse complement.
CTTTCACAAGGTTGCGGTACGAGTCAAAGTCGAGTTCAACCATTGAACTACCCTCAATGTTGAACTGTAAAAGATTTAGGTTTACACCCGTACGGATTGTATGCCTTGCACTGAACTTGTGGTTTACGTACGAATGCAACCCATACCTAAAGGTGCGGTTCATATAGTCACTGTAAGGCCTTCGTATCATGTTATCGTCAAAAATCTTCATATTAGTCCTATCGGAAAGTCCCGTTGCCACAAGTGAAGTATTTAGGTAGGTGTTCTCCCCAAGCGATATCACATGGTTGAGCCCCGTGGCACCCATATCCATATACCATAGGTACGATACGCGGGACCATTGAGTTACCCATTTCGTAGAGTCGCTTTTTATGGGCTCCTCATTGAAGTCCATTCCACCAATACCCCATAGAGAGAATGTACCCGCCTTGCGGGTTGGAAAGTTTAGTTTAAAAGATAAATCCTGGTACTGTGGTATCTGTGAAGTAGGGATTATTCCTGTATTGCAAAGCAGGCTGAATGTGGAGTAGCGGTAGTTGAATAGGTAGCTTGATGCTCCACCCTTTTTGAATGGCCCTTCCGAAGCGAAATCTATACCGAGAACCCCTGCCTGAAACGTATGCTCATGCTTATCGCTATTGCCTGCCCTTAGCTTCATATCGAATACGCCCGCCATGGCGTTGCCATACTCGGCAGGAAATGCGCCTGTATAGAAATCGGAGCTGGCCAACAGCTGAGCGCTTAGAATGGATACAATGCCACCACCCGCCACGTTGCCACCTGCAAAGTGGTTGGGATTGGGGACTTCTACACCTTCCACGCGCCATAGCACGCCCTTGGGCGAGTTCCCGCGGATGATAATGGCATTATCCTGAATATCGCCCGCGGTTACCCCTGCAAAGGCCGATACCATGCGTGCGGGGTCGTCCACTGCCCCCGCATACCTGCTGGTTTCCTCCACGGTAAACGATTTGGCACTGATGCTGGCCATGGTGTTCACCGCTTTGTCCTTGCGGGTCTGAGCCTTTACCACCACAGCATCCAATTCGCTAATACTTTCCTTCAGGCTAATGTTCAGCACCATTTCCTTACCCGACGTAATCAGTATTTCGGGAATTACGGCAGGCTCATAGCCCAAAAATTCGACCCTTATGTTATATCGACCCAAAGGAACTTTCTCCAGGCGAAAATTACCACTCTCATTGGCCACAGTACCCAGTATGGGATCGGTACCAAGCACCACCACAGTGGCTCCCGGAAGTGGGGTTTGACTTGCCTCATCAACAATCTTGCCCTTCACCACCTGGGTAAGGGGTTGCGCGTTGATACTTGTGGGTACAAATTGATTGATAACATAAAGAAGAAAGGCAGAGCAAATAACTATATTCCTCATAATTTAATAGTTAGTTGTATTTAAGGTTTTTTTGTTGGTGTCAACTCATTAAATAGACAACACAGGAATGAAGAACCCCTATTCGCTTATCAAAATTTTGTCTCTATTTCCATTACCGCAAACTATTTGTTCCATATTGCATGATATGTTGACAAATTTAGATGCGCATACATTGTATGAGAAACAGAAATCGACGAACGCCCCGGGAAAGTCGATGTAAAAGATTTTTCGTCGATTAAAGGGGGTAGTAGAAATGAATTATTTGGTATTTATTTAGGTGAAATCCCTATGGCAAGAATCATGCTAACGATATTCATTTTAACATTCCCGAAAAAGATAGGGGGTATGGTTCTATTTTTTGGGTTTAAAACCAAGCACCATTATCACCCCCAGCAGAACCAGAATGGCACCAATAATCTGAGCCAAGTAGAGGGTTTCTCTTAGGAAGACAACGCCACCCACAATGGATATTAAAGGGCTGATATTGTTGAAAATGCTCACATTGGCCGTGGAAATATATTTGAGTGCGTAGTTGGAAAGGAACGAAGAGACCACTGACGACAATACCCCAAGGTAGAGTACGGAATAGACAAAACTTATCTTTCCCATTGGTTCAAAAAAGATGGCCAGCGACCCGTTGGACGCATGTCGCACAATGGCGATAAGATTGAAGATAATAAAACCAAAGGTTATCATGGCGCTTGTCAAACCAAGGGAACTATGGCGCTGCATTATCTTTTTCCCTGCCATGTAGTATGCCACAAACGAGAGCACGGACAACAGCAGCAGGATGCCACCCCATGGGCTTTGCCCTTGCATCCCGCCTGTATTGCGCAAAGAGATGTATATCAATCCCAACACTGAAATGGCAATGCCCACTTTTTGCAAACCTGATGTTTTCTCCTTCAGAAAAATGCTGCCCCCAATGAGCGTGAACACAGGTATCAGCGCATAAATAATTCCGGCGTAGGATGCCGTGGAGTGCTCCAGACCCAGGGTTTGAAACGCAAAGCAAAGGATGGGGTATAGAAGCGAAACACCAAGAATGGCCATCCAATCCCTAAGGCTTTTTCGTTGGGTTTTGATTACGCCAGAAAGTTTCAGAACCGCAATGGCCACAAATGCTGCGCTAAACCGATGCGCCAACAAGTCCCATGTATCGGAACTCTCCAACCCGATTTTCACAAAAATAAACGAAAGACCCACTATCAGGGTCATCACGCCCAAGCCTATATAGGCAAGTAATTTGTATTTGGATGAGCTCATTTACTTCCCATTACATCTTTTAAAATAATGTTACCTAAGAATGGCCATTCACATCCTTCTGCCGAATGCAGCAAAGGTAAGCCATTTGACCCTTATGTGGAAAAAGGGATGATAAATATTAACTATTAAGGATTTGGGCAATAAATGAATGGGATATAACCGCACGGAATGTAGTGTTACAGGAATCTAATCCCCACCTTGGCCCCTACCCAACTTTTCACATTGCTTCCATCCTGTCGGGTTTTATTCTCAAGGGTATATGGAGGTAGTTTGTCGAATGCTTCATCGTAGTTCACCGACCGGGGATTGGTTATGAGAATATTGTATGATAAACCCGCAGTCAACGAGATTTTACCCAATAATTGTCGGTCAACACCAAGCGTAAACCTGTATATGGTGTTTTTGTTGGAAAAGATATTATCCTTCAACACCCCAAGCACTTCACCATCTATGTCAAAGGAGTGCTTTTTCCAATCTCCAAACGTAGTTCCAAACCCATAGCCAAAATACCCAAATCGGTTTCCTGATTGAAAGGGCTGAAAGCCCGCACTCCATATACTATGAAAGGCCTTCACCCCGCTTCTAAAAGCAAGGTTGGTGTAAAAAACCTCGTTGGCCGATAGCTCTATTTTGTGATATCCCTTGCGCACAAAGCTGAAAAGGCCAAAGGGAATTCCCTGACATGTATCGGCATAATTGATCAGTGCAACCTGAAATCCATCGACCTGACCTGCAAGATTAAGTATTCCGGCTACCTGTACACCCTTAACGTTTAGGGCTCCGTTAACAATCCCTGCAACCTGCACCCCCTCAGCGGTCATAGCAGCGTTAGCAATCCCGGCTACCTGCACCCCGTCAGCATCTTTGGCTCCATTAACAATCCCTGCAGCCTGTACACCCTTTAGTGCAATGCTAGTATTGCCTATGCCTGCTGCCTGCAAACCTGTCAAAGAGTTGGCATGGTTAACAATACCTGCCATTTGCAATCCCTTGGCTGTACCGGTTGCATTCACAATGCCTGATGCCTGTATTCCGTTTAGCTGTCGGCTGAAATTGAAAATCGAGGCAGCCTGAGCACCTTTAAAGTTTTTCCAGACAAAATTTCCTATGCCTGCCACCTGAACGGGGCCTGCATCTTCTATCGCCACATTCAGGCAGCCCGCCGCCTGAACACCGCTTGACCTTCTTACAATATTCATTACTCCCGCTCCCTGTACGCCATGGGAATGGCCGCCAACGATATTGGCTATCCCACCAAACTGTATCACCCCCGCATCTTTCCTGACAATATTGGCAATGCCTCCAAATTCCATAACATTCACCCCCTGCACATAGCCAATGGTCATGTTAACCGAGAAATCATTCACCGTACGACCCGTTAAGAACCCGTTAGTAGTTAGGAAAGGAGCAACCGAAAGCTGCATTGTCCTGAATAGGGTATCGGAAACATTCCTGGTGTTAATTTTCAAATTTCGGGAAATCAGCCATTCCGGGATTATCTTTTGACCAGAAACCCTGTCCTGAATGGATTCAAATTGAGGTTGTTGTTTTACAGGGATATCCACATTTATGTAGTTCGATTCGGCTACAATGGATGTTAATAGGGTATCGCTATACCCCACCTTGCTGACCTTCAGCATGGCCTCCGACGCATCGGTTGTTACCAAAATCTTAAAATAGCCATACTCGTCGCTAATGGCCGACACCTTCTGATCCTTGTTGTAAACCGTGGCCTGAGCCAACTTTTCACCCGTATTAGCATCGTAGAGATATCCCTCCACCAGCATGTTATCACTTGGTTTGGGCTCGTGCTTCTGAAGAATAACATACTTGCCCCGCACCTTATATCTTACCGCTCCGTTGAAAATGGCATTAAGGGTGTACCTAACCGACTTGTCCTCCACGTGTATGGATACCAATTCATCGGCGTTGATAGCACCGGGACTGTACGAAAACTCAACATCGGCCAAAGCCGAAATGCTACTTAGCACGAACGAAATGGGTTTGTTTTGAACCGTCAGTGTAATCTCTCGTTCCAACGGGGGTATTGTGCCAACCTGCGATTTCAAACAGATGGCATGAATACAAAGTAGTATGATTATCAATACCCTTCTCATGGTTCAATGGCCTCACTATTAGATTTTCCACTTTGAATAACAAATCCATCAACTTCTCTGGTTATGCTGATTCCCAATGTTTCGGCAATAATATCCAGTATCAAATCCAACTCCTCATTCTCGAAATTCACCGAAATGCTGAGTTCCTTAAGGTCTTCGCTTTCAAATCGGATGTGGGTGTGGTATGCCTTGCTAAGCTGATTGGCTACATCAAGCAAAAGAGCATTTTGAAAAACAAACATCTTTGTGGCATAGGCGGCCACGTTAATATCGGGTTTGGCCACCCTGGAGAATGTGCGGGTGTTCTTATTGAACACACCCATCTCACCCGACATCAGGAAAATCCCATCCAAATCGCTTGTGAAGAAATAGACCTCGCCCGTTCTCACATAAACCTCCACAATGGTATCGCCTTCAAATGCTTTTACATTGAATGCCGTACCCAAAACCTGCACCATAATATCCTCAGCCTCAACAATGAATGGCATATCATCCATGTGTTTGACCTCAAAAAAGGCTTCGCCTTCCAGCTTAAGGTTGCGATTCTTTACGCCATAATCCTTGTGATAGGTAATTTTACTATGTACATTCAAGGCTACTGTGGTGCTATCCGTGAGACGGTGGTCAACAACTCCTTCCTCACTTAAAACGGCAATAATCTCGCTCTCAACCAACTGCTTTGTAGTTTGAAGTTTGTATATCGCGAACGATATGCCAAAGACTATGAGTATCACGGCGGCAACCCTTAACCATATAGGTATTCTGAACGCAGTTGCCTTGGCCTTGGGCTGCACCGAAACCACCCTCCCCTTCATCTGCTTTCGAACTTCGTTCCACGCCTTGTCAACATCAACGTTGATAATGGTGTGAGAAGCAATTGCCCGTTGATTGATGAATTGGATATCGCCAAAATACTTGCGGTTTACCTCCGAGCGGTCCAGCCATTGGTCTAACTGCTCAACCTCCTGTTGGGTGATTTCACCGGTGATAAACCGGGCAATAAGATGGTCGATATGTTTGCTATCCTTTGCCAAAGCATTAATTCTTCATGAGCAACAACCAGATTATCACAGGCAGATAGTCCTTCAACTTCTCCCTAAGGACCCTGAGTGCTTTAACCATGTGGTTTTCAACCGTCTTCACCGATATCCCCATCTGCTGTGCAATTTCGGCATAGGTTAAGTTCTCGAACCTGCTCAACCTGAAAACCTGTCTGCACTGAGAGGGCAAAGCATCAATGGCATTGGCCATAATGGCATCCAGTTCTTTTTCCACCATTTCATCGGAAGCATCACTTTGCACGGCATCCGACTGGTACTTAACAGTTTCTTCATGCTTCAGCCTAACTTTCAAATGTTTCACCCTGTTCAAACAGCTATTGTGAACCGCACGGTACAGGTACGACTTAATGGAAGTATGAACCTCCAAGGTATCGTGCCTTTCCCACACCGCGATGAAAGCACCCTGCACCATCTCTTCGGCCTCGTCCATGCTATTCAAAATTGTGTTAGCATAATTACAAAGACGTTGGTAATAGGTTCTGAAAATCTTTTCAAAAACCTGCTCATCGCCCTGACGCAAAGCCTCCAAAATATGCCTGTCCTGCAATTCCAACTTGTCCGGATTAACAAAAAATAAGTGGAAAATTGCATTTTGCCGTCAGTTCACCCTGTTCATATGAATGACAACTCAACGGCAAAATACCTCTATACAATTTGAAGATTAATAGTAGAAAAATTATTAATTTCCTATTTAAAAATCTCTACTCCCCTCTCTCCGTTGGCCTTAGCATAGGCCCTGAGCATGCTGGGAGTATTAAAAGCCAAATGCACGTTGCCTTTCGTGTCAACAGCAATAATTCCGCCATCACCCTTGGCCTTCACCAGCTTATCCAGCACCACCATATCAGCAGCCTTGGCCAGTGGCAACCCCTTGTATTCCATCAATGCCGAAATATCGTGAGCCACCGTGTAGCGAATGAAAAACTCACCGTGCCCTGTAGCCGATACTGCACAGGTTTTATTATTGGCATAAGTGCCTGCACCAATTATGGGCACATCGCCCACCCTCCCGTAACGCTTATTGGACATACCACCGGTTGATGTGGCGGCGGCAAGATTTCCATGCATATCAACGGCAACGCACCCCACCGTTCCCATCTTCTTCTCACTCTCTAAAATTCGTTGCAGCTCCTTCCAACTCCCTTCGGTGTAGAAGTATGAACTGTCCACCATTTCGGCCCCATTTTGCTGTGCAAACAGCGATGCCCCTTTGCCCACCATAAGAACATGGGGCGATTTTTCCATTACCAGCCGTGCCGTGGAAATGGGGTTTTTGATATCGCCAACGCCGGCCACAGCGCCGGCTCTCAACTCGATGCCTTCCATAATTGCAGCATCCAACTCGTTCCTGCCATCGTGGGTGAATACGGCCCCTTTACCCGCATTGAACAGGGGGCAATCTTCCAAGTAGCGCACCACCTGCTCCACGGCATCGAGGCTGGTTCCGCCATTTTCCAGTATGGCAATACCCTCATTGAGCGCAGCTTGCATCTCCGATTTGTACTGCTCCACCTGTGCATCGGTATAGTTCTCGGGAACCATATAACCTGCACCACCGTGGAGGGCTATTGCCCATTGCGATGGGCTTTCAGGGTTGTTGCAACCCATAAAGACCGGCAACAGGATTGCCCATAATAAACTGATTGACAAATACTTATTTTTCATAACAGTAAGGTTTATGTGTTAAAAGGGGAAATCATCCAATTCCGATTCTTTAGGTCGATTGCCTATGCTTTCGTGCATTTTGGCCACCTGATGCACGGGATTGCCATTTACATAAATGGCCTTGTAGGGTTCGGTGGGACAGGCATGTTCGCAAGCCCCACAACCAATGCAAATTTCGGGGTTGACCTCAGGTATCAGCAGCCCTTGCCACGGAACCATCTGAACGGCTTTTGTGGGGCAATGCTCGGAACAGGCTCCGCATTCAGTTCGGTCCACCCTCACGATGCAATTGCCACGGTGAAAGACAACCTTGCCAATTTGGGTGCGTTTCTTCGTTTCCAAATCCAACAGCCTGATTGCCCCCGTGGGGCAAACCTCGCTACACTTGGTGCACTCGTAGTTACAGAAACCCGACCGAAAGTCCATGTGGGGTTGCAACATGCTAAAAATCCCCAGCTCGTTGAACGATGGCTGCAACACATGAGACGGGCAAGCCGTAACGCACAGATGGCAAGCCGTACAGGTATTCCTGTAATCGTCATGGTTGTATGAGCCGGGCGGAGTAATGGGGGCGCTACGCCTGTTGGGTTTCGAACCGGCAGCACTGACTTGGGGGCCCTGATTTACCCCCCTATTTCGGATGCGCCTCTGCGCAAAAAGTTTATCCGCCCAACCCATGGCTGCAAGCCCTATCAACATGCCTGCAAAAGTGGTGACGAAACTTCTTCGCGTGGGGTCGGTTTCCACGGGAACATCACTGCTTTTCCTTCCAAAGGCCAATTGGTAACTAATGCTTCCCTCCCTGCAACTATCCATGCAGTTGTAACATGCAACGCATCTCGAAAAATCTATGCTCTTGTCCTTCAGGCTTATGCATCCCGCTTTGCAATCTCTCACACAACGATTGCAGGCAATACAAGATTTCTCATCGATTTTCAACCTGAATAGGGAGTACCTCGAGATGAGGCTGAGGAATGCCCCTACGGGGCAAATGGAGTTACAGTAAAGCCTTCCCCACTTCCAAGCCATAAACCCTATCACCGCCACTACCGCTCCCGTTATGGCCATGCCTTGCCACGGGATGGGCTTAAAATCAACATGGTGAAAAGCGTAGCTGTTGAAAAAGCCCAAAATCATCACGAAAAAGTTATTCACACCGTAGTAGGCGGGTCGGACAAAATCGGAAAAGATACGGCCTGCAATACTATATGGATCAAGCAAGTAGAGCATAAACAATGAGCCGGCAATGGTTAGAACAACCACAATGGTAAGAATGGCATACCGTACTATATTTCTGGGTTTCAGGTATTTATATCTAGGCCTTTTAGCCCTTAGGCGGGCCATGATATCCTGAAGAATGCCCAAAGGGCATAGGAATGAACAGTATGCCCTGCCAAAGAGGAGCGTGAGAAGCAACACAACAATGAACCCCGTTGCAATCAATCCGCCAACCTTTAAAAATTTCAACAGCGACGGAGTGAATTGCAGGTAGAGCAATCCATTGATAAACCCCGATGAAAAATTTTCTGAAAAATCGATAAAGATAAAAGTGAAAAGGGCAAGGTAAACAGCTGCGATAATCCTTCGTAAATTTTTTAAACTTAATCTTTTTAGCATTTTTCTATCAAATCAAAAAAACAAACATCCGTTGGTTATGATGTGTACTGAAAGGATGGGCATAGCAAACGATTCAAAATAAAAAGTCGGTTACTTACATCCTGATTCTCTCGATATTCAGCTCATCCAAATTCATGTTGCCCACACCCATTTCGTGGGCAATCTTTATGTGTGGCACTTCGCAGGGCTCAACTCCAAAAATTTTTGCTGCTGCAGCATCGGCTGCCACAATATCGGTGGACATGAGCAGCGATTTCTTCATAACCACATCGGCCTGACTGACACCGCGTGGGCCATTCCTGGTAATAACCCTGTAGGCATCCACCACGTTCAAATCGGGTTTTCGCCAGGTAACAAAATCGGCAATGCACTGGTGCAAATCGTTCTTGTGCCAGTAACGCCTATCCCACACAATGCCCATGAGATTTTTCATGGATATGGTTACCTTGGTGGAGCTGTGGTGTTTAAGGATGGGCACATTGATAAATACATCGCAGCTGAGCACCAGTTCGTGCACCTTGGCCTCCTTCAACCTCTTGCCATTGGGTATGGAAACGGGCTTGAAGTAATTCTCGGTATTGGCCGGAACCACCTTGCCTCCGGCACCCTTCACGGCATCCTCAATGCCGCTATTGGCGTAGCAACGGCTCCAGTTATCGCATGTGTTGTCGAAAACATACACCTCCTTGGCTCCTACCCGAAGACACTGCTTAACAATGTGCGCCACCAGCCGAGGATTGGTATTTCCGCCTAGTTCGGGTGCAGTATCCCATCCAATGTTGGGCTTCACCAGCACCGATTGCCCCTTCTTAACAAACCTCCCTAAGCCACCCATGGCTGCAATGGCCTTATCGAACATGGGAACGGGTTCGCCACCCATGACCGCCACCAAATCAAATGCACTATCCGATGCCGCAGGGCTTCCCTTGGCCACACTGCCAACACCTCCAACCTTAAGGAGAGCTCCTGCCATAAGACCTGCTCCCAACCCTTTTTTCAAAAAATCTCTGCGCTTCATACTTATCTTTTTATTAGGGCTGCATACTGATTAGTAACCTTTATGCAGAAAAGATTGCTCTCAAAACTATTTAAAAATTATGAGAAATCTATAATAACAGCCTTTTTATTTGAACTCTCGGTCGGTGTGATTTTTGGGGAAGCAAAACAACAAATATTTACCGGTCCCCTTTCTTGAAAATATTTCTTGTGCCGTTACCACGCAAGTTGTATATTTGCAGCCAAATAATTTCACTAATCAACACCATATGCATTCGTCGCAGCTCACCATTAAACGGACCATCGGGTATTTACTGTTCGATACCCTTGCGCTTCTTTTCATATTCCTTGTTCCCGCCATCTCCCACCTGCTCAACTTCCCCCTGTACCTGATTGAGCCCATGCGCATTGTGTTAATTCTGGCGCTGGCACACACAACCAGACGGAATGCATATATCATTGCCCTGACTCTGCCCCTTTTCAGCTACCTTATTTCGGCACACCCGGTCTTTTACAAAATGCTGCTGATTTCGGGTGAACTCACCCTTAACGTATGGTTGTTCTATACCATTTTTGGCAAAATCCGCCATAGATTTGTTGCCATTCTCAGTTCCATTGTACTCAGCAAGGCATTGTACTACCTGGCGAAATTTGTAGTCCTTGCCCTTATTCTCAAATTGGCGGAGGGCATTGTTACCACACCCCTGTACATCCAATCCGCTACCACCGTTGTTTTCAGCGTGTACCTGAGTTTGGCCTACAAAAAGGAAAGTTAACGCAAGAATATCAGGCATTTGGCAAGACTGAAATGCTTTGCCTTAGGGATTCTCCCACTTCTCGTCCAGTTCCATAAGTCCAAGCCATCGTTCCCCTTTGGCATCGAGAAGTTCAATGATTTCGGCAATTCGCTGCGATTTGGCTAACAGCTCCTCGTGATGCAACGTCCCGCTGTTTACCTCTGTTTCCAGGGCGCGATTTTCGGCTTCAAGCGCTTCTATTTCGGTGCTAAGTTCCTGCAACTCTTTGCGCTCTGCAAAGGTCAACTTACGTGGCCTATCGCTGTCCGACATGGGCTTGGGCTTCTCATCTGTTGGCTTAACAACCCTTTGAACGTTGCGCTGCTGTTCCTTCTTCCAGCCGTAATAATCGCTATACGAACCCGGGAATCCGCTAACCTCACCATTCCCTTCGAATATCAGCAATCCATCCACTACCTTGTCCAAAAAATGGCGGTCGTGAGATACTGCTAATACCACTCCGGGGAAACCCGCAAGGTACTCTTCCAATACGTTTAGCGTTTCAATATCCAAATCGTTGGTGGGCTCGTCGAGGATGAGGAAGTTGGGGTTTTGCATCAGGATGGTGAGCAGGTAAAGCCTTCGCTTTTCACCCCCGCTGAGCTTATATACAAAGGTATTCTGCACCTCCGGCGCAAAAAGGAACATATTGAGAAACTGCGGCACCGTAATCCGCTTGCCATCGCTAAGCGTCACCACCTCGGCCACCTCGCGGGCAACATCAATTACCTTCATATCCTCGCGGATACTCATCCCTTCCTGCCGATAGTAGCCGAAAACAATCGTTTCGCCCACATCAATCACCCCGGTATCGGCGGGAACTAACCCCGTGATAATGTTCAGGAAGGTGCTCTTGCCCGTACCGTTGTCTCCCACAATGCCCAACCTTTCGAAGCGGTTGAAAGTATAGGAGAAATCCTTGAGTATCAACAGGTCGCCAAATGATTTACCCAGACCCTTTGCCTCCAATATCTTTTTTCCCAATCGGGCTGCGCCCACATTTATTCGCACGTTGGCATTGCTAAAACGTTCAGTTGCCCTGGCGCGCAAATCGTAAAATGCATCAATACGGTACTTGGCCTTGGATGTGCGGGCAGGTGGCGAACGGCGCATCCAGTCCAACTCTCGGCGATACAGGTTCGCGGCCTTTTCAACCTGCGAATTTCGTGCATCTATCCTCTCCTGCCGTTTTTCAAGGTAGTAGGAATAGTTGCCCCTATACCAGTAGAGCTCTTTCTGGTCAAACTCGATGATATCGGTGCAAACCCTATTCAAAAACATTCTATCATGGGTAACCATGAGTAGCGTGATTTTGCTGCTGCTGAGGAACTCTTCAAGCCATTCCACCGTATCGAGGTCAAGGTGGTTGGTGGGTTCATCGAGAATGAGGAAATCGGGGTTGTTTACCAGTGCAGCAGCAAGTGCCACCCGCTTCTGCTGTCCACCCGACAGGGTGGCAACCCGCTGTTGCAGGTCGGTGATTTTCAATTTCGTAAGAATCTGCTGTGCCTCCAGCTCCGCATCCCATGCGGCATGCCTGTCCATCAGTTCAATGGCATCATGTAGCTTTTCCTTACTCTCATCCTTTAATGCCAAACGGTATTTATAAATGGCATCTGCCCTTTCGGGGTTCGAACCAAACACATTCTCCACAATGGACTTGGAGGCATCGAGGATAGGGTTCTGGTCGAGATGCGCAATGGTTAAATCGTTTTGCCACACAATCTCACCCGAGTCACCGGGTTCTTTCCCTGCGATAATTCTTAGCAGCGTTGTTTTGCCTGCACCATTGCGCGCCACCAGCCCCACCCGTTGCCCTTTGGCAACGGTAAATCGAAGGTTTCTAAATAGTTCCAGAACACCAAACGATTTGGACAGATCTTCTATTTGCAAATAGGGAATCATAAAAGAAGCAAACCACAAAAATAGCGAAAGAGGAGGGTTCCTTCACGAAAAACGATACAATAATGTATTCTTATATGTTTTAAAATATGATAACACCGTTTGTCTCCTATTATTTATAATTTCGCAACAATTAGAAAAATCCTTAAAAAACAATCGACTAACAATGAACAAGATAGCTTTAATCACCGGTGCAACAGCCGGAATAGGGAAGGCCACTGCTCTGCTTCTTGCCGAGAACAGCTACAACGTAATCATCACCGGAAGGAGGCAGGAACTGCTAGACGAATTGAAGAAAGAGATAGAGGTCAAGCACAAGCGCAACGCACTCTCCCTCTGTTTTGACGTGAGAAATCAGCAAGAGGTTGAAAAGGCCATTGGCAGCATCCCCTCAGGATGGAAAAACATTGATGTGCTGGTTAATAATGCCGGACTGGCCGTTGGACTAAATCCCGTTCAAAACGGGATAATTGACGATTGGGAAAGGATGATTGACACCAATATCAAGGGATTGCTTTACGTAACCCAAAGCGTATTGCCCAATATGATTGAAAGGGGCAAGGGTCATATTGTCAATATCGGCTCCATTGCCGGCGTGCAGGTGTATGAGAATGGCAACGTGTATTGTGCCAGCAAACATGCGGTGAATGCCCTATCCAAGGGCATGCGCATTGACCTTCTGAAGCATGGCATCAAGGTAAGTGAAATCCGCCCTGGCCTAGCCGAAACCGAGTTTTCCATTGTAAGGTTCAAAGGAGATAAAGAGGCAGCCAAAAAGCCATACATTGGACTTCAACCCCTTTCAGGCAACGATGTGGCCGATGCCGTGCTATACGTTATAACCCGTCCCAAGCATGTTAATATCAACGATTTAGAGATTACGCCTACAACACAGGCCAACTCGTATTACGTTTTTCGTAAGTGATGCTTTTTAAAAGCACTTAATACTCGTTTGAACCTGTTACTTGTTAATAACAAGGGAAAGTAAAAAACTTTTAAACTAACTTAAACACAATGGTTTTATGGTTTTCCATAATAGATGTTAAAATAGATGACAAGTTTTAAATTTGGTTTTAAACTTTTTTATTGATTTTTTTGTTTCAATTTGTATCTTTACATCATGTTGTCAAAACCTGTATTTTTAATTCGATGTCAACCTGAATTCAATACTAATCAAAACTCAGAACAATGAAAAGTAAAATGAAAATGGTTACCGTACTCATGCTGTTAGCAGTGGTACTAATCCTATCATCATGTCATAAGCGAGTGCCCTGCCCTGCTTATGCTCACAATGCCCCAGTCGATAAGGTGGAAATTCCCCAATAGGTTTATCGGGAAGATATTTCAAACAACTGATAATTAGCAAAATGAAAACAAAATCGAGATTTTTGCTATTCTTATTGTTGATTTTATCAACTTTATTTGTTTTAGGTTCATGTTCTAAAAAAACATGCCCTGCATACAGCGAAATTTCCACTATACAGGATGTTAAGTAGCCGGGTACTTTTAGTATTTTCAAAAAAGTAAAATATTTCAAGCCTTCCTACGCAGCATATGATTGCTGGGAAGGTTTTATATTTTCCGGTGCTATTTTTTAATCCCTGAGCTAAGAATTCGTTTAAACTCCCTGAATCAAAACAACATAATTATCTCAAAGATTGGTTAAATACATACAGCATGGACAATATTCAAGATGAGTTAAAAAGTGCATCAGAAATAGCACTTAGGGATTGCATGGGATTGAAATGCGACGAAAGGCTGTTGGTAATCACCGATGAGGTTAAGCGCGACATTGGGATTGCACTGCATGAAGCAGGTAAAACGATTTGTAAAGAATCAATCCTTGTAGAGATTAAATCCCGTGAGATTAATGGCGAGGAGCCGCCACCCCAGATATCGCAATTGATGAAAATGGTTGACGTGGTGGTGTGCCCCACGGCAAAATCGCTCACCCATACCAATGCCCGTCGCGAGGCCGCAAAAGAGGGGGTGAGGATTGGTACTATGCCGGGTATAACCATTGACACCATGGTGCGCTGCCTAAATGCCGATTACGACAAAATCATAGCCCTCACTGACTATATTGCCGAGAAACTTGTAGGAGTGAACAACATACGCGTCACAACTGAAAAAGGGACAGATGTTACCATGCCCGTGAAGGACAGAATGATAATTCCAAGCCGTGGTGTGCTAAGACAAAAGGGCGAAAGCGGGAACCTGCCTTCGGGCGAGGTGTACCTTGCACCGTGGGAGGATAAAACCAATGGCCGAGTGGTAGTGGACGGGTCCATGGCAAGCGTTGGAATATGCGAAACTCCCATAACCATTGATATAGTTAATGGTTACGCTGAAACCATAACCGGCGGGAAAGAGGCTGAAAAGTTGATTGAGCTGTTCGAAAAATCGGGAAGGGAAGCAAGGGCTGTGGCTGAATTTGGGATTGGCACAAATTATAAGGCAAAACTTGTGGGACTAATTTTGGAAGACGAAAAGGTGTTTGGCACAATCCATATTGCCTTTGGCAATAACCTCTCCATGGGCGGACGCATATCCGTCAGCAGCCATCTAGATGGTTTGGTAAAAGAGCCCACCGTATATTTCGATGACGAGCTGATTATGGAAAAGGGCAAACTTATTGGATTCAAAGGAGGGCTAAAATAGCCACAACATACCATATTCGGGAGTATGTATGGCAAACATTCAATCCATTTTTGCTTAGTGTAATATCCAACCGAAAAACTACGATCTGTTAGTTTTTTCTCACTAATTGACAGAAGCCACCAAAATCCTTCCTGTTATCATAAACTTGTAAAGGGTAACCATGGGGAAAATCTCCTTGTAAATACTGTAAACCTTATCAACCTCCGCCTTAGTCTTTTTGTTATATGCCATTTTATTGAATATCACTTTGCCTTGAGGGGTAAGGCAATTGTGTAACGATGCAATAAATTCCGGCGACTCCACTGCGCTAGGAACATCCCTGTCAATGAATATGTCAACAATGATTATATCGAAGGCTTTCCGACAGCGGGCAAGATAATCCACGGCGTCGCCATGAACAACTTGGGTATTACGAAATTCGTCTATTCCAAAATAGTTACGTGCCAACTCTATCACCTTGCTATCAATCTCAACTCCTACAATGCTGCATTCGGCATTGTATCCTCTGATAAGAGGAACCACACATCCGGCACCAAAACCAAGAACAAGAACATTATCCACCCGGTCCCAGTCCATGGGTACTTTCCTAAAGAATTTTTTAAATAGTTCGTACAAACCGTGGTAAGAATAGTTTGCATTTGAACTGTTAAGAATATACCTACCTTTACGGATACACAACTCAATGCGGGGATTTATCTCGCTTTTGGTAACCTCAACGTAAATAGGATGTAAGTAGCTAAGAAACCTATCAAAACTATTCATTTTTAAACCAATATAGCAACATCGGTTGGAAATGGCTTCTTTACTTTGTTTATTGCCTCAGAACAAAGGTACTTATTTTCAATCAACTATCCCATCCCAATTCGATCCTTATTTCATCTGCTCTTAAGCCGTACCTACAATATATTATACTTTTGGAAGTAAAAAATGGCAAATAACCTAAACCTCTGTGTATCCAATAGAAAACTTCAATGCCTAAAACCAACAACGCCCCGTGAGCGGCTTGCTCACGGGGCGTTGGAAGGCTGGCGGCGACCTACTCTCCCACCTGTTCGGCAGTACCATCGGCGCTGGTGGGCTTAACTTCTCTGTTCGGTATGGGAAGAGGTGGAGCCCC
>JAKQEF010000033.1 GCA_029558675.1 Bacteroidota bacterium | reverse complement strand
AGTAGGTACGAGGTTTTGGTAGCATCAATATCGGCGCAAAAATGTCGAAGAACTTTTTTAATCTTGTAATCGCTCAGTTTACTATATTTTACAAGGCTCATAGGACAAAGATATGAATTTTTCCTAGTCTTAAGCCATAATAATTGAAGCAATAATGCAAGTTAAAACTTTTTACATACCATTATTCAGTAGAGTATTTCTCAAACATTTTCCCTGTCTCATATAACCACCGACTTGCCTATTTACTATATAAAAAAAGAGAACATCCCTGCTCCCCGTGTTGTCGGGGTGGCAGGATTCGAACCTGCGACCCCCTGGTCCCAAACCAGGTGCGCTAACCGGACTGCGCTACACCCCGAAAAAAGATAACCCTGTGGCCTAAGTAAAAGCCCACACCGACAAGCAATGGGGCAGTTTATTGGAAAAAACAGCGGTGAGGGAGGGATTCGAACCCTCGGTACCCTTGCGAGTACGGCAGTTTAGCAAACTGCTGGTTTCAGCCGCTCACCCACCTCACCCTGCCTGTTCACAATACTTTGCCCATAAGGGCGGGGCAAAAGTATAAAAACAAAATTACATAGCCAATACCTAATCTAAAAATTAGCGTCAAAAGCTATTTAGATTTATCGGGACCCTTGGGAACAGGGGGTAATCCCTTCCTGTCCTTCAGGTTTTCTTTGATCACCTCTATGGCCTTATTCAACTGGTCGTCAATACCCAAATACTCCTTGTATGGGTCGTTATCTATGACAATGTCAGGGTCAACCCCCCACCCCTCGATAATCCAATCACCCGTTTCGGAGGAGTAGCTGGCGGACTCGGGCTTGCGTAAATCGGCACCATCAACAAAGGGTAGCGATCCCCAAATGCCCACAACCCCGCCCCACGAACGGGTTCCGATGATAGGCCCAAGGCCTAACTGACGGAAACCGTAGGGAAAAAGGTCGCCATCGGAAGCAGAGTACCTGTCTAACAGCAACACCTTTGGTCCAATGTGCGTTTGATCGGGAATGGGCGACGGATGATCAATACCCCTGCGCATTTTGGCGCGATAGGGAACACGGCTCAGCCGTTCGAGGATCATGGGCGAAACATTTCCTCCGCCATTGCCCCTATCATCTATAATCAACCCCTTCTTATTGAGCTGTGGGTAGAAATACTTAACAAACTCATTGAGCCCCTCCACGCCCATATCGGGGATATGGATATAGCCAACCTCGCCGTTGGTGGCCTCACTCACCTTGCGTATATTATTCTGAACCCAAGAGTAGTAGTATAGCGGTGACTCATCGGCAATGGGTTTAACGAGCACTTTACGACTTCCGGCCATTTCAGGCTTCGAGTTTACAACCAACTCAACCGTGCGATCGGCTTTTCCAATAAGGGTTTGGTATATATCGCCGATATCTTTCAAATCGCAGCCATCCACCGCAAGGATATAATCGCCGGTGCTGACATTAACCCCAACATCAAGGAGTGGCGAGCGAATATCCCTGCTCCAGGGCGCCCCTTCCAGCAGCCTGTCGATTTTGAAAAAACCGCTGGAATGTTTGCTGATCTTGGCCCCCAGCAATCCCAGTTTAACCCTGTCGGGACTTGGCATTTCACCGCTATTCACGTAGGCATGGCCAATGTTGAGTTCGCCGATCATTTCACCTATGATGTAGGTAAGATCTGCCCTGTGATTAACGTATGGCACAAGCACTTCGTACTTATCGTGCATGGCTTTCCAGTCCACGCCATGCATATTCTTAACATAGAAAAAGTCGCGCATTTGCCGCCAGCTCTCATCGAAAATCTGTTTCCACTCTTCGCTATAATCTACCCACATCTTCATATCGCTAAGATCCATCGTCTTTTCCATCTTAATGGCAGAAGATGGTAGATCGATAACGGCATACTGACCGCCTTTGCTCACCAGCATTTTCTTATTATTGGCCGAAATGCTGAATCCAAACCCCTCTCCCAGATCCACTTCAGTTTTCTTCTTCAAATCGTAAAGTTTGGTGGAGCCCCTTCTACCCATTTGCCCCATTTGCATATAGTATATCTTATTGTCAACGCATTGAACGTTCCAGTAATTCGCCACATCCACAGGTACGGCAACGGTACGTTGCTGCAATCCCTCCATATCAATCTTCACATCAACCGATTTGACATCCTCAGTTTTCTTTTCGTCACCTCCTTTTCCCTTGGGCTTCTCCTCCTCTATTTTCACCTCGTTGTTTTCGGGTGCGAATGGCGACGGAGTATCCTTGGCAAGCATAACCATGTAAATGCGGCTCATGGACGAGTATGCATGGTTCCACTCCGTTCGGCTGTATATGGGGTTAAAATCGCGATCGGATGTGAAAAGCAAATACTTCCCATCGCTGGAAAAGGATGGTTGTGCCGATGAGTACCAGCTATCGGTTACAGGATGTTTTTCGCCGGTGGCAAGGTTGTATATGTAAACAACAGCAAACCTGTTCTCATCCTGCATGGTGTATGTGAGCCATTTGCTATCGGGCGACCAGCTATAGCTGAACGTAATATCGTACTCTCCCTTTTCCACCTGCGTAATCTTTTTGCTCTGTACATCAATGTATTGAAGTTTACCATCCCTGCTGCTCCAGGCTATCTTCTTGCTGTCGGGCGACCATGAAATGCTAAAAATGTAGGTTTTGCCATTCTGTGTTAGCTGAATGGGGATGCCGCTTCCATCCTGGGGCTGAATATATATTTCGTACTCGCCTGAAGCATCTGAGACATAGGCAATATGCTTACCATCGGGCGACCAGCTGGCGCTCCTGTCGTGCGCTCCGGAACTGCGGGTTAGGTTGCGCGTGATGCCGCTTTCGGCAGGAACAGTAAATATATCGCCCCTGGCTGAAAACACCACCCTTGAACCATCGGGAGCTATATCGGAACCGAATATTCTCTTGGAGGCATCCTTGTACTCCGAACGGGAGTACTGATTGTCCGTGGCAATGGTTACGGGTATCTGCTTCACCTCTCGGGTCGAGGCGTCGAAATGGAAAAGGTATCCGCCCTTTTCAAAAACAATGGAGTTTCCGCCATGCGACGGGAATTTTATATCGAAATCGTCGAAATGGGTAACCTTTTCAACCTTCTCAGTTTCGAGATTATAGGAGAAGATGTTCATGGTGCGATCGCGATCGGAGAGGAAAAAAATCTCATGGCCAATCCACATGGGAAATATATCCTGGCCAATGTTATTGGTAATGTTCTTCACCTCCTTGGTGTCGAAATTGAATATCCAGATATCATCGGCCATGCCACCATGGTAGTATTTCCAGGTTCTAAACTCGCGGAATACCCTGTTGAATGCCAACTGCTTCCCATCGGGTGAGTAGGAGCAAAAACCCCCTGTGGAGAGTGGCAATTCCTGGGACAGACCACCCCCGGCAGGAACTGAGAACAGGTGACCAACGAAGTCGTTAAACGTTTGCTTGCGCGAGCGGTACACAACATTCTTCCCATCGGGAGTCCAGGTCATCACAATATTGTTGGGGCCCATTCTGTCCGACAAATCGTCTCTGGACAACGTGGCTGTGTGGGTTAGCCTTTGCGGCACGCCGCCCTGAGCAGGAATGGTAAACACCTCGGTGTTGCCATTGTACTGCCCCGTGAAGGCTATGGTCTTGCCATCGGGCGAGAAACGGGCAAACATTTCGAAACCCACATGGGATGTGAGCTTACGTGCCATGCCGCCCGAAAGGGGAACGGTATAAAGATCACCAGCATAGGTAAAAACCACCTGCTGGTCGTGTATGGCCGGGAAACGCAGTAGGCGTGCTTCCTGTGCACTGATTTGTCCGGTAAACAGCAAAACCAAACAAAAATTCAGAATAGTTCTAAAATGGCTCATAACGTATTTTTTTAAATTATAAAATTTTTGATGTTTCCATATGGCAATGGTTTAATCACTACCCTACTGTATAGCAAATTGTTCCAATGTTGATTTCTATTTTTTTAAAGTAAACTACTGAATGACTTTTACATCACAAAGCCATTCATTCATCATCAATATCCAACTGTTCACCCAAAATAGAAAAATATGGTACGAAAGACAATTGCCAAGTGCTATATTTGCTTGATTTTTGTAAAAAACATTAAAAGAAAAACGCAGGCTTAACTTTCCTCTGTAAATGACTACTTCGCCTTTCTTCAGAAATTTTGTATCTGCCATTGCAATAGCCCTTTCGCCACTCCTTTGTGCGAATGCAACGGCATCTCTGTCCAAACCCTCAACCCCACAATCAACCCAATGGGTTGACTCCGTGATGAACAGCCTTTCTCTCAGGGAAAAAATAGCGCAGCTATTCATGGTGGCAGCATACTCAAACAAAGATCAGGCTCATGTGGACGAAATAGCCGATTTGGTTGCCAGGGAAAAAATTGGCGGGATATGCTTTTTTCAGGGGGGGCCGGTAAGGCAGGCGCAGTTTACCAATCTACACCAAAGTCTTGCCAAAACACCGCTGCTCATATCAATGGATGCTGAATGGGGTCTGGGAATGAGGCTTGACAGCACTATTTCATACCCACGGCAAATGATGTTAGGGGCATTGGACGATAACCGCCTGATATACCACATGGCCGCCGACATTGCTCACCAGCTAAAACGGATGGGGGTTCACATCAGCTTTTCTCCTGCAGTGGATATCAACAGCAACCCCAATAACCCGGTAATCAACTCCAGGGCATTTGGCGAGGAAAAGGAATTGGTATATCAAAAAGGATTAGCCTATATGCTTGGACTACAAGACAATGGGATCATTGCCTGTGCTAAGCACTTTCCCGGGCACGGCGATACCGACACCGATTCACATTTCGAGCTTCCTAAGCTTATTCACCCATCGGAACGTATTGATACTCTCGAACTTTATCCGTTTGCAAAGCTGATTGAAAGCGGTATTGCCGGAGTAATGGTGGCTCATCTGGAAATCCCTTCTCTGGAGCCAAAGGCAAAGCTGGCCGCCAGCCTTTCGCCCAATGTGGTTACCTCTCTGCTCATCGAAAAGTTAGGATTCAACGGGCTAATCTTCACCGATGCATTGAACATGAAGGGTGTAAGCAGTTTTTATAAACCTACGGATTTAAACTACATGGCACTTAAAGCGGGAAACGATATTCTGCTTTTCCCGTCGGATGTAAAGGCGTCTATCAATAAAATTGAAAGGGAAGTGAAAAAGGGCCGTTTTCCCATTGGGGAGATTGAAAGGCGATGCAGAAAGGTAATTGAGGCTAAATACAGTGCCGGATTGGATAAATACAAACCCATTGAGATGAGCAAATTGGTTGAGGACCTCAACCAGCCCTTGTCTGAACTAATCATACGCGAAATAACCAAACAGGCCATCACCGTTCTGAAAAATGCAGAGGAGTTTATTCCCATACAGGGCCTTGATACTCAAAATATTGCCTATATTGAAATAGGAAAGGATAAGGGTAAGGCATTCAGGGAACAAATGGAACTCTATGCCCACATGGCAACCTTCAGTCTCGATGAAAGCGCAGCTGATGAGGATGTTAAAAATTTAAAAAGGCAACTCGAACCGTACAATCTGATTATTCTTGGATTTCACTCAATCAACTCCAGACCCGATCGAAATTTTGGCATAACCCCTCAACTGGCCTCGTTAGTTGATGAAATATCACAAGTAAAACCAACGATTTTAGCCCTTTTCGGCATACCATACGCTTTGGGTAAACTTCCCAAGGTTGATGCAGTAAAAGGGTTAATCGTGTCGTACGACAATGCTCCCATCACCCAAAGCCTTACTGCACAGCTTATCTTTGGCGGCACAGAAGTGGGCGGGCGATTGCCCGTGACGGTTGACTCACGTTTTCCTTTGGGTTGCGGCAAGGATGCCGGTAGGCAGTTCAGGCTGGCCTATTCCATTCCCGAAGAGCTGGATATTCCAAGTTATACTCTCAACAGAATCGATTCCATTGCCCTTGATGCCATTGCGCAGCAAGCAACCCCGGGAATGCAGATATTGGCAGCCAGAAAGGGAGTGGTGTTTTACAACAAATGCTTCGGCAACCACACCTATTCCCCAAATAGTACACCGGTTACCCATTTCTCCGAGTACGATGTAGCATCGATAACCAAGATAGCCTCTACCCTACTTCTCACCATGGATTTGTACTCCAAAGACAGTTTGCCTCTGGAAAGCATGCTTGGCGAATATCTTACGCTACCTGATACTTCAAAATTTAACAATCTGACAATAAAGGATATTCTCCTCCATCAGGCCGGTTTAACTCCATGGATACCGTTCTACCTTCGCACTTTGGAAAATCTTTTCCCCGATCAAAAACTACGAAATGGCAAGCTGAGCAACAGCTATCCATTCCAGCTTAGCCCCAATAGTTTTCTGAATAAACATGTTCACACCAACAGGAAATATCTCAACTACACACAATCGTACCAATTTCCGCATGAAGTGGCAAGGGGGCTTTACTCCACCGATGGGATAAAAGATTCGGTAATCCACTGGATTTTGCAATCGCCCATTGAAAAACAGGGCACCTACGTTTACAGCGACCTGGGCTTTATCCTTTTACACAGGGTGATTGGCAATATTACCTGCAAAGATCAGGAGGAACACCTTTTCGACTCGTTTTACCATAAGCTGGGGATGAGCCGAACCCTTTTCAACCCTTTAACACGTTTCAACGAGGAGTCTATAGTGCCAACAGAGAACGATGTCTATTTCCGTAAGCAACTGCTATGGGGGCATGTTCACGACCCTGCAGCTGCGCTGATGGGGGGCGTGTCGGGCCATGCAGGGCTATTCTCCACAGCCAACGACCTTGCCAAGCTGCTGCAAATGTTTTTAAACAGGGGTGAGTACGGAGGGGAAAGATTTTTGCCCGAATCCACCATTGAACTGTTCACCAGCTGCGTGAATTGCAAGAATGGGGTAAGACGAGGGCTTGGATTCGATAAACCCGAGCCGGATCCCAAAAAGGTTAATCCCGCAAGCAAGAGCGCAACATCGTTGAGCTATGGCCATTCCGGTTTTACCGGAGCGCTGATTTGGGTTGATCCGGCTTACGATTTGATTTTCGTTTTTGTATCGAACCGTATTTTCCCCGATGCCGATAATAAAAAGCTTAATACGCTGGATGTGAGAACAAAAATTCAGGATGTTCTTTACAATGCGGTCATTGAGTCGGAAAATGTACATTAGTTTTATCTTAAACCAAGGGTAAGTTACCAAGCATACATCTGAACCCATACAATATGTATCCCTGGGGCGATAACAGACGATTCCACAGCTATGCCTGCTACATGAAGAAACATTTCGGCGGCAGAGTTCAGAAACTAACCATTGATGCGGGGTTTACGTGCCCAAACCGTGATGGAACCGTTGGCTTTGGCGGATGTACATTCTGCAACAATGAATCGTTCAATCCAAGCTATTGCAATCCCGGCAAGCCCATTAGTCAACAGCTGTCGGAGGGTATTGAATTCCATGCGTTCCGATATCGCAGGGCAAAAAAATTCATGGCCTACTTTCAGGCATACTCCAATACTTACGCTCCGCTGAATAGGCTAAAAGAGCTATACGAGCAAGCTCTCTCGTATCCTAACGTTATTGGCATCGTCATAGGTACCCGCCCCGATTGTATTGACGAGGTTAAACTTGGTTATCTTGCATCGCTGGCGAAATTGCACTACGTGCTGGTGGAGTACGGCGTGGAAAGCACGTCAAACAAAACATTAGCCTCAGTAAATCGTGGGCATACCTTTGAGCAATCGGTTTGGGCCATTGAACAAACCGCCAAGAGGGGCATCAACGTCGGAGCTCATTTCATTATTGGGTTACCGGGGGAAAGCGAAGACCAGATAATTGAGCAAACCCACATGATCAACACCCTGCCGCTTACCTCAATAAAATTTCATCAGCTGCAAATAGTAAGGAACACGGCCATGGCCGTTGAATATGAATCCAATCCCGGCGCATTTCGTCTTTTCAGCATCGATGAGTATTTGAAACTGCTTCTGAAAATTGTGGAAAGACTCAATCCATCGATTGTCATAGAGCGATTTACCAGCGAAACCCCACCGGTAAACCTTATTGCCCCTGTATGGGGCAGCCTGCGAGCCGATCAGGTGCTGATCAGATTCGAGAAACTGCTTGAGGCAAAGGGTACATGGCAGGGTCGAAAGTGGAACATCCAATAATCACATCCAAACGACAATATATGGCCTTTAAAATGCCAAGGGGTAAAAGGCAGTCTAACCTAAAAATTTAATTCCCATTAACTTTTTACATTGGCTTTTCATATCTTTACTTACTCAATTCCGAAGATTTGAGGAGTAAAAACCAGTATTGATGCAGTGGGTGCTGCCAACTCTACATTTAAGTAGTATAAAACATGACCGAATTCCTTAAACTGGTAGCAGAAGACCTCGTTAAACGTTTTGGAGACGCTATTTCAGACCTTACCCTTGTCTTCCCCAACCAAAGGGCAAGGCTTTTCTTCCATCGCCATCTGTCAGCCTATTTAACAAAACCCATTTGGTCGCCAAGGGTAACCACCATCTCGGAAATGATGCAGGATATATCGGGTTTTCAGTACGATGATCCCATAAACCTTGTAACAAAACTATTCCTTGTTTACCGGGAGGTGAATAATAGCGACGAAAGTTTCGACAATTTCTACTTCTGGGGAGAGGTTATGCTGGCCGATTTCGACCAGATTGACAAGTATATGGTTGATGCTCAAAGCCTTTTTTCCAACATTAAGGATATCAAAGATATTGAGGAGCGTTTTGGTGGTCTTAGCCCCGAACAATCGGAGGCTTTGAGCGAATACCTTGGAATTGTTATGGATGATAGCCAACCTTCGGATATTAAGGCCAACTACCTCAGCATTTGGGATAAATTGGGCATTATTTACAGCAAATTCAAATCAGAACTTCAGCAACAGGGCATTTGCTACGAGGGGATGGCTTACCGAATGGCTGCCGAAAAAATACTGAATGGCGAATCATTCGACGTGGCTAACAATACCATAGTGTTTATCGGATTTAACGCATTGAACCGTTGCGAAAAAGAGCTGTTCAGATATTTCAAACGGGAGGGCAAGGCCCTGTTTTACTGGGACTATGCACCATTCTTCGTTAACAACCCCGACCATGAGGCAGGAGAATATATCCGTGAGAACATGAACCTTTTTGAGAACGCATTACCACGCGAAGCCATTGAAAACAGTGCAGTTCAACAAAAAGAGGTTAATCTGATTGCCGCTCCCTCTACCGTGGCCCAAGGCAAGTTGGTACCGAAAATCCTTGACCAGCTTAGTAATAGCGGTGCCCGGCTTAACGAGAGTACCGCAATTGTATTGCCCAACGAAAATTTACTTATACCAACCCTACAGGCCATTCCTGATTCCATCCAGCAGATTAACATTACTTTGGGATACCCTCTGAAGGAGACTCCGGCTTTTAGCCTGGCCGAGCATTTGGTTAAATTACAGACCAGTGCCCGTGATTCGGGTGCCAACAGCATTAAATTTTACCATAAGGATGTGATTTCCGTCCTGAATAACCCATACATACGGGTTTGTGAACCGGAGTTGGCTTCCGAACTAATCGTCAAAATAAAGCAAAAGAATAGGATATACCCCACAGCCGATATGCTGGCTGTATCCCCTTTGCTCAGCGCTATTTTTACAAAACTTCAGCCACGGCAACCTATTACCACCTACCTCACCTCTATTTGCAAAGAGATTGCACAACAAGTTGCTGCCAAAAGCGAAAACGACGAGGGCTCGCAGCACAGGATTACCCTCGAATTCCTGTATGCCCTGTATAAAAGCCTCAACAGGCTGCATGGTGTGATTTCAACGCTCAATTTTGAGATTTCTAACAAAGTTTTCTTGCCCCTGCTTCGCAAATCGTTCCATCAGGAACGAGTCTCATTCTACGGCGAACCTCTGGCCGGACTACAGATTATGGGTTTCCTCGAAACCCGCGCATTGGATTTTGAAAACGTCATTATCCTTTCCTTCAACGACGATATTCTACCCGGACGAAGGCATCCGGTATCGTTTATTACCCCATCGTTAAGGAGTGCATTCGAACTGCCCGGGCATAAGCATCAGAATGCTCTTTATGCTTACTACTTCTACCGCCTGCTGAATAGGGCAAAGCGGGTCTATCTGGTGTACAGTAATCGCACCGAGGGGCTCTCCACGGGCGAAGTAAGCCGATTTGGTCTCCAACTACAGATGGAGCAGGTTTACGGAAAGATCAACACTATCCATGTGGGTTTCGACATTAACATCACCCCTCCTCCACCCATCAGCATTACAAAGAATGCAGAAGTACTTAATACCCTAATTGAGAATCTAACCCGAAATGGCAAATCCATAATGCTATCACCCAGCGGATTAACCTCATACATTAGTTGCCCCCTACGATTTTACTTCAGGTATTGTATTGGCATCAAAGAGGAGGAAGAGTTGGAAGAAGAGATTGGTTCTCTGGAGTTTGGTAAAATTATCCACGGCACCATGGAGAATCTTTATAAGTATTATGCCAACAGTACGGTTACCGGCGATATGGTTGAGCAGCTGATAAAAGATGAGAAAAGGGTAGATGATATCCTTGAGAAAGTTTTCTACAACGTTTTTCTTAAACAGGAGAAGGAGGATGCAGAAGAAGAACTTTCGGGTCGTAATATCATTGCTCGCAACGCCTTGCGTTACACCATATTTAAAATGCTGAAGGTTGATAAAGCACGTGCACCCTTATTCCTGATGAGCCAGGAAAAAGATATGTATTTTCCCCTGACGGCATCGGTTAACGGAATGCAAAGAGACGTATTGGTGGGGGGATTTATAGACAGGCTTGAGAAGAAAGACGATGCTTTTTGGGTTGTAGATTATAAAACCGGAAGGAAAGGCAGTAATATGGGGAGGTTCTCATTGATTGACAACTTATTCGATGCCAAGCATATCCAAAATACCAAGGAAGTTTTTCAGGTATTCTGTTACTGCCTTGCCGTTAAGCACAACCATGAAGCGAGCAAAGTGACTCCGGCCCTCTGGTTTGTGAAAATGCTGAAAACAGAGGATGAAATGAAAGTGAATTACAAGGCAGGAAAAACATACGAGCCCATTGATGACTTTTCGGATTTCCGCCACGAGTTCCAGCAAAGACTTGAACAGCTTATCGCCGAAATTTTTGATAATCGCATTCCCTTTTATCAAACCAATATCCTGGAAAGTTGCAGAATATGCCCTTATGCTTCGATTTGTGGAAGAGACTAGTGTTTAGTTATACCTTGCTAATAAAGGCAGAACAATAAATCCTGAGTACATTCTGGTATTATTCTGAGAATGAAGGGCAAGTGTAGAAACTAACCACAAAACTTATAAAATATTGAGAGGTGGAAAAGGGATCGTAGACCATTTGGAAAGGACGAATTAGACGAAAGTTCAAAGGGTGTTTAAATATTCTTGAAAACATCCTCTTTTCTCTCTGTCAATCTCCTGTGCCCTTCCGTGGTGAAAGAATTGTTCGAAATTCTAATCTCTGCGCTTTCGCACTTCAGCGGTGAAACAAAATGAGAATTCAAACTTCAAAAGAAAAGTCAAAAACTTCCTGACCAGGTAAAAAAGTTTGCATTATAAATGATAACTATTTGTCATTATGAATATAAACCTTTAAATTTGCCAATAAAATCGACGTGCTATGCTAATACTATCCGAGCTTAGGGAGATAATAGATCACCAACGTCAGAAGATATTGAATCTGAAGAGCCATCAACGTCAGCTAATTGATGAACTTGAAATCATTGACAACTATGCGCTGGTTATTTCAGGTATTCGTCGTTGTGGAAAAAGCACTTTGCTTTCACAGCTGATTAAGCAACAAAATCACGGTTGGCTCTATTTGAACTTTGACACACCTCGTTTATTCAATTTCGAGTTTAAAGACTTTCGCCTACTGGACCAAATCATATCAGAAAATGACATAAAAACTCTCTATTTTGATGAAATTCAGGTTGTAAACCAGTGGGAAATATATGTTCGAGGAAAATTGGATGAAGGATACCAAGTAGTGGTTACCGGTTCGAATGCCTCTATGCTTAGTCGCGAGTTGGGCACCAAACTCACCGGGCGACACATTACCAAAGAGCTATTCCCATTCTCATATAGAGAGTTTTGCGAATTTCAAAATATGGATTTTAACCACCAATCACTTAACAGCTACCTTGAAATTGGTGGCATGCCTCAATATATTTCATCAGGCAATACAGAGGTTTTACACACACTGGTGAACGATATACTCTATCGTGATATTGCTGTACGCTATAATATACGCAATGACCGTTCT
The DNA here is from genome assembly GCA_029558675.1 of Bacteroidota bacterium. Taxonomy (GTDB): domain Bacteria; phylum Bacteroidota; class Bacteroidia; order Bacteroidales; family Tenuifilaceae; genus MWFE01. The sequence continues at coordinate 981 of JAKQEF010000033.1, read as the reverse complement.
TTGAGACATCTAATCATGTTTCTGGTTGCCAATGTGGGAAATCTCATTTCGGCCAATAAGCTAAAGACGTTGATAGGCGTGAAAAGCGTTAACACCATACAAGAGTATTTATCCTTTTTTGAAGCCGGTTACCTTATTCAGCTGGGGCCCCGCTTCAACTACTCATATCGTGTACAGCTGGTTAATCCTCGGAAAATTTATTTTATAGACAATGGCATTCAGGCAGCCATTTCTCCATCTTTTTCACCTGATTGGGGACAAAGGTTAGAGAATATGGTTTTTTGGGAATTGCGACGCCAAAACTTCGAACTGTTTTACTATAACGAAAACAATGCTGAGTGCGATTTTGTAGTTACACGAAATGGTGATGTTCAAATACTTATACAAGTATGCCAAAGTCTAAATGCTGATAATATGCACCGCGAAGCAGAAGGTCTTACAAACGCCATGGAGTATTTCAACCTCTTAAAGGGATATATTATTACGCTTAACCAACGAGATACCATGGTGAGTGAGGAAAAATCCATAGAGGTGATACCCGCATATAATTTGGAAGAGCTGTTTTGCAGTTAATTTCTGTGCAGAATGATATTTCCGTGTTCCGCATACCTTTCTGCCCTGTACTCTATGGGCTCTTTGTGGAAGGGAATGAGATATAAATATCTTAAGGGTTGTCTTTTCAGAAAAACCATTTCGAAAAAATTTGCAAATCATATTATTGTCATTAACTTGCGTAAGCAAAAAAATCTTGCAAATAGTTGATGGATGCTTAAAGCATACCGCATGAGCACAGAATTTGTCATAATACTTATCCTCTTTGCATACATTGCCTTTTTGCATTTTCAACTTCATAGAAAGAATGCGAAGATTGAAAGGTTAATGAGCAACCAAATCCATCTCGGCCCAGGATTGGACGAGGAAAAAGTTGCCATGCTTATCAGGCGGTTGTTGAAGGAACAGGATACAAAGCCACCCCCAAGT
>JAKQEF010000026.1 GCA_029558675.1 Bacteroidota bacterium | reverse complement strand
AGAATGGGCAAGAGCCCATTGACTTGCTTTGTTTAAAAACAAAAATGCCTGTGGCCAAGGTATCGTCCTTGCTGCTCAACCTCGAATTTGCCGGCCTTGTTGTCAGCAAACCGGGCAAAGTGTTCGCCATTAAAAACCTTTCTGTATAACAAAGGATTACTCCTGAGGAGTAACAATTGCAATAGGTTCCATTTACCTATAAGACAAAGACATTAAGATGAATCCCGGGTCGCTGTTTTCAAATCCATTGCTCCCCTGTGGCTACTTTGGAGCCGATTATGATTGCCATAAAATCTTAAATTGCCTACCGGACAAAGTATGTGTAAGCAACCTTGTTCCAACAAACTGCAAAACAATTAGCTTTGGTAGCAGTGCGAAGTGCTTTTAAAAAATTACTACTTTTGACCTGATTATAGGGAAATCTACCCTTATACACTGTAAAATATACACAACGTGCAGCTAATCGACACCCATTCGCATATCTACACCAAGGAGTTTGATAACGACCGCACCGAGGTTATCCGTCGCTCCAGGGAGGCGGGTGTGAGCCGTATTGTCCTGCCCAATATCGATGTTAATTCCATTGCTCCACTTATGGATCTTGCCAATCGGTATAAGGGATATTGCGTTCCGCTTATGGGGTTGCACCCCACCTCGGTTAAGGATGACTTTCGGGATCAGCTGGCAATTATTGAGGAACACCTTAGGCAAGATAAGTTTTGGGGAGTCGGCGAAATAGGCATAGACTTATACTGGGATAAAACTTTCATCAATCAGCAAAAGGATGCTTTTCGGTATCAGGTCAACCTGGCCAAAGAGATGAAGCTGCCCATAGTAATCCATACCCGCAACGCTTTCGACGAGATTTTTGAAGTGCTTGACGATGAAAACGATGACTCTCTAAGCGGAATTTTTCACAGCTTCTCGGGGAATATCGACCATTACAACCATATTGTAGGTTACGGAGGTTTTTTTATAGGGATAGGAGGTGTGATTACTTACAAGAATGGGGGGCTCGATAAAGTGGTTCGTGAAATGAACATTGAACATATTGTACTTGAAACCGATTCGCCCTACCTTCCCCCTGTCCCGCATAGGGGTAAACGAAACGAAAGTTCATACATAATCCATGTGGCCCAAACAATGGCCGAGGTTTTTAATCTGCCCATTCATCGGGTTGCTGCTATTACCACCAGTAATGCATTGACACTTTTCAAACTAAATGAATAATTATGCAGGCATCAGCTACATCCATACTCATTATTTACACCGGAGGCACCATAGGGATGAAAGAAAACCCCGAAACGGGAGCTTTGGCTCCCTTCAAATTCGACCAGCTGCTCAACGAGGTTCCCGAACTCCGCAAATTCGGATTTTCTCTCGATACCATATCGTTCGATCCCTTGATTGACTCATCCGATATTTCTCCCGCCATCTGGGCAGAGCTGGCATTGATAGTGAAGAACAACTACCACAAATACCACGGATTTGTATTACTCCACGGCACCGATACCATGTCGTTCTCCGCATCGGCTTTAAGCTTCATGCTTGAGAATCTGAATAAACCCGTTGTGTTTACCGGGTCGCAGTTGCCCATTGGTATGCTTCGCACCGATGGAAAAGAAAACCTGATTAGTGCCATTGAAATTGCCGCTGCCTACAGCAACGGGAAGCCCTTGGTTCCCGAGGTAACCATCTTTTTCGAGAATCAACTTTTCAGGGGTAACCGCACTACCAAGCACAATGCCGAGCACTTCAACGCATTCCGATCCGATAACTACCCGGCTCTGGCTCAGGCGGGTATTAGCATCAAATATAATTTTCCCTATATACATTATCCCACACCCTCGCAAGAGTTCAAAGTTCACACCAACTTAGGCTGCGATGTGGCCATCCTGAAGCTGTTTCCGGGCATTTCGCCCGCCACAGTGGATGCCATTCTTAATCAGGAAGGTTTGAAAGCAGTTGTTTTAGAGACCTATGGAGCAGGTAATGCCATAAGCGACGATTGGTTTTTAAAAAGAATACAGAAAGCTGTGGAAAAGGGGATTGTTATTCTAAATGTTACCCAATGCAAGGCGGGGGTTGTTGACATGGATAAGTATGAAAACGGCCTGTTGCTGAAAAAACTTGGTGTGTTGAATGGCAAAGACATTACATTTGAGGCTGCCATTGTGAAATTGATGTTCATTCTTGGGAAGAATCTATCCCTTGAGAAAACGAAAGAGTTGGCCCAAAAATCCATTAGCGGAGAAATAACTTCGTGAATCATGCGTGGGAATAAAATATTTTTTGTACTTTTCGCACTTTAATTATTGAAGGCGTTGGGTCAGGAATTTATTGGAGAGATGGCCGAGTGGTCGAAGGCGCACGCCTGGAAAGTGTGTATACCTCAAAAGGGTATCGTGGGTTCGAATCCCACTCTCTCCGCTCTTTGATTTTTAAAAACAAACGATTATTTTTGCTTAATATCATAGTAGTAACTTAACTTAATTAAACCATGAAAAAGCTATTAACATTTATTGCAATTACCGGATTGTTTATGCTGGGCACACAAGCTTTCGTTAAAGCCCAAGATAATGCGGCAGAAGGCGTTGAAGCCACTGCTGTAGTTGAAAACGATACAGTAGATGTGGCCGAGGCTGTAGTTGCACCTGCTGCCGCTGCTGAAGAGGAGGTTTCGATGCATCAGCAGATTAAGATTAAATTCATCGAAGGAGGTCCCGGCTTTATGGCATCAATCCTAATTGTTTTTATCTTTGGTTTGGCCGTAGCCATTGAAAGGATTCTTTACTTAAATCTGGCTACCACGAATACCGACAAACTCCTTTCCAAAATTGAGGAAGCCTTGGAGAAAGGTGGCGTTGAAGCGGCAAAAGAGGTTTGCCGTAGCACCCGTGGCCCCGTAGCCAGCATTTTCTATCAGGGTCTCGATCGCGCCAGCGAAGGGATTGATGTGGTAGAAAAATCGGTAGTGGCATACGGTTCGGTTCAGATGGGACAGCTTGAAAGCGGTTTGACATGGATTGCCTTATTTATCGGTATTGCACCCATGCTTGGGTTCTTGGGTACTGTTATTGGTATGATCGAGGCTTTCGACGCCATTCAGGCAGCCGGTGATATTTCTCCCTCGCTGGTGGCAGGTGGTATTAAGGTAGCCCTTATCACTACCGTATTCGGTCTTATCGTTGCCATCATTCTTCAGATATTCTATAACTACTCAGTTTCTAAAATCGACAAATTGGTAAATACTATGGAGGATGCATCCATTTCGTTGATTGACATACTGTTGAAGCACAACCTTAAAAATAACTAGTCATGTTCAGTAGTTTAACCACTAAATTGCTAAAAATCTTTTCTTGGTGTTTAATGATAGCATCCATTGTTTTTACAGTGGTATTCTTTCTCAGAATTTTCAAGGTAACACCAAGTGAGCAGTTGGATGTAGCAGGAACATTCATTATATGGGCATACATTCTACTGGGATTAGGTGTTGTGTTTACGTTGGTTTTACCCCTGATAAATTTTATTCTAAATCCAAAAAATATTAAGGGGGTATTGATCAGCTTGGTTTTTATGGCTGTTATCTTTGTAGTGTCTTACCTAATGGCCGATACAACGCCACTGGTTACTGCAACATCTGCAACGGATCTCAATTTTTCGAATCCCACAGTACTTAAGTTTACAGATACCGGACTTTTTGCTACTTATTTACTGTTTGTCATTTCACTCCTTTTGCTCCTACTTACCGGGCTGAAAGGGGTTATAAAACGATAGTTGATATAGGTGTTTTTTTTACCTACAAATTATTTTAACAATGGCTAAACCAACACCAGAAATAAATGGAAGTTCGATGGCCGATATAGCATTCTTGCTACTTATCTTCTTTCTTGTAACCACAACCATGAATGTGGATACGGGGCTGGCAAGAATGTTACCACCAATTGCTGACAGTAATGAAAAGACCACGCAGGATGTTAAGCAGAGGAATATTTTTACCGTCCTCATTAACAAGAGCGATCGTTTACTCGTTGAGGGTAAACCCATGGACGTCAGCATTCTCCGTGAGAAGGCCAAAGAATTCATCGCAAACCCAAACAATGACCCGGATCTTCCTGAAAAGGAGGTGAAGCAAATTGACTATTTTGGGGCTTACGAAGTACCCAAAGGGGTTATATCGTTGCAAAACGACAGGGGAACGTCGTATGCCATGTATATGCACGTTCAGAACGAACTGGTTGCTGCTTACAATGAACTGCGTAACGAGTTGGCACGCAGTAAATTCGGAAAATATTACGATGATTTACTGGAAGATCAGCAGAAGGCAATTCAGGCTATTTACCAGATGCGTATTTCCGAGGCCGAACCAAAAAGTGTAGGAGGGAAAAAGTAATGGCAAAATTTGAAAGGAAAGGCAAAACAGGAATGCCTGCAATATCAACGGCATCGCTGCCCGATATCGTATTCATGCTATTGTTCTTTTTCATGGTCAGCACAACGCTTAGGGAAACAGAACTGTTTGTCAGAATTAAACTTCCCGAGGCATCGGAAGTAGTCAAACTCGAGAAAAAGTCGTTGGTGTCATATATTTACATTGGCCCACCGGCCAGGCAATATCAAAGCCTGTTCGGCACAGACTCCCGTATCCAGCTGAACGATTCGTTCAAAACGCTGACTGACATCCGCGATTTCATTTCCTCCGAAAGGGAGGCTATGAGCGAATCGGATAGGCCATTCCTGCAAACATCGCTTAAAATTGACGAGGATACCCGAATGGGTATCGTTACCGATGTAAAACAGGAATTGAGAAAGGCAAGCGCTCTCAAAATTAGCTACTCGGCCAGAAGAGTTATCAACGACTAATGGATTAACTTTATTCTCTTAGGATATAAAAAAGGGGTTGAGAGTTTTCTTAACCCTTTTTTTAAGCGGTGTTTAAGGTTTAAAAACTTCCCAAGGGTATCACGGTTGATTTTGCCAGATGCGCAATGCGTTCAAGGATTCTCGTGGATAACTCCATCCATGGAAAAGCAACGTTCATTTTTTTAGCATTATTTTTTGCAAATTAGATTATTCTACTGTGCTTTTCCATATATTTTCAAGGTTCAAACTGTTGATTTCTCGTAATAATATTTGCAAATTTGAACCAACAAATACTTATGTTTTTTTGTTAATTACTTATTGTTTTCTAATACTCTATAGCATGTTTAAAACTATCAGATTCTCATTAATCATCGCCATTATTTTATCAGGCTCACTTTTCTATTCCTGCCATCGGGCGGATGACGGAAATAAGGCTAAATACGTTTTCTATTTTATTGGCGACGGAATGGGCTTGCAGCAGATCAATGCTACTCAGGCATATCTGGCTGCCATCAGTGATACTTATGGGAATAAAGACCTAAGTTTCACCTCATTCCCCGTTACAGGTTTTGCTACCACCTATGCGGCCAATCGTTACATCACAGGATCCGCTGCTGCCGGTACGGCTCTGGCTACGGGTAGTAAAACCTCGATAAACACGTTGGGGTTGAATGCCGAGCATACCGATACGCTGTTCAGCATTGCATACCATGCCCACAAGGAAGGTTTTCAAGTGGGAATCGCCACTAGCGTTAGTATCGATCATGCAACCCCCGCAGCATTCTATGCCCACCAACCCGACAGGAACATGTATCACGAAGTGTCACATGATATGGTAAAAGCAGGTTTTAGATTTTTTGCAGGAGGTGGTTTTTTAGACCCCAAAGGGGAAAAAAGTAAAAATCCTTTAGGCGATGTTTTTGCAAAGGGGATGGCAGAAAAATTCTACTTTACTCAAACGTTTCCTATACCCGATTCAATACTAAACGCTTATTCATCCATTGTTTACTCAGCTCCCGAGCCTGATGCAAGTTCTACACTGAAATGGAGAATTGATGCCGATTCGGCAGATGTTACCCTAGCCAATATTACAACTTTAGCCATTGATGTGCTCATGAACCCAAAGGGCTTTTTCCTGATGGTAGAGGGTGGAAAAATCGATTGGGCTTGCCACAATAACGATGCTGCTACGACAGTAGGAGAAGTTATTGCCTTTTCTGATGCCATTGCCATAGCCGTTGATTTTTACAACAAACACCCCAACGAAACGCTAATCGTGGTAACTGCCGACCACGAAACAGGCGGGATGACCATTGGCAATGGCACAATGAAATATGAAACAAACTTCCCTTTACTGGCCAACCAAAAGCAATCTATTGATAGGTTCAATAACAAGGTTTTGGAGTTTAAAACAAAACATAAATCCAACCCCACTTTTAATAGTTATTTACAATTTGTTTCAGACGAATTAAATATTGACCCCAAATCGTTTAACGAGACGCAATTGTCGTACCTACAAAAAGCACATTTGGCTTCCCTAAAGCAAAACAATTCGCGCGATAAAGAGGCCAATCGCAAGGAGTACGGTTCATTCGACCCCATGGCAACCGCAGCTATCCGTGTTTTGAACCAAAGGGCAGGGTTGGGTTGGACAACACTGTCGCATACGGGATCACAGGTTCCTGTTTATGCCATTGGGGTTGGACAAGAAATGTTTTCTGGAAACTTAGATAATACGGATATCCCCAAGAGAATATCCGGAGCGATGGGAGTTGAATTGCCATAAAGCATTATTTGTCTATTGTCTCGGACGAAGAGTTATTGCTGGGCAACGGAAATTTTTCGAATAATGACTGGCTTCCGTAATTTTTTTTAACTTTATACCTAAATATTCCATTTACGAAAGCTATTTTTGATTGTTTAATTGCACAGTAGTATCCGTTTACGAAAGGATAGATATTAGGCGTTTTTTTTCATTTACAGTTTTTTTAGCACAATTATTGTTAAAAAAATACTTTGTGTTTTTTACTTTCTGATAATGTAACTTGTTTAACATCGTTTGGCTAGATATTTTTATTGGAACATAACAACTTAAAACCTCTTAAATTTCATTTGCTATGAGAACACAACTACTAACCCTGTTTTTCTTAACATTTGCGGGTACCCTTTTTGCACAGGATATTGCAAAATCTAAAACCATCCCTACTACGTACGACCGTAGCTCGTTTGCGGTTTTTTACATTGACAATTCCTCCCAAAACCATTGGAATGAGGTTAGGCCCCTAATCGATTCTATTGTCTTTTCCGATAAGTACGACAATAATAATTTCAATAATATTATAATCAGCTCCTCTACAGCAGGACAGTTACCGACGAAAGGCACTCAGGATGCGTTGCTCAATGAGCTAAATAGTATGAATATTGGCCGTCAGCTGATTGCCAAATGGTACAACAGGCAGCCCGATGGGACTATGAATATGGACTTGATTCATAAGCGTGGACGATTTTCTGTTACTGATGCAGATTTCTTAAAAGCTCAAACAAGCAAGAGGGGTAATGCTGCTCTCGAAGATTTTGGGAATCGGCTGATAAACCTTAGCCATATTCTTGTCATCGACCTTCAGAATGTTAAAACAACAAAAGAGGCAAAAATGGAAAACATGAAGGGATGGCAGGCAACAGCCGTTGGCTATCTTTTCCGCTTAGATTTCAATGAGGAAAAGCAGAATGAACTTTACGATAATTGGATTTATGATGATGATACAGAGGATGTAAAGAAACAGAAACGGGCTGCTTTTGATAATATTGTTTTTTCTTTTAATCCGCTTGCGATACAAATCGCTTCCGTTTCGGCAATTCAACTGGAATCTTCATCGGGTATCCGCTTAGCTCTAAAAGCAAAGACCATGGAACAACTTCTTAAAGAGATGGTGCAGAAATCGTACGATGAGGTTATCTACAAAACTGAAATGAAGGTAGAAGATTTAAAGGTAAAAACACCGCTTTACGAAACCCGTCCGCTTAGGGCGAAGATCGGCCTGAAAGAGGGGCTGAAAACCGATTACCGTTTCTTTGTGTACGAGCATGTTTACAATCCGAAAACCAACGAGGCCGAACCCAAAAGAAGGGGTGTCATTCGCGTAGCAGGGAAATCAAGCATTGTTGACAACAGGAAGGAGGCCACAGGCGATATGGGAACATCAAAATTCTATCAGGTTGCAGGAAGAAAACTGGAGGCAGGTTTCACTCTGCAACAGCAAAATGATTTCGGACTGGAGCTGATAGTGGGAGGCGAAGGGGGTAATACTTCCGGCCTTTTACTGCGTGCCGATTTTCGCTTGGGCCGTTTTATTGGAATACCTGCATTTTACCTCTATGGCGAATTCGGCGGTTTCGATTCAAAAGAATACCAGGGTGAAAAATCATCCTTCATGAGGTATGGGGCAGGGCTTGCCAAGGGATTCCAGCTGGGTAGAAATTTGGAAATACGTCCATATTTCGGATTTGGGCTTGATAATACAACCAATGAAAGCATCAATAGTACAATTAGTTCATTGTATATTAAGCCCGGTGTTAACTTGGCATTAAATTTGAGACACAACATACAACTTGTCGGAGGGCTTGGTGCCTATAGTTTTATAGGGGATGTTACCGATGCTAACGGGTACACAGTAGCTGATTCGTGGGATGATCTATTTGACAAAAGCGGCCCATCGGCATTATTCGGAGTGAAATTTATGTTCTAAATACATTTCTAACTATTAAATCTTTTTTACTATGAAAACAATTCGTTTGGTATCGCTACTACTCCTTGGAGTAATGTTCTATTCAAATGTAAGTTCACAGGAACGTTA
>JAKQEF010000188.1 GCA_029558675.1 Bacteroidota bacterium | reverse complement strand
CAAAACGGTTGACCATATTGGAAGAGTGCAAGAGATTACACCCGACGAGGTGATTGTGTGCATCACAAGCAACTCAGCCTGTGCTGGTTGTCATGCGCAGGGAGTTTGCGGTATGTCCGGTTCATCTCAGAAAACCGTGGTAGTTCAAAAACCCAATCACGAATATCGGGTGGGAGAGGATGTAAAGGTTATTTTACGACAATCCCTCGGTTTCAGGGCTTTATTCCTGGGTTATGTTTTACCCTTCTTTTTAGTGCTTCTATCTCTTATCCTGCTCTCGGTATGCAAAGTGCACGAGGCGATGGCGGGATTGATTTCGCTGTCGGTACTTGTTCCCTACTACCTGGCCTTGTATGGCTTTAAGAACAGAGTTTCCAAACGTTTTACTTTCGACATAGAACCAGTTTAATAAACTTTGAATGACATGAGTTATTCTATCATTATTTCTACCGTTTTGATGCTTAGTGCCTTGGGGGTATTGGCTGCGGTTGTTCTTTACCTTGTAGCCCAAAAGTTCAAGGTGTATGAGGACCCAAGGATTGATGCCGTTGAGGCTGTTTTGCCCGGTGCCAATTGCGGAGGGTGTGGCTATCCGGGTTGCAGGGGATTTGCCGAGGCGTTTGTTAAGGCCGATGACATCACCGATATGTTTTGCCCGCCCGGGGGCAACGCAGTTTTTGCCGCTGCCGCTAAGGTTGTTGGGAAGGATGCCGTGGCACAGGACCCCATGATTGCCGTGGTGCGATGCGCGGGAGCACCCCAGCACAGGCCCAAAACCAGTGTTTACAACGGAGCTTCATCATGCAAAAGTGCCACTACCATTTTCAGCGGCGATACGGGGTGCCAGTTTGGGTGCCTTGGGCTGGGCGACTGTGTTGAGGTTTGTAAGTTCGATGCCATACATATTGATGTGGCCACAGGTTTGCCGGTGGTTAGCGAGGAGAATTGCACCGCTTGCGGCGCATGTATCAAGGCCTGCCCGAAATCCATTATCGAGTTGAGGAAAAAAGGGCCCAAAGGTAAGCGCATTTTCGTGTCGTGCGTGAACAAGGATAAGGGCGGTATTGCCAAGAAAAGTTGCGCGGTGGCATGTATCGGGTGTAATTTGTGTGTCAAGGCATGCCCTCACGACTCCATTGTGATAGAGAACTTTTTGGCATATATCGATTTCAATAAGTGTAAGCTGTGTCGCAAGTGTGTTGAAGTGTGCCCCACGGGAGCCATTCTCGAGGCCAATTTCCCACCACGCAAGAAGAAGGAGGAGGTTGAGGTGGGCTCCGAAACGGCATGATGAGGAGCAAAATGTAATGCCTATAGATGGCAAGAAAACCTAAATCATAGATTGATAATAAATTGTAACCAATTGTTCGATATTAGAAATACTGCTGAATAATGTTAAAAACTTTTCCCAAGGGCGGGGTTCATCCCGCCGAGAAAAAGCTGTCGGCAAGTAGGCCCATCGAAGTTTTGCCGCTACCCGAGCAGGTTTCCATTCCCATTGCCCAGCACATTGGCACCCCTGCAACCCCCGTTGTTGCCAAGGGCGATAGCGTTAGGGTGGGGCAGCTGATTGCCAAGAGCAACGGGTTTGTTTCGGCCAACATCCACTCGTCGGTATCGGGGGTGGTGGAATCGCTGGACCCCATTTTAGACTCTTCGGGCTATAAAAAGCCGGCAATAACCATCAAGATTGAGGGCGATGAGTGGATGGAGGGGATTGACAGAACGGCTGACGTGAAAAAGGAGATTTCGCTTTCGGCGGAGGAGCTCATTGTCAAAATCAACGAGGCAGGTATTGTGGGGCTGGGTGGTGCCACCTTCCCTTCGCATGTGAAGTTGGCCGTTCCCAAGGGCAAAAAGGTTGACGTACTGATTATCAACGGGGTTGAATGTGAGCCATACCTCACCTCCGACCACAGGCTGATGTTAGAGAAAGCCGATGAGCTGATGGTGGGCATCATGGTGCTAAAAAAGGTGCTGGGTGCAGAGAGGGCATTAATCGGCATTGAGAACAATAAGCGCGATGCCATTGCACATCTGAAGAATGTGAGTACCGGTTATCCCGGCATAGAGGTTTATCCGTTGAGGGTTAAGTATCCGCAGGGAGGTGAAAAACAGCTGATTAAAGCGCTTATCAAGCGCGAGGTTCCATCGGGTGGCTTGCCAATTGATGTTGGTACAGTGGTGCACAACGTGGGAACCACTTTGGCCGTTTACGAGGCGGTTCAAAAGGGTAAGCCATTGGTCGAGAGGATTGTAACCATAACCGGAAAGGGTGTGAAGAATCCCGGTAACTACCTGGTACGCATTGGCACACCTATTTCTAAGTTAATTGAAGCAGCAGGCGGACTGCCCGAGGATGTGGGTAAGGTGGTTAACGGCGGCCCCATGATGGGTAAGACCATCAATAGTGTGGAAGCCCCCGTTACCAAGGGGACATCGGGTGTTATTCTATTTCCATCCAAAGAATCGCTTCGGGGCGAAGCCCAACCCTCGTGCATCCGTTGCGGTAAGTGCGTGGCTGCGTGCCCCATGGGGCTCGAACCATATCTGCTCAACCAGCTTGCGCAACGTAGGCTGTACGACAGGATGGAGCCGGAAAGGGTGGTGGATTGCATGGAATGCGGTTCGTGCAGTTTTGCGTGTCCTGCCAACCTACCCCTGCTCGATTACATACGGCTTGGGAAAGCGGAAGTTTTTGCCATGATTAGAGCCCGAAAAAGCTGATTTCATCATTGTGTCTCATTGAGAAATAAAAGATAAAAACGCATAATAATGAACAAACTTTTAGTCGTATCGCCATCACCCCATACACACAGCGGGGAATCAACCTCGCGGTTGATGTACAATGTGGTGCTGGCACTTGCTCCTGCTTTGGCAGTTACCCTTTTCTACTTTGGGATGGGTGCGCTTGTGGTTACACTCATTTCCATTACCTCGTGCTTACTATTTGAGTACCTTATCCAGAAGTTCTTGCTTAAAGTTAAACCAACCATCTCCGATGGCTCGGCACTGGTTACAGGGCTAATTCTGGCTTTCAACCTGCCCAGTAACCTTCCATGGTGGATTGTGGTAATCGGTGCTATTATTGCCATTGGGGTGGGGAAGATGAGCTTCGGAGGGTTGGGTAACAACCCCTTCAACCCCGCACTGGTAGGGCGTGTATTCCTGCTCATCTCCTTTCCGGTTCATATGACCAGCTGGCCGCTTCCCATTGAATCGCGCATGTCGTACATCAATGCCGTTACCGGGGCAACCCCGTTGGCCATTGTTAAGGAGGGGCTTGGCAAGGGCGATACCATGAGCGTTATTTCCGAACAGATACCCAGCCATATGCAGTTGTTTATGGGTACCATGGGCGGATCGTTGGGCGAGATTGCTGCCTTTGCCCTGATCATCGGATTCGTGTGGCTTCTTGTTACTAAAGTAATCACATGGCATATCCCCGTTTCCATCTTTACCACCATCGTTGCTTTTACGGGAATCCTTTGGCTGATTAATCCACAGGCCAATGCCGACCCACTTTTCCATCTGCTTACGGGTGGTGTGATGCTGGGAGCCATATTCATGGCAACCGATTACGTTACTTCGCCCATGCATCCCAAAGGGATGTGGATATTCGGCGTAGGCATCGGATTGATAACCGTTATCATCAGGGTGTGGGGGGCATACCCCGAGGGCATTTCCTTTGCAATCCTAATCATGAATGCCTTTGTCCCACTGATTAACAGATATGTAAAACCAAAAAGATTTGGAGAGGAGGTTAAGAAAAATGGCTAACGTGGAGTCCAGTTTTAAGAACATGACCCTGTCGCTGCTCATTATTTCCCTAGTGGCATCGGCAGCGCTGGGGTTAGTACATCAGTTTACCAATGAAGCCATTGTCAAGGCTCAGATGCTCAAAATAAACTCGGCCATTGAGGTAGTGGTACCCGAGTTTGACAACCAACCCTTTGAGGAGGCGAAAACCATTGAAATGGATGGGGGAGAGTTAACCTTGTTCCCCGCCAAGAAGGATGGCGAACTGGTGGGAACAGCGGTGAAAACATTCAGCATGAATGGCTTTGCAGGGCTCATTGAGCTGATGGTGGGCTTCCTTCCCGATGGTACTATCCATAAAGTGGCAGTGGTGTCGCACAAGGAAACCCCCGGGCTGGGCGATAAGATGGAGCCCCAGAAGTCAAATTTCAGCGTGCAATTCGAGGGGAAAAACCCCGAAAACTTTAAACTAAGCGTTGTTAAGGATGGCGGAGATGTAGATGCCATCACTGCTTCAACCATAACATCCCGGGCCTATTGCGATGCCGTGGAACGTGCATATAAGGCTCTTAAGGAAGGAGGTGTACAATGAATAAGTTCTACAATTTAACCAAGGGTATTCTCAAGGAGAACCCCATTTTTGTGATTGTTTTGGGCATGTGCCCAACATTGGCCACCACCTCGTCGGCCATGAACGGATTGGGCATGGGTCTGGCCACCACGTTTGTGTTGCTGGGTTCCAACGTGGTCATTTCGCTTCTGGCGCGACTCATCCCCGACAAGGTGCGCATTCCCGCCTACATTGTAATCATTGCTACCTTCGTTACCATTGTCGATTTGGTGATGCAGGCCTACACGCAGGCACTCTACGAGAAGTTGGGCATCTTCATCCCACTCATTGTGGTTAACTGCATCGTGCTTGGCCGTGCCGAGGCCTTTGCCAACAAGAATAACGTTTTCCAATCGGCCCTCGACGGAATTGGCATGGGGCTGGGTTTCACCTTTGCATTGGCTCTGCTTGGTACCGTAAGAGAGGTGCTGGGCAGCGGGTCCGTTTTCGACCATAAGTTTATCAGTGGCGATGGCATCATCGTATTCATACTGGCTCCGGGAGCATTCATTGCCCTGGCCTACCTTATTGCACTATTCAACAGAATCAAAAAATAGCAGGAGGTTGTCATGGAATACATTCTAATCATCATTGCGGCAATATTTGTCAACAACGTTGTTCTTGCCCAGTTTTTAGGAATATGCCCTTTCATCGGGGTATCCAATAAGATTGAAACATCCATGGGTATGGCCGGGGCGGTTACCTTTGTGATTGTGCTGGCCACCATAGTAACCTTCTTGCTGCAGCACTATGTACTCAATCCTCTGGGGATTGCGTATATGCAGACCATCGTGTTTATTCTGGTTATTGCTGCCCTGGTGCAGATGGTTGAGATTATACTAAAGAAGTTAAGCCCTGTGCTTTATCAGGCTCTGGGTATTTTTCTGCCCCTAATCACCACCAACTGCGCTGTGCTGGGGGTGGCCATACTGGTTATCAAAAAGAACTACAACCTGCTGGAGGGGGTTGTATTTGGCGCTGCCACTGCCATCGGTTTCGGACTGGCGCTGATTATCATGGCGGGTATCAGGGAGCAGCTGGCACTGGCCAATGTTCCTAAGGGCATGAGGGGCGTCCCCATTGTCCTTCTGACGGCGGGTATTCTTGCATTGGCCTTCATGGGATTTGCAGGAATTGTAAAGTAACGGCTTGCACCGAGGCGATACAGCCTTTATTTATTTCTGATTTATTTGTCTGCCCATGCCAATGGGTGTGCGATTTTTGGTTTGCCATTAACCGTTTATCGTTGGCAATCGTTGTAAAAATCCTTGGATTTCAGCCCCGTGCACATAGCATTAAAAGGGATATTGGCCATTCATTTGATGAAGTTACCGAATGCTTGCTACTTTTGTAGTCAATGGTTAGCAGAAAACGTATTTGACAGCATCGCAACTGTTCGTTCCTACCTTTAATTACATGATTAGTGTTATTTGGGAAAAGTGAAATTTCAAGCACTTTCCACTAAGCACCACTTGGTGTCTTTCGTTTGAAATCTAACATTTGACACTAAAACAATATTGCTGTCTTTTGTTAGATTTTAATTATATTTGCAAACTAGAATAAAAAATATTGTGGCAAAAGATTATATCATAGAACGGCTTAAAAAGGAATTCGAAGGAAGAGAATTGTTTTCCAGGGAAGAACTTTTTGACTTCTACCGACAATTTGAACCTGATTTGAAAGAAACAACTTTCAGATGGAGAGTTTACCATTTGAAGGTTAACAAAATCATTACTACAATCAAGAGGGGGCTTTTTACATTTTCATTCAAACCTATTTTCAAACCTTGTATTGGCGAAGATGAAAAAAAGATTTCCGGCAAAATTGAAAAGCAGTTTGGACAACTAAAGTATTGTATTTGGTCAACCAAAATTACACATGAATTTATGCTCCATATTCCGGGTAAGGCTATCACTATTGTGCAAGTAGAAAAAGATGCACTTGAGCCAGTTTACAGTTTTTTAAGAGCAGAAAATATTCGCAATATCTTTATCGAACCTGAGAACAAAGAAATTGAACGATATGTTTATGAAGCTGAAAATGCAATTGTTTTACAATCATTAGTTTCAAAATCACCTACTCAAAAAGTACAAAAAGTCACAACAACAACACTTGAAAAGTTAATAGTGGACTTGTATTGCGATAAAAAGCTATTTGCTGCATTTCAAGGAAACGAACTAGTCCACATAATCAACAATGCTTACAGTAGATATGCTATTGACTTTACTAAACTTTTTAACTACTCAAAAAGAAGGAGAAAAGAAACAGAGATGATGGAGTTTTTTTCAAAGAAAACGGATATGCCAAATTATATTTTGAATGATTGATATTAAATCACTATCAGTAGAATGGATTGCTGAGAAAAGGCAAAAATATAGCAAAGACCCAAACTTGATGGAGAGTATGATTTATGCTCTATATTTATTAGAACAATTGCAGTTGACGGGATTAGATTTCATTTTTAAAGGAGGAACAAGTTTGGTTCTGCTAATGAAAGAGCCCAAGAGATTTTCACTTGACATTGACATTATCGTAAATCCAAAAATTAATCGGGAAGAATTAGAAATATTTTTATCAAAAATTAAAGCATCAGGTGCATTTATACGGATGGAGTTAGATGAAAAGAGAAGCTATCAAGGTGGTATCCCAAAGTCACACTACAAATTCATTTACACCTCAAACTTTGCAATTAAAAATAAAGAAGATCAGGTAATTTCCAATCCCGAAAGAGAAATTTTACTCGATGTGCTATTTGCGGAGAACCATTATCCATTGATTATAGAGAGGGCGTTAGAAACAGAATGGTTGCTACAAACCGGTAATCCGGTAATTATCAAAACACCCGACATCAATTCAATTACAGGTGATAAACTCGCAGCATTCGCACCAAATACGATAGGGGTTCCATACAACAGAGAGAAGGAAAAGGAAATATTAAAACAACTCTTTGATGTTGGCTGCTTGTTCCATTTACTGACAGATATGGAAGTTTTTAAAAAGTCATTCATGGAGTCAGCAAAAGGCGAAATTGCTTTCAGACCTGAAAGAAAAATTGAATCTGTTGATCAGATATTAAATGACACTATTGCAACGGCATTGTTAATTGCTCGAAAAGATATTTTAAAAACAGATGATGAGAAATTGAAATTTAAAGAGATAAACACAGGTATAAATCAATTCAGACATTTTGTCTTTCAAGGCAAGTTTAGTATTCTAGAAGCACAAGTTGCAAGTGCTAAAGCTGCATATTTAGCTGCAATTATTCTGACAGACCATAAGGACGGTTTGAAGGTGTTTAGCAAAGAAATTCCATTGACTGATTATTTGATAACAAACCCTGAATATAATTACTTAAACAAGCGGTTGAAATATGTAGAGAGCGGTGAAGCACTTTATTATTGGTTTCAAACAATCAGTTTATTGTTCCCTGAAAAATAGTAGCCAAGCAAAAAATACACTCTTGCAAGCTGCACCAAACAACGCAAAATCAAATTACAGGAGATTTACTAAAAAGATTGTGCATCTTAACACGGTGGACAAAACGCCATCTGCAAACAGTGGTTTTGTTAAAAAGCGGGAGTACAGTGCTTCGGTTGACAGATTTTTTGTATAATTGAAGAGTGGTTTTCCAAATGAACAGCAATGCTAAAAAGCCTTGCCTTCGCAAAACCATAAATAGATGAGCCATGCACAGTATTTACCCAAGCAGTTTTGAGGAGAAAATCGGATTTGACCGAATCCGCAGCCAGGTGGCCGATATGTGTTTTTGCCCGCTGGGCAAGAAAAAGACCATAGATGTCCAATTTTCAAACGACTTTGATCTTGTGCAGGAATGGATTGAGCAGACCGCCGAGATGAAGACCATCTGCCTGATGGAGGAGTCATTCCCTGTGGATGGCTATGCCGATGCCACCCCCTTTCTCGAACGCATTAAGCGTGAGGGCTCATGGTTAGACGAGACCGAACTCTTCACGCTTCGCAAATCCATTGATGCCATTAAGGCGTTGACCACCTTCTTCCGAAAGGGCGAAACGCCAAAATACCCCCATCTTACGCGGTTGGCCGAGGATGTGGACTATTTTCCCTTCGTCGCGCAGCGCATTGATGCCATCATCAATCGTTTTGGAAAAATTAAGGATAACGCTTCTCCCGAGCTGGCCCGAATACGGAGCGAGATGGCTTCGAAGCAGGAGGCGGTGTCGAAGCGCATGGGCGCAATTCTCAAAGCGGCGCAGGCTGCGGGCATTGTCGATAAGGAGACCACAACATCAATCCGCGATGGGCGTATTGTTATCCCCGTCAGCGCTGCCAATAAGCGTAAGCTTAAGGGGTTTGTTCAGGACGAATCGGCCACGGGGAAGACCGTCTTTATCGAACCCATCGAGGTGGTGGAGATAAACAACGAGATTAAAGAGTTGGAGTACGATGAGAAGCGCGAGGTCATCAGAATACTGGTGGAACTATCCGATACCATTCGCCCCTACTTGCCCGAGTTGCTACATTCATACGATTTCCTTGGCGAAATCGACTTTTTACATTCCAAGGCGTTGTTTGCGGTGAATGTGGCAGGGGCAAAACCCATCCTGCACGATAGCCCGCGGATGTATCTCCGCAAGGCGGTGCACCCGTTGCTCATGTTAGCCCTAAGGCGCGAAGGCAAGGAGGTTGTGCCCCTCGATATGGAACTGAATGCCCACCATCATATCCTGTTGATTTCCGGTCCCAACGCAGGGGGGAAGTCGGTTTGCCTTAAAACCATCGGCGTATCCCAGTACATGCTGCAGTGCGGATTTTTGCCACCCGTCATGGAGAACTCCGAGATGGGGTTATTCAACAAAATCTTTATCGACATAGGCGACGAGCAGTCCATTGAGAATGACCTAAGCACCTACAGCTCGCATTTAATCAACATGAAGCATTTCATCAGGCACGCCGATGGCCATACTCTGGTGCTCATTGATGAATTTGGTGCCGGTACCGACCCCTTGGCGGGGGGAGCCATTGCCGAGGCCATTTTGCAAAAACTCAACGAAATGGGGACCTTTGGGGTTATCACCACGCACTACTCAAATCTCAAGCACTTTGCCGCCGGCACCGATGGCATTATCAACGGGGCCATGATGTTCGACGCGGGTAGGATTGAGCCCCTTTTCAAGCTGGAGATGGGCAAGCCGGGAAGCAGCTTTGCCTTTGAGATTGCCCAAAAAATCGGACTTCCCGCTGATATTCTGAAAACTGCCGAGAGCAAAACGGGAACCGACTACACGACCTTTGAAAAGCATTTGCGCGAGATTACGCGCGACAAGCGCTACTGGGAAAGGAAGCGGGAGAATATCCGCCTTTCGGGCAAGAAAGCCGAGGAGTATGAAAAGAGGCTGGAGGGTGAATTGGATACCCTTCAAAACCAGCGGAAAGAGATATTGCGCAAGGCCAAGGAGGAGGCTCAGGCCCTGCTGTCGCAAACCAATAAGATGATTGAGAATACCATAAAGGAGATTAGGGA
>JAKQEF010000187.1 GCA_029558675.1 Bacteroidota bacterium | reverse complement strand
TCGATGGTAGCCAAAACATGTTCGCTGCTAAAGGTGGTATTCAGCAAATCGCAATAGCGATTGATGAATTGGTACTTAAACGACTGGTTGGTAAGCAAGCGACGAAGGATAAAAGTTGACCAGGGTGGGTTTGGCCACCCTTCCCCGTCGGGTTGTGTTGCCATAGCCAGTGTATTGTGCGCAGGGCCCTCATTAACGCCGGGAACGTAGAAAAATGGAAGTCCAAAGCCAAAGTCGGTATCGAGAATCATCCATCGCCAGCGTCCATCCCTCCCGTAGGGAACATTGGGATCATAGCCATTGCGCATGTATCGCCAGTACAGAGAATTATTGCCTGGCCAATCGGTATTCATGGCAAAGATGTGGGTGAACTGAAAGTCGATGAAGCTTTCAACATCCATCATGGTTTTAACCGTTGCATAGTTGTTGTTTTGTGCCAAATCGTTGTCACCTATGAAATCAAGCATTTGCTCATAATGGTCCACTCCATCCGGATTGCCAAATTTATACTCCGAATTATTCTCCATGATGGTCATTTCGTCTTCTTCAATGCCATAGTGCGAGAATATGTAATGCTCGTCGTACCTGTCGCGAATGTTGTGTATTCCCCAATACTCACCGTTGATGAACACAATTGAAGGACGATAGTACTGAGTTTCCACGTGCAGGTCTTTGGCCAGATACTGAATAAAAGCATCGCGAAAAATAGCCCAATCCCAGTCATTACCTGAGTTACGCAGAATCATACGCTTGTACATATCAACCTGCTTATCGGGAAAAAGCTGGTAGTTAATCCAGCTATTGCCGTATTCGGAGCGAGAGGATACCCTTATGGATTTTCGGGGACGGCTGCGGGTTGTGTTGCCATGCAGCCTGATTCCAACATCCTCTTTAAAGGCTAACCCGCCACCGTTTTCGAAAAACGTGATGTTGGCCGGGCGTTCCCACTCTATGCCGTCCTGAAAATAGTTAGTGTGATTGCCATGTACATAAATTCCTATTTCGTTATCGAACAGGTTGTCCCTGTGTGTAGAAATAGAAAAGAAAGGTAGGGAGTAACGGTTTTGCCCGTTTGAATCTATCAGATAGGTGAACGTGCCCGTCTTTCCGGCCGGTGCGTCGGGGTGGTAGGCCCTTACCCGAAGTACGTTTATTTTGAACACTTCTCCCTGAGGGGATTGCCAACCCTCGTAGTACGGTGGTCCCGGATTGTTGTCGTTGTTGGTTGGAATCATCGATATATCGTTAGGTTCGCCAATACGACTGGTCAGTGTTATGGGCCCCTGGTATAATGCCGAGGTCTCATCGGGTTCAGAACCATCGAGCGTATAGTATATTTGCACACCTTCGTCAGTGGTAGAAATGGTGACATTGATGCTATCGGTATAGATACCGTCGGGATGCGATGAGTGTAGCGGAGCAAGCAGAAAACCATAACCAGGTCCGACATTCCCTGTTCCCGGAGTGGGGGAGGTGAAAAAACGCCACGGTCCCGAACCGTTTGGAAATTTTCCGTAGGAATAATCCGTGGGAATGGCAATGGGTTCCAGCTCGTCAACAAGCACCCCCATGGGATTGGTGAGGATTAGCTCTTCGCCGTTGGCGCTTATTTTAAAATTGGTATGCAGGGGAGATTCTGCATTAACCCTATCCTTCCCCGAAGCCCATACCAGTTTGAATTGGCCGGGATTAATGCTAATGTTTGGGAAAATCCACTTGAAAGGGTTGCCGTAGCTGTCGGACAAACCAAAACCTTCCAATTCAACGATTTCATCGCCATAATTGTAAATCTCCAGCCAATCCTCGTAATCGCCATCCTCATCGGCAATAGTGGTGGCATTGGAGGACATTACCTCGTTGATAGCTATGCTTTGGGCCTGTGCTATGATAGGGCTTATGGCAAAAGCAAGGGAAAAAAGCAGAATTTTTATTTTCATTACTACTTCTGTTGATAAGAATGGATGTAATACCAATCGAATGGGTTTCAAACCGGGGATTAATCTTAAAAAAAAATTAACCCCGTTATTATGCAAAAATGCTAATTAAACACAGAAAATTCATTTGGCAAAAATACTCAATAATGCAGTCAATTGCTGAGATTTCGAGTACATCTTTTCATATTTTCTTAGCTTTGTTGTCGTAATTTAGAAATGTTTTTCACCAAAAATTAAAAGCACAGGAAATTGTCCATGCGGTATTTTGCGCACATTGGTTTCAACGGGCTGCAGTATAGGGGATGGCAGCGACAGGCAAGGGTAACAACCGTGCAGGGAACTATAGAATCCTGTATTAGCAGAATATTCCGAAAGCCAATAACCTGCATTGGCTGTGGCAGAACGGATGCGAAGGTTCATGCGGCACAATTTTTCTTCCATTTCGATACGGACAGGGAGTTGGAAATTGACCTGCTTTGGCGTATTAATAAAGTTTTGCCCGATGATATCGCTGTATTCGACATCATCCCCGTTGAGGCAGGAAATCATGCTCAGTTCAGTGCCATTGAGAGAACTTACGAATACTACATTCATACCTACAAAGACCCATTTTTAAGCGGTGTAAGTGCCTTGTATCACGAAAAGCATTTGAATCTTCACGAAATGCAACGCGCTGCCAATATGGTACCGAACTATAACGATTTTTCGCGATTCTGTAAGACTCCGGGCCGGAACGACAGCAATATCTGCAGGGTGAAATCGGTGAAGGTATTTACCAATCAATGGGGAAACAGGTTGAAAATCAGTATTTCTGCTGATAGGTTTGTCAAAGGAATGGTGAGGATAATCGCAAAAAGATTGCTGGATATTGGCAATGGCAGCCTTACCATCGATGAGTTTGAAGGATTGCTGAGACAAGAGGGAGAACGCAAAGAAATCACCATTGCCTATCCTCAGGGGCTTTACCTGATGCATGTAAAATACCCGTTTTTAGAGATACCCACAATGGGTCAGTTTAGCGCACCAACAGGTGCTCCCAATGATTACTGGATTATGGTAAATCCCGAAGCGAACGAATCATCGCTAAAGTAATGAATCGATACCCCTCTTGGTAAAGACGCTATATCAAATCGCAGGCATCGGCTGGCATCCAGTGTTTGTGTTGGCCTTCCCATTTAACATTGCAACCGATGGGATTGGTAATCTTAACGGCTACCTCTTTTCCTGCCAGATAATCGTCAAGCGCATTCTCCAAGCCGTTCACTGTGGATTTGGAGGATTCGCGGGGATTGTCAATGGCACGCCCGGTGTATATCAACTTTCTGTTTTCGTCGAAAACGTAAAAGTGAGGTGTACGCAGGGCTCCATACTTTAATGCGATTTCCTGAGTTGCATCGTGCAGGTAGAGCCATGGGAATTTATGCTCTTCCATCCTTTTCACCATATTTGGGAAACTGTCTTCCTCGTAGGTATTCGGGCTATTTGAGTTAATCCCGATAAACCTTACTCCTTTTGGGGCGTACTTTTCTACCGTACTACGGGTTACCTCATCCGAGCCAATCACGTAAGGACAGTGATTGCAGGTGAAGAATACAACAATCACTCTCTCGTTAAAATCGGAGAGACTATATACTTTCCCATCGGTGGCCGGCAGGGTGAAATCTGGAGCCTTTTCTGATATTTGTAGTGTGAATGCCATGGCTGTTTTATTTTGGATAACAATAAATGGAGTATTATTGTTTGCAAATTATGGTTTTTTTGCGAAATCATCGGTTTGATTTTATCTTTGCATCGCTGAAAACCAAACGATTTTATTCCGTTTGAACCCTTTTTGGCAATCGTTGTTTTGCTTTAATTATCAACAAAAAAATACAATACATGGAACTATTTAAACCTTTCGAATCGCAAGATAAGCCCGTTGAGCAGAAGGCTGGTACGGCATCGGAACATGTGAGAGTGCTAATAATTGGGTCGGGACCTGCAGGCTATACCGCAGCAATATATGCGGCCAGAGCAAACCTAAACCCTGTGCTGTACGAAGGATTACAGCCCGGCGGGCAGTTGACTACTACCACAGAGGTGGACAATTTCCCAGGGTACCCCGAAGGCATTAACGGAACTGAAATGATGGAAGATTTGAAGAAGCAGGCACAACGCTTTGGAACCGATGTACGCTTTGGTATGGCTACGGCTGCCAACCTCTCGAAACAGCCATTCAGTGTAACCATTGACAATGAGAAAGAGGTGCTTGCCGATGCGCTCATCATTGCCACGGGTGCCACGGCCAAATACCTTGGTCTGGAGTCGGAAGACAAGTATAAGGGGCAGGGAGTCTCGGCCTGCGCCACCTGCGATGGATTCTTTTACAAAGGACAGGATGTGGCAGTGGTTGGAGGAGGCGATACGGCATGTGAAGAGGCAACCTACCTGTCAGGAATATGCAGAAAGGTGTACATGATAGTTCGAAAGCCCTACCTGCGCGCTTCAAAGGCCATGCAGGATCGGGTAGCCAACACCAAGAATATTGAGGTGCTTTTTGAACACGTTACCAAGGAAGTGGTTGGCGATGACAATGGGGTTAATGGGGTTCTGCTCGAAAACGGGAAGGGCGAGATTGTGAAAAAGGATATCACAGGATTCTTTTTGGCCATTGGCCATCAGCCCAATTCCGATATTTTCAAAGAGTTCATCGAAACGGATGAGGTGGGATATATAAAAACCATTCCCGGAACGGCCAAAACGAATATTGAGGGA
>JAKQEF010000069.1 GCA_029558675.1 Bacteroidota bacterium | reverse complement strand
AAGAGACATTACACCCCAGATTGAAAAATGGAATAAATGAAAAAGGGTCGTCTGCATAAGTTCAGACGACCCCTTGTACTGTGGATGGTAAATGCTACTCTTTTACCATCTTTCTTATCACTTTCTCACCATTATTGCCTTGGAAAATAACCAGATAAATACCCTTTTCAAGTTGATTAGTGTAAACCGTGAATACATCAACACCAGGAAGTGTTACGTCGGCAACTTTCTGCCCTATGATATTTGTAAACACCACGCGGGTTACCCAGTCGGCATTCTTAATGGTAACATGGCTGCTGAATGGGTTGGGATAAGCCTCTAGCATTGAAAGGATATTCGCTGGAACGCCCACAGGGTTCATACGCACATTAATGTTCAAATCTGCGCCATCTACAACAAATTCACCTGTTTCAACGGTAAAGGTTTCCCCTGCGTTGGCAGAGTACGAATAAGCGCCATCAAGCAGTTCAACTGTGGCAATACCTTCGGCATTGGTTGTTGCTGTTATATCGTCGTTGATTGTGATAACAACATTCGCAATGGGTTCGTTATTCTTGATATTGGTAACAGTAAACGTGACGGTATAGTAGGTTGGCAGCGCCTCAAAATTGGCTGTGAGAGTAATGTTGGCGGCAGGCATGGTGTAGTTGAAACTTGCCGTTGTGCTTATCACCTCATCACTTTCGTTTGTCCAATTCACAAATTCGTACCCGCTATTGGCTGTAGCAGAAACGGCAACCTCATCACCTGCTTCATATGCTCCTGCTCCGGAAACAACTCCGCCGTCAGCAGGATTGGCAATAAGCGTCAGTACGTATGGTGCCGTCTGGTTGAAGTTAGCCGTTAGGGTTACATTAGCGGCAGGCATGGTGAAGCTGAAGTTTGCCGCGGTGCTTACCACCTCGTTGCTTGCATCGGTCCAATTTACGAACTCGTATCCATTATTAGCCGTAGCGGTTATGGCAACCTCATCACCTTCCTCATATACTCCGGCACCGATAACGGTTCCGCCGGCTACTGGGTTAGCCACCAGGGTGAGGGTAAAGGTTGGTACTACAGCCTCAAAGTTGGCTGTGAGGGTTACGTCGGCAGCGGGCATGGTATAGTTGAAACTTGCCGTGGTGCTCACCACATCATTAGTTTCATTGGTCCAGTTCACAAACACATATCCGCTGTTGGCAATGGCAGCAACGGCAACTACATCTCCCTCTTCATATTCACCACCACCGACAACAGTACCTCCGTCGGCAGGAAGAGCTGCTAAAGTCAGGGTATAGATTTCAATACCCGCTTCTTTGAAATGTGCTGTTAACTGAACATCGGCAGCCGGCATGGTAAACGTAAATGGATTGTCTGAACTCACAACCGAACCATCAATTCTCCAATTCAGGAATTCGTATCCATCACTTGCTGTAGCAGTTAGGGAAACCTCGTCTCCTACGTGGTACACTCCATCACCCGTGACAGTTCCTGCTGAAGTAGGCACAACAGTTACGCTTACATTGTAATCAACAGCCTGATAGTTAGCAGTAAATGTAACATCCCTGCTTGGCATGGTGAAGGAGGTAATAGGCTCATCGGCATCATCCAGCAACTCTGTATCCTCTTCATTCCCTGACCAACCAATGAATGAATAGCCTAAAACATTGCCGGCAGTAATATTTACCAAAGAACCTTCTTCGTGTTCGCCTGCACCGATTAACTCTGCTCCAATGTTATCGGGATTAGCCAGAAGGATGAGCGTATACGATTGGGGAGGAGACCAAAAATCGCCCTGCTGGAAACCCTGAGTAAGGAGAATGTCTCCGGCGCTAAAGGTTGCTATAACTGGTTCTCCCAATGTCCAACTAAGAGTTATCCCCGATCCTGTAAAGTAACCCCCTGCCGGGGATACAACTTTCAGGTCGTTGTTTTGACCAAATGATGCTATGGATAGTAGCACCATTCCTAGTATTAGAGTAATTTTTTTCATGGGCGTATTATTAACAAGTTTAAATATTTTACAAAAAAAAATCAGTTATCCTTTGGATTCATATAACATTATGTGAAATCTAATGGTTCAATAATTTGCTAAATTACGCAATAGATTTGAACAAAATCAAGATAATTACATCAAAAAATAACTGTGTAAACAAAAAAATGTCTTTCGATCTAAGTAATAAATATACGAAAAATAATAATAATTGGTCAAAAAAAAACAAAAAATGATCCTAATTATTTATTTTTTCTGAATTCTGCCAATTTCATTGGGCAATACATGCTGCTCACGGAGCAAAGGAAATTAAAATTTAGACAAGTTACAATCCGTAAAATCCCCTAATTTTGTTAAAAAAATACATGCAAAGTTTAATTTTTCCTTTCCATACTTTTTAAAACTCCCACAAATAGTTCATTCTACGCATATTGCTTATTAAAGAATTAGGCTATACTTTTGCAACGATAATTGTATCTCACCATGGTCATCCTTTATCGGCTTGGAATCTGGTTTTACTACTTTCTAATTTGGATCGTATCCCCATTTAACCATAAAGCTTCGCTTTGGCTTAAAGGCAGAAGGCGTTGGGCAAAGCGACTAAACACCAAACTTGACCATAAATCTTCCATTGCATGGTTTCATTGTGCATCCCTGGGTGAGTTTGAACAGGGCAGGCCTCTCATTGAAGAATACAAAGCCTCGAATCCTGAACATAAAATTTTAATTACCTTTTTCTCTCCATCGGGCTACGAGATTCGGAAGAATTATGCCCGTGCCGACTATGTGTTTTATCTTCCATTGGACACAAAGCGTAACGCAAAGCGTTTTGTCGAATCGGTCAATCCTGTGGTGGCCGTTTTTATTAAGTATGAATTCTGGTTCTTCATTCTGAATGAACTAAAGCGAAAGGGGATTCCCACGCATCTCGTATCCGCCATATTTCGTCCTGATCAGATTTTTTTTCGCTGGTATGGCTCATGGAACCGAAAAATGCTTAGCTGTTTTAACCACATTTTTGTTCAGAACGAAATCTCTAAACAGCTTTTACAAAGCATTAACATTAATAATGTTGAAATAACAGGAGATACTCGATTTGATAGAGTATATGCAACTTTTCGTTCATCTCAAGAGATCCCGTTGCTGGATGAGTTTTGCAAAGATGCCGTAATTATCATAGCGGGCAGCACCTGGCCCAGAGACGAGCAAATGCTAATCCGGTTTATTAACAATACCCGTCATCGGGTAAAAATTGTGTTTGCCCCCCATGAAATCACCGAGAGTAGAATAACATCATTAATTGAAGCCATCAATACGCAGCCCATTCGATTTACCAAGCCAAATCATCAAATTCTCAAACAATCCAAAGCATTAATAATGGACACCGTTGGGTTTTTGGCTGCTGCATACAAATATGGTCACATTGCCTACGTGGGTGGTGGATTTGGCGCCGGCATACACAACACGCTGGAGCCTGCAACTTTTGGACTTCCGATACTGTTTGGCCCCAACTACCACAAATTCCAGGAGGCAAAGGAGTTAATTGAACGAAAAGCGGCTTTTTCAGTAAAAAATGGGGATGAACTGACAACAACACTCAACGATCTGATCAACAACGCTGAGTTATTAAAAAGTGCCGGAAAATCTGCAGCCCAATACGTTCAGGAAAATATAGGGGCTACCCACAGGGTACTGAAGTTGATTTCACCAACACTATCTTAAACCACTAATCAATTAGTTTGTAATCTATTCAACAAGAGGCATTGTTGAAGGCTTTTTTACTAAAAAAGACTTTAGTACACGACAAAAAATATAACTGACTACAAATCAGTAAATTAATCGTCTAAAAATTTGGATAAAAGACTGGTATTCAGTATATTAAAGCATTATTTTCGAAGTAATGGCTTTAAAAATGAACACCAGTCAAAGCA
>JAKQEF010000185.1 GCA_029558675.1 Bacteroidota bacterium | reverse complement strand
ACGCAAAACCCGTGTTAGTGCCAGTAAATTTTATTTCAAGAACGGTGATAAGGCTTTTTCTAGTTTAATCATATTGTCAATCATAGCGTCTGCAAGTTCTTCCCACTTATTTTCGTCTTTGTAACCAATGTCATTGAAATGTTTTGCGATACGAGATGCTCTCTTGTTGTCAAGTCGCTCCCAAGAAAGATTGCTACCAAAACTCGCTTCAATTTTATCCTTGTTTTTCTGCAGCCGATCAAATAATTCTTTATTTTCTTTGCCATCTTCCTTGTCCTTGTCAATGTAAAGTTCCACTTTAGCGTCATGCTGTCCTATAACATAATTGTATCCAACTCCTCCAATACCAGCACTTGTTCCAACCCAACTATAAATGTTTGGAGAAATATTTGCATGTAGTTTGGTTTTACTCTTTGCTCTGTCCAGAAGATAAGTCCAAAATCTTTTTCTGTAATGATGTCTTTCAGCATATTCCTTTTTTGTCACACCAGCTCCTCTAACTTCTTCACTTGGGCCGACAATTAATGTCAATAAAGGTGCAGGGTCAGAATTGCCAATTTTAATTCCTTCGATTTTGAACAGATAAAATTCAGCAGCAGTCGATTCGTTTAGCCAAGAAATTGCCTTTACGTGTTCTTGTCTAGGTTCGGAAACAATCCAGATTGCTTTACCAGCACCAATAGATGCTAAATACGTAATTACTTTACCAAGATGGTCGTGATTACTTTTTTCCAATTGGTTTTCAATGATCACTGGATTGCCGTTCTCATCTTCTGCAACAAGGTCTACATTAAAATTACCTGTCGATTGCTCGCGCTCTACATTTGATATTTGGAAGTCTAAAACTTGAGTTAAAACGTCAATGTTGTTTTGAAGCCAAGTGGTAAAGTCCTTTGCTTCATGTTTCCAAATGTTTCTTAATGGAACTTTTTCAATTTTACCTATCATGATTTATTCTGTTTGTTGGTCTATGTATTGCCACTAACTCGCTTATTTATCAACAAAAGCTATTCTTATCCACCACCCGATTGTCGTATATGTATAACTTTATTATCTAAAGTTATGCAAGTTATTGATTATTTTCAAATAGTAAATGGGCAATTGAAAGTTTTTGAAATATATATGAAGCGAGAGCAAGGCCATAGAACATGTTCAGCAGGTTAACCCAATTCCTATTTCTTTTTAGAATCGATTGAAAAAATCAATACTTTTACCGGGCAAATGAGGGGGTAGGTTACCCTTAATCAAACATAAACGGATCAGTATATAAGTCAAAGTTTTTCTGATTTGTTAGGCTAATAAACCATTGGAGTTTTTACTATGGAAATACCCGAAAAATTACACGAAGTGATTAAACACGAGGGGGTTGTTGCCATTGTTACTCAGGGCAATGAAGGTCCCCATGTGGTGAACACCTGGAACAGCTATATCAGCGTAACGGAACAAGGGCATTTGCTTATCCCCGCCGGCGGGATGAAGGTTACTGAGGCCAATATTGCCCAAAACAGCCGGGTGCTTGTTACAATGGGAAGTCGTGAGGTACAGGGATTCCACTCAAAGGGAACCGGCTTCCTGATTAAGGGAACGGCAAACTTTTCAACATCGGGTGCCGGTTTTACCCTGATGAAAAAGAAATTCCCGTGGTGCCGCGCCGTGCTGCAGGTAAACCCCACGACCATAGAGCAAACATTATAGACGTCAGTACCAAACAGTTAAGAATTATGGATTTAGAAGCGGTAAAGAATGCCATTGTAAAAAACGTTTACCACATCGATGCTAACAAAAAGGTGCCACTGCACAAGCATGGCAAGAACGATGAGGTTTTTTACTGTATTGCAGGAAGCGGATACGGTGTTTTCGAAGACCGAGAAGTGGAGTTAACCCACGGAAAGGCATTCATTGTGCCCGCAGGGGTTATGCACTCGTTGAGAACCGATACCAACCTGTACGTTGCCTCGTTCCTCATACCGGTTGTCGAACAGTAAATTGGTATTGCCATTGACTATTCTCAAACAAAATGTCAATGCCGTGCCGGGAATATCCGGCAAAACAATAAAATAGCCATGGTAAAACCAATCGTTATCGCTGTATGCGCTTTGATTGTGTTGGCCGTTGCGCTTTACGCCATGCTTATTGGCAGTATCGACAAAGCCAATCCAACCATCGTAACGTTTGCCGAACCAATGCATGTCTTTGGGATAGAGATCAATACCAGCGACAGGGAGATTTATAAGGATGTTGGCAGCGCAGCTGCCATGTTCAACGAGGCTAAAAGGCAAAACCCCATCCCCAACCTCAAACACCCCTGGGAAAGAGTGTTCATCAGCAAGGATTACGATGAGGGAACGCAAACATTTAAGTATATCGTCGGCGATGTGGTAACACAATGCGACACGATACCGGAAGGGTTCAGCTGCTACGAAATACCGGCCATTACCTACGCCGTATTCACCATTAAACCCAAAAGCAGGATTGCATGGGGAGTGACCATGGGGCGGATGAAGCGGTATATCTACACCCAATGGCTCCCACAATCGGGATACCGGGGCTCAGATATGCTGAACGACTTTGAATTGCACAATGACAGGAGTTTGGGAAAAAAGCCCGAAATCAGCCTATTCGTTGCCCTAAAATAGCATCTTCAAATCGCCCTTTGGGCGACCAAAGATGGTACCGGGCTGAATACCCTGGTCGGGGGAAGAACTACGCCAAAAAGAGAGGAGAATAATGGGCAAAAAGAGCGGTTGTCTCTCAACAATTGGCCGACTGATCTGTTTTACTGCTAAACAAATGCAAAGTAAACTCCACATTACCATGCCTGAAATTGCCATAAAACGGGTATATGAAGAACCCTCACCATACGATGGGTACAGGGTGCTGGTTGACAGGTTGTGGCCCAGAGGTATATCGAAAGAAGCGGCACAAATTGACGAGTGGAATAAAGATTTAGCCCCATCCACCGACCTGCGCAAATGGTTTGGGCACGATCCGGCCCGATGGGACGAATTCTCGGCAAAGTATATGCAGGAGCTCAAAGCCAACGGCTTTGGAAACGAGTTTCTACAGCGGTTGGGTAAGGAGGAAAAAATAACGCTGGTTTACGCAGCCAAAGACCCCAAGCATTGCCATCCACTGGTTCTTAACGAATATTTAAAATCGCTGTAAGTCTTTGTGGTACGAAAAGAGGCCTTCCACAACATATTAGCCTCTTTAGTCCAACCGCTACTGGCTTTGACCTTCGGTTAAGGCTTTGGTATCCCTGAAAATCATAAATGCATAGTATGCACACACCTGCGAAAAGAGGGTCTCTTTAATCTCGTTGGCGCTATTGTTATGCAGCGGAAAATGATTATTGTACTTTCTATGCAGCCAAAGCAGCACAAATGTCATCAGTATGGTAATCGTGGCGGCAGCCACCTCCCCGCGTTTTTTTTGCATTGCGGCACGGACAGCGATAATGGCAATCGGGAGATAGAGAATATGGTAAAAATCTAATACAACCTCATTGTACTGATGATAAAAAGGGATTATGGCAAAGGCGAGTGTCAGAGGAACATCGGGAAGTTTTATGCCAAGCAAATGATCCTTTTTCAAGATGAGCATAACCGTGGAAAACAATACGAACAGAATATTTGCCCTATCTAAAACCCTATCGAAAAACTTCTTATCGATATTGTGAAAATTGAATTCCTGTTGCCTGTTAATTTCCATCAACCTTTCGGGGGTGCCAAAACCGAAGATCCTTTGTCCCCAGCTAATCTCCTCGAAGGCCGCAATCACGAACAATATCCCAACGATAAACAGGAATGAATTCATCCCCTGTGTTCTAACGTTTTTCCTTAATCCAAGGATACTGCTTCGTAACACGTAGAACCCTGCCACCAAAAGGAAAATGAAACCAAGGTACTCGACAAAGCGATCTTCATACGTTATCGCCTCGTAAAGATTTCGGTTGTAAACAAGGATTAAGCTAAAAACTCCAATGTAAATCAATAGCAACAGGAGAAAGTAGAGAGTAGCGTTATTTTTAAGGTCGGTTTTCATTGCTATCACCGGATTTATTAAATCGATTGGATGAGAATTTTTCGTATTTTTTCTGCATCGATACTCCTGTTTTCGCCAATCTTCCACCTCCGCGATGCAAAACGTTGTACAATTGGCAGCAATTGTTCTTCTCCGATTCCGTGTTCCGAGAAACGCGTCTTTATGCCCAATTCACGGAAAAAGTTCTCGGTTAACTCAATGGCTTGCCCTATCCTATTATCCTCGGATCCCCCGGAAATGCCCCATACACGTGTAGCATACTGCAATAGCTTTAATTTCTTCTCACTACGTGTTTCCATCAGCAAGCGGGGAAGGACAATGGCCAGCGTTACCCCATGATCCAGCCCAAACAGAGCAGTGAGTTCATGGCCAATCAGATGGGTTGCCCAGTCGGTGGTTACCCCAACGGCAATAATGCCGTTTAAGGCCATGGTACAACTCCACATCAAATTTGCCCGGACATCGTAGTTTTCGGGTTCGCTCATTGCCTGTGGGCCAATTTCTATCAGGGTTTGTAATATCCCCTCGGCCCATCGGTCTTGCACCAGCGACTGTGTGGGGTATGTCAGGTACTGCTCGGTTACATGTACAAATGCATCCACAATCCCATTGGCTACCTGTTTGGCAGGCAAAGAGTAAGTATAGGTAGGGTCTAAAATGGAGAATCTGGGGAAGAGCAACGGGCTGCCAAAGGCATACTTCTCCTGCGTGGACAGGCGACTAATGACGCCACCAGAGTTCATCTCCGAGCCGGTTGCAGCCAGTGTAAGCACCGCTCCCAACGGAATGGCCTTCTCAATCGCTTCAGCCCTTCCGCACACCACCATTTGCCAGGGATCACCCTCGTAGTGAGCAGCAGCAGCAATAAACTTAGTCCCATCAAGCACCGATCCTCCGCCCACTGCCAGCAAAAAATTGACCCTGTGCCTGCGGCACAACTCCACCGCTTTCATCAGCGTTTCGTATTTTGGATTGGGCTCTATACCGCCAAATTCCACCACATTAAATCCCTTTAAGTTTGCCATCACCTGGTCGTATATGCCATTGCACTTTATACTCCCCCCTCCGTAAGTCATCATCACTGTGACATCTTTGGGAATCTCATTGCCTAATTCGGCAATTTTCCCCTTTCCGAAGAGGATTCTAACCGGATTGACAAAATCAAAATTTTCCATAACGTATCAATTCTCTTTTTCCACCGAATTTTGGTATCCATCGACCAACCTGTTATTATACCATGCAAAGAAAGAAAATGACAGGATAAGGCCAACAACGATGAAAAGCCATGCAGGTACGGGTGCAGAATCGCCTCCGGCATAGCTGTGCAACCCCGACAGGTAGTAATTTACGCCGAAATACGTCATTAGCACTGAGCCAATGGCTATTAGTGAAGCAAAATTGAAGCTGAATGGCGTCTTAAATGCCGGAATCAACCGCATGTGAACAATAAACGTGTAAACCAGAATGGTTATCAATGCCCATGTTTCCTTGGGATCCCATCCCCAGTATCTTCCCCACGACTCGTTTGCCCAAACAGCCCCCAAAAACGAACCAATGGTAAGCAGGTATAACCCCAGGGTAAGGTTTATTTCATTGATGTCGGTTATTCTATCTATCTGTTTGTCAATCGATTTGCAATTCTTCTCGTTTTTCAGCGCAAACAGTACCAGGTTAAACAGGCCCAACATGGCCCCCAAGCCAAAGAATCCATAGCTTGCCGTAACGACGGCAACATGAATGGTCAGCCAGTGCGATTTCAGTACAGGAACAAGGTTGGATATTTCAGGGTCCATCCACGACAGGTGGGCAACGAAGAGCGTAAGCGTACTGATTAAGGCCGTTGCCGGAACAACAACCTTAGTCATCCTTGAGAAAATGAATCCGGCAAGCATTGTTGCCCAGGCAATGTAAATCATGGTTTCGTATGCATTGCTCAGGGGAACTCTTCCCGCTATGTACCAACGCATGCCAATGGCAATGGTGTGGACAGCAAAGCCTACGGCCAAAAGAATGTAGAGAACGGAATAAAGCCAGTTCACCGAAACCCTGCTACTTACCAGCTGAACGAATACCAAAATCAGAAGCAGCAAGCCTGCCAAACCGTAGAATGGGATTAGCCTTTCGAAAATAAGCAGCCTGTTAGCCAGATTTTCTATTTTTATCCTACCATTTGGCGGCATTACCGATGAGCCAAATTGGTGCTGATAGTCTATAACCGACTCAATGGATTTAAAGGCATTATCCAACGAATCGCTGTGGCTGTGCGAACGTACAGCGTACAGCATTTCAGCAAAGCTATTGGCTACAACTTTTACCTGCGATGAATCAGCATTACCCATGGCTTCGGCCAAAGTCAGCCACGGCTCATGGGGTTTATGTGGAACAGGGAAGAGCCTCACCATCTGTCCCGACGATACCATGTAGAAAATGTTGACCTTTTCGTCAACCCTAATGGCATCCTTTTGTAAGTTTGTTCGCTGTTGAGGCTTTAGCGCATAGGCATCCTGAACCAGTTGCCCCAACTTGTATGTTGACCCATGCTCATGGTCAAAAAAATCGACAAAACAGGCCATTCGCCCCTGCACACCGAGGAACAATTGCAGCTCCCTGCTTTTTATTTTAATCAGCGGAACATACTGCCAGCGATCGGGGAATGCGCTTATACTCAGGTACACCTGATCGGGCGATTGCCCATGGAACCTGTTGGTTCCGTTGAGTTTCCTCAACACTTCACCCGTAAGGGTGCTCATGGGCTTCATCCTGCCCCCCTTATCCTGCACCACCAGTTGGCCAAACCTATCGGCCAGCGATGCGTCAGGGGGTGATGGCATTTGTGCGAAAGCAGAAGGAGTCAAAAACATGGCTAACAACACCATGGCCGCAGCTGCCGATTTAGTCAGCAATTGACGAAACCGAGTGTTGGGAGCCACAAGCGACCAAAGTATTCCCACAACCAGCAAAAGGTACCCGAAATACGAAACGGCAGTTCCCCAGAAATCCTTATTCACCGACAGGTAGGTTCCCCGTTCATCCGAATCGTACGAACTTTGGTAAAACCTGTACCCTCCGTAGCTCAAAATGTTATTCATGTAAATGCTAAAGGGCAATTCGCTTTTCAACCTTTGGTCAATCACTTCAACGTTCGATACGAAGGATGACGGGCTCTGCGATCCCGGATACCGCTCCAGCACAAACTCGTTTAGCCTTATGCCAAAAGGAATTTCGATAATCTTGGGCGAGTACTTAAAACTAAAGTCAATGCCATTAACCTTTTGTTTCACAGTGCCATTCTCAGGTTCCGAGTTGGGTACAAATACCTCTTCTGTCTGATTATCTACACTGACCATCAGGTGCAACGCATCGGCTGCATGAACGGACGGATCATCGGAGTATGCCATCATCACCTTTCCTCTGGGCCAGAAGTTCCTGAAGGCAAAAAGCAGGTTGCCTATGCGGTACGAAACCTGTTTGTCTAACTGAAAAGGGGTTCCGGCAGGGATTCCCCTTGCTTCCCCGGCTACCATATCCTCTCTGGTCAACGGATATAACGAAAGGGCAAACAATCCGGAATCGGAAAAGGAGAGGGTCACATCGTGATTCCCGGTACCTGCAAAGCCTATGGATAACCTTCGGGATTTGTATGCAAGACCGGGATGTACGTTAGCCACAGTAATGCCATTGCCATCCTTCAGCTGCAACGATACCACGGGGTAACCTGCAGGGTCTTCAACCACCTTCTCTACAGCATGAGGAATGAAATGGGCAAGTGCAATCCTACACTCCTTGCCATTGATGGCAAAATTTTTTCGGTACCTGTTGCGCGAAACGGAGGTAAAATTCACCTCTCTTTCGTCAACTACCGCACCTGCTGCTTCAACTGTCAGCCAGTTTTGGATTGAGGCAAAGCTATTGGACGTCTCCCCCTCGCGGATGTGCATTGAACCCTCCTGACCGGTATAGCGCGTGATGGCTGCCCCAAGCATTATGATCACAAAACTGAGGTGAAAGAGGAAAACGGAAAATTTCTCTTTGCGGTAAAGCTTTCGTGCAAATGCCGAAACCAGAAAGTTGATGGCCAGCAGGAGCATTATCGCCTCAAACCAGCGTGCATTGTAAATAAGAGCTCTGGCGGCAGCAGTGCCGAAATCGTTCTCAATAAAAGTGGCCAGGGCACACGATACGCCAAAGGCAATTATAAGCGCAGCCGTCAGCATGGGCGAGGCTAAAATTTTTTTAACCATAAATCTGCATTGATAATGTTCTGAAAAGTGAAAGCGGCTATCCAATTATCTGAATCAACTTACGGATATCGATAAGAATTGCCTCTTCATCGTGTATATACAGCGGTTTTACCGAAATATTAAGGTAGTTCTCGTTGCTTTCAACCAAAAAAACCAGTTCCAACTCGGGGAATGCCGCCACCAAATTCTCAAACAGGTCAAAATCATCCAACTGCTCAAAACCGCCAATTGAATTGTACCTCAACACGGTAACAAGGTCTTCCAAATTAGCATTCAATACGTTACTTGCCAATTTCTCTGCCAGATAATCACGTGCACGGCTTTTTGAAATCTTTAGGATATTCATGGCTACCCGGTATGTAGTTCTTTGAAATGAGATTCAATTAGCAAAGTTATACATTATATTGAGAAAACCGATAAAAAATATTCACTTTATCGTGACCAGCCTCCAGGCTTTCTCCTTGCCGAATTGCCCTACAAACTAATAATTAGCGAACATGAGATGTTTAATCTCAATTAATTAGTACATTTGCTTCTGCATCGGATAATTCCAATAGATATGAACAACTTAAAAAAATTGACATTATTAAGGCGCCAGATGGCCGAGAACGGAATTAAGGCATACATCGTACCCAGCAGCGACCCACACCTTAGCGAATATCTCCCGGAACACTGGAAATCCAGAGCCTGGCTATCGGGGTTCACAGGTTCGGCAGGAACCCTTGTGGTAACCTTAAAAAAATCGGCCCTTTGGACCGATTCCCGCTACTTCCTTCAGGCTGAAAAGGAGCTGGAGGGCAGCGGAATAGACCTTTGTAAAATGGGATTGCCCGATACACCCTCCATGGAATCATGGTTGGCAGA
>JAKQEF010000172.1 GCA_029558675.1 Bacteroidota bacterium | reverse complement strand
TATGGGTTTTAGTGCCGCAGAGTTGCGCAGAGGTATCGCTAAGTTGCGCAGAGTTTTTTTCTTTGCGCTCCGAGCCTTCGGAGCTTTGCTTCTTGGCGGCTCTTTGCGGTACAATCAGCGAATCAGTGAATCACCATTTATTAGGCAAAGCCCCAATGGACAAATGAACCACGGAGCTCCGAGAAACAATTAAAGGGGTTAAGATAAGACCCAAAATTCCCTCCGAATACTTGAAAATAATTGAAAAGATATATCTAACGTAACGCACTAAAGGGAACAAGTCAGGGAAACTATTGGTAAAATTTGATGTAATACTAAAAGCAAAAGGGCCATCTCAAATCACGAAGACAGCCCTTTTTTCGAAAAATGCCTTTTTGCGGTAATCTACACCAACTCCTCCTGTTCAGCTTCAAGAATTTCGAATGCCATGTCCAGTATAGTGGTGTCGTCGAGTGTTACTATCCCGCCATCGGGCCCCTGTTCGTGGTGAAAACCTACCGATTCGCCTCTTACATAGTCAGTTCCGCCAAAGTAATTGCGTACGGTCTCAACCTGCATGTTCAACTTATCGGCAATAGTTTGCATTGTACCGTCAGGAAGCTTATCCTTAATCCGCCTAAGCTCGTTAAAGGTGATGGTTTTAGCCATATTCATAAAGTTTTTTTAAAGTGTAAATAATACGCACTAAATATATTAAAACTATCCGAACAGAAAAAATTTCAAAGTGCTTTAAAGGGCAATTAGCTTAATTTAACATCGGAAAAATCCGTAATATTCTTTATTCAATCTTCAATAGTCTTTCTATCCTGTAATTGATACAGGATTTGAAAAACGAATAATTCATACGATTTTTGCAAAGTAATCCAGCCAAAATTTTGTACCCTGTACAAATATAAACGTTTTTGGCGTGTTATTGTTATTTTTTCACGGAAATTTTCGTAAATATGCCACAGGTTTTAACAGTCAGAAACCAAGGAAAAAAGTTGAAGAAAATCTCTGGTTCAAATACAATGCATGGATTATCAATAGTGGTTACCGACTTAGACGGCACGTTGCTAAACTCCTGTGGCGAGATTAGTCCAACCGACATGGCCACGCTTAAGGAACTGGGCAGCAAGGGCATCATCAGGGTGGTGGCCAAGGGGCGTTCGCCCTACTCATTTGAGCGGGTAATCCCCAAGGATTTCCCCATTGATTACCTGATTTTTTCATCGGGAGCAGGAGCCATGCTATGGAAAGAAAAGAGGATTTTATACTCCACCGAGCTTAGCTGCCATGAGGTGCAAGGCGTAGTTGACGAGCTGGTTTTACACGACGTGGATTTTATGGTTCACGAACCCATTCCGGCCAATCACCGGTTCCTGTACTACCACACCGGAGGCGATAATAGGGATTTTCTGGATAGATTGGAGCGGTATAAGCCCTTTGCCACACCCTATATACCGGGTGTTCCTTTTGGTTCCAAGGCCTCTCAGATATTGGCGGTATTGCCCCACGATGTGGACTGGTTCGAAAGCCTGCGTAGCCGTTTCCCCGAGCTAAAGGTTATTCGGGCTACATCGCCGCTGGATGGGCACTCCATATGGATGGAAATATTTCCGCAGAATGTTTCCAAGGCCTATGGAATTCAATGGATATGCAAGGAACTTAAAGTAAAACTCACCGAGGTTATTGCCATTGGCAACGATTTTAACGATTTGGACATGCTATGCTACGTGAAAAGAAGCTACGTGGTTGAGAA
Organism: Bacteroidota bacterium; assembly: GCA_029558675.1. GTDB lineage: Bacteria > Bacteroidota > Bacteroidia > Bacteroidales > Tenuifilaceae > MWFE01. The sequence goes on along the minus strand of JAKQEF010000172.1, from coordinate 4,436 downwards.
TTCGCCAGCCGAGTTGAAGTCCGTTTTTCAGACAGTGAACTCCAACAACAACTCGGGTTTTACCCATGCGGTTCGCCTGGCTATGAACAGCATACAACCATAACAACAGCATTGAAACGTACATGGATTCATTCACACATATAGTTCTTGGTGCCGCCACAGGCGGTGCGGTACTTGGCAAAAAGGCAGGGAATAAGGCCCTGTTCTGGGGGGCATTAGCCGGGTCAATTCCCGATTTCGATGTGGCCATAACCCCGTTGGTCGAACCCTCCAAATCACTTTTCATCCACAGGGGTTTCACGCACTCAATCCTATTTGCGCTTCTACTGGCCCCGTTGTTAGGGAGGCTAATGGCAAAAATCCACAGGGACGTAAGCCCACGTCAATGGGCTCTGCTTGCGCTCTGTGCCATGCTTGTACATTCCCTAATTGACTGTTTGAACACCTATGGCACAGCGTTGCTGGAACCATTCAGCGGTGCCCGTCTGGCATTCGACTCCATCGGAATAATCGATTTTACCCTACTCCTACCCCTTTTGATTTTAATGGCGATTGCCGTTTTCAGCCCACGCTCTCCCAACAGACAAAAAATCATATCGTGGGTTGCCATGGGATACACCCTGCTGTTTGTTTCCTTCACCGTGGTGAATAAGACCTGGGTTGAACGCACGGTAAGAAAAGAGTTGTCAATGCAGGGCATTGATTATCTGAGGCTAAAAACTGCACCCCTGCCGCTTACCAACTTCCTGTGGATGGTTCTGGCCGAGGACTCGACGGGTTATCACATAGGATACCTAAGCAATTTCGACAGGGATAGCATAAAATTTTCATACGTCGAAAGGAACAGCCATTTTTTGGGCAATCGTAGCACCAATCAGAAGATTGAAAACCTCATCCGCTTTTCTGAAGGATACTATGCGCTGAACAGGAAGCCGGACGGCTCACTTTGGATGTACGATTTGCGCTTTAGTGGTATGGCATTCGATAGTAAAGACAATTGGCACGTGTTTTCGTTTTGTCTGACAGAAACCGGTGAGAACAGCATTGAGGTATCGCGGAGTCATCCCGACAGGAAAATTGGTATAAGCACATTGACTCCGTACTGGACAAGAACCTTTTATCCACAATCGTTGAAGCATTAAAAATTCACCCAATAAAGACATAAGGTGCTTTGAAACATACCTAAGACAATTCGTCAAAATTTTATGGATTGATTCTTTGCTTATAGCTATATTTGCCCTTGTTACTAACAAATCAAAGATACAGGTATGGCATTGAATGGATTGTATATAAAAGGCACCAGTAAGACACCTGATATTGATTTTTCGCCCGGACTATTGAAAATATCGGGAAGGTCTATTCCCGAGGATACCATCTCTTTTTACAAACCCGTTCTTCAATGGTTGGAGTTGTACCTTCACAAACCGGAGAAGTTGACCAAGGTTGTTTTTAAAATTGAATATGTTAACAGTGGTTCCAATCGTTTTCTATACAGCATGTTAAACATGTTCAATGACAAATACCATGAGGGGGTAAATATTGCCATTTCCTGGTTTTTCGAGTCGGATGACGATACGATAAAAAACCTGGGCGACGATTTGCAAGCCCTGGTAGATATACCATTCTCCATGATGGAATACTAACACATCAAACTCACAAAGCCATGTACGAATGTCCAGTTTGCGGTTACATTTACGACCCAAGTCAAGGCGATCCTTCACAGGGGATTGAACCCGGTACGCCCTTCGAAGAGTTGCCATCGGATTGGCTATGCCCGATTTGCTCAATCCCCAAGGATGACTTTGTAGCGGTTACATAACAACCCATAACCACATAGAATAGACGATAGCTGAGGGATTGCCAAAGGTTTTCAAACCTTTTGGTCAGGATTGTGTTTCTTGTTGCAAATACAATTATTACTAACCGATCAAATAGTTTTTATATGGAATTTGCAATCACCTTCTCGGGAAAGAAACAGGTTATCGCACACATTGATGGCCATAGGGTATTAACCGACCAGCCCATACAGGTTGGTGGCGACAACGAGGGACCTTCACCCTTTTCGCTTTTTTTGGCTTCGCTAGGTACTTGTGCAGGGATATACGTGAAATCGTTTTGCGACCAGCGTGGGATACCAACCGACAATATCCGCATTGTGCAAAAGCACTCTTTCGATCCCTCGACCCGAATGATAAACGGGATTGATATGATTATTGAACTCCCCGAATCGTTCCCTGAGAAGTATAAGGAGACTGTACTAAAGGCGGCCGATCAGTGTGCCGTTAAAAAACACTTACTGAATCCCCCCGCTATTCATGTGACCACCGCCGTTACAGCAGAGTAAAGAAACAGAATAAGCAGAAGGGTTGGAGATTGTCCAACCCTTCGCGCTTTTTATGCCATTGTACTATGTTTTCTTTTGCCTAATCCTGCTTTTGGCTGCCGGCTCTTTTGTGGCCGTGGTTTTAGCTTTGGGCGTGGTTGGTTTTTTGGCAACGGGTTGCTTGGCCTTGCCCTCCGATACTTTGGACTGTTCCTTCTTCACCCCCGTGTTTTTTTCTGTGTCTTGCTTGTCCGTAGCTTCTTCACCCCCTGCTGTATTCTCTTCCTCGGGCTCTTCTTCCTTAAAATCAAGCATATCCTTACTCTGAAGCAGGTTGTACCACGCAACCAACTTCTTAATATCGGAAACGTAAACCTTTTGGTCGTCGTAATCGGGTAATAGCTGAGTAAAGTATTTCTTCAACTCTTCGCCCTCTGCCTTGTGCGAAATGGTTGGTTTTCCACCTTCCTTATTCTTAATCAGTTCCAAAACTTCCCGTAGGGGCTTGTCGCCGCTATTGGTGAAAATGGAAATGTCGGACAATGCGCTAACCTTTGCCGATGTTGATATATGCGAACGTTTACCATCGACAAGCGATTCGACGATGATGCCATTACGCCCCTGGGATAAGAAGCGGAATAACCCGGGTTGCCCCGATACTGCCATGATGTCTTTCAATGCCATATTGTACTATTTTGGAATTCTAAACGCAAATGTATAAAAAAAATAAGAAATCGGTGTAAACGCTAACGCTTTAATTAAAGCCCCTATCGCGCTTAATTTTTTCGTAAGCCTCATTCACCTTCTTAAACTTTTCCTCCGATGCTTTGCGGATATCCTCGCCCAAATGCCCCAGCTTGTCGGGGTGATACTTCAATGCCATATTGCGATAGGCCTTTTTTATCTCTTCATTGGTTGCATTCCTGTCAACCTCAAGCACTCTGTAGCTTGCATCCAGGGTGTCGATGAACATGGATTTGATGGATTCGAAATCGGCACCGGTGATACCAAGCCAATTGGATATGTTGGTAATCACATTCATCTCATTGGCATGGACAACGCCATCGGCATTGGCTATGCCAAAAAGAAAGTAGATGAGCTGAAGCCGTGAGGAGTAATCCATGTGGCTGCGAATCTGGGCACACACATCCTTTAAGGCCACGGGCTGCTTTAGAATATCTTTCAGCAGCATGAGAGCCTCTTTTGCAGCCTCCCTGCCAAAATTGGTGACGAAATAGCCCTTTACGTAGTCAAGTTCCGATTTCAGCACCTTCCCATCGGCACGCATCACTTCGGCCACCAGCACCAGCAGGCTCACCAGAAAACTGTTGCGGCTGGTTCGCCCTCTATATGTGGTTTTTGTATCGGCACCTTCAAGTATGGACCCAAGGGCAAAGCCAATGATTCCGCCAATGGGCCCAAGAAAAGCCCAGCCTAGTCCGCCGGCTATCCATTTCCCGTACTTTGCCATAATCGTTGAATCAGTTACGTTGCGAATATAAACTATTTATTTTTTGCCTTTCATGCCTTTTAAATACTCAATGGCCCGGACCACCCTTGGCAGGAGTAATTCTTCACCGTCGTTGCGAATTACAATGTCACTTTTAGCCACAAGCTCTTTTTCGTCCAATTGATGGCCCATTCTTCGTTCAACTTCCTCCGGTGAAATGCCATCGCGCTCCACCACCCTACGAATCCTGGTTTGCAGAGGTGCCGTAATGGCCACAATCCTATCCATCAACTTATCCATTCCACTCTCTAACAGTATGGCTGCCTCCAAAAACACTAATGGTGATTCGGCATGCAGCTCACACCAACTGCTAAAATGATTGGCAACCTCGGGATGGATTATGGCGTTCAGCTTATTCAACAGGCCGGCATCCTGAAAAACCATCAGGGCAGTCCTTTTCCTATCCAATCCCTCCTCCGTGTAAATATCATTGCCCAGCAATGCCTTCACTTTTGTTATTACTGTGCTGTTGGTATTCGTCAGGTTGCGAGCCTCCAAATCGGCATTGTAAACAGGGAATCCCATACGGGCTATGATTTCGCATACCAGCGATTTGCCGCTCCCTATTCCTCCGGTCACCCCAACTCTCAACATTACATCTTT
>JAKQEF010000160.1 GCA_029558675.1 Bacteroidota bacterium | reverse complement strand
TTGATTATGCTGCTGTCGCCATGATGCAGTGGCTGTCCTCCTCCACCAATACATCCTCCCGGGCATGCCATCACCTCAATGGCGTGGTAGTTAGCCTTTCCGCTACGCACCTCTTCCAGCAATTCGCGTGCATTACCCAGTCCGTGAGCAATGCCAATATTAATCGGCAATCCGTTGAAGTCAACAGTAGCCGACCGTGAGCCCTTCAACCCACGCAACTCTTTAAAATCAATCCTATCCAGTTTTTTACCGGTATGCAATTCGTATGCAGTACGGGTAGCAGCCTCAATTACTCCTCCTGTGGCACCAAAAATAACACCGGCCCCAGTAGATTCGCCCAACGGGCGATCGAAATCTTGCTCTTCAAGGTTGGCAAAGTCGATGTTAAACTCCTTAATTAGATGTGCCAATTCACGCGTTGAAATGGAGAAGTCAACATCGGGGTTACCATTCACTTTAAACTCCTCGCGCTGAGCCTCGTACTTTTTGGCCAAACAGGGCATCACTGAAACCACAATCAAATCTTCGCGCTTTATTTTCAGCATATCGGCAAAGTAGGTCTTAGCAATGGCACCAAACATCTGCTGCGGTGATTTTGCAGTGGAAGGGATATCGAGCATATCGGGAAAATAGTGCTCAAAGAAGTTGACCCATGCAGGGCAGCAGCTGGTAAGAATTGGGAGTTTCACGGTTTTGTCGCCATTCAAATAGCGAGTCAATCGATCGAGCAACTCGGTACCCTCTTCCATAATGGTAAGGTCGGCTGCAAAATCGGTATCGAACACATGGTCAAAACCAATCTCCTTCAACGCGGTAACCATTTTGCCTGTTACAATGGTTCCGGGCTTCATACCGAACTCCTCTCCCAATGCAACGCGGATTGCGGGAGCAGTTTGAACGATAACCGTTTTTGTTGGATCGGACAATGCACGGATTAACCGTGGAGTGTGGTCCACCTCGGTGAGTGCACCCGTGGGGCATACTGCCACGCACTGTCCGCAGAATGTACAGGGCGACTTGTCGAGGTTCTGCTCAAAAGCAGGGGCTACTGCCGCATTGAATCCTCTGCCGAATGCGTTGAGAGCATATACGGTTTGAACATCGTTGCACATCATTTCACACCTGCGACACATGATACATTTGTCGAGATCGCGAATAATGGATGGGGATGTATCCACACGGTAGGTGCTCATCTCTGCGTACTCCTGTCCGGGGATATTCCTAATTCCCAACTTAATGGCCATGTTCTGCAGGTCGCAGTGTCCGCTCTTGGGGCAGATTAAGCAATCCTTTGGGTGATCGCTTAGGATGAGCTCCATTATGGTTCTGCGGGCATTGATAACGCGCATGGTATGGGTTTTTACTACCATCCCATCAACGCAGTCGGTTGCGCATGAAGGCGCAAGATTCCTGCGTCCTTCCACTTCAACAACGCAAATACGGCACCCTGCTGGTTTATTTTCGATATTCAGATCCTTAAGTTCCATGTAGCAAAGTGCAGGTATATCAATACCCAACTGTTTTGCCGCTTTAAAGATTGTAGTCCCTTTAGGAACCTCAACCATTTTATTATCTATGGTTAGTTTTACTGTTTCCATTTTATCCTACCCTTTCTATTGAATACTAATGGCATTGAATTTACACTTCTCCATGCAAGCACCACACTTGATACAGATGGAGGCATCGATCACATGAGGCATTTTCCGTTCACCGCTAATGGCATTCACTGGACAAACCCTGGCACAGGCGGTACAGCCAACGCAAGCTTCGGGATCGATTACGTAGTTCATAAGAGCCTTGCATTGACCAGCCTTGCATTTATGGTTCTGAACATGATCCAGATACTCATCGTAGAAGTTGTTCAAAGTGGAAAGAACGGGGTTTGGCGATGTTTGTCCAAGCCCGCAGAGTGATGTATCCTTGATAACCTGGCTCAGGTTACGCAACCTGTCCAACTCTTCCATAGTGCCTTTTCCTTCGCAAATTCGATTCAGCACTTCGTACAAGCGCTTATTCCCAATACGGCAAGGCGAGCATTTTCCGCAACTCTCCTCAACGGTGAAATCGAGGAAAAACTTAGCAATTGAAACCATGCAATCGTCCTCGTCCATCACAATCATTCCGCCCGAACCCATCATGGAACCGGCTGCAATGAGGTTATCGTAATCGATGGGCGTATCAAGATGTTTTTCGGTTAAACAGCCGCCCGAAGGGCCCCCTGTTTGAACGGCCTTGAATTTTTTGCCATTCTTAATACCACCACCTATCTCGTATATCACTTCACGCAGGGTTATCCCCATGGGAACCTCAATCAATCCCACGTTGTTGATTTTTCCGGCCAAAGCAAACACCTTTGTCCCTTTGGATTTTTCGGTACCTATGGATGTAAACCACTCGACACCCTTAAGGAAGATAACTGGTATATTGGCAAAGGTTTCCACATTATTCACTATGGTGGGTTTTTCGAGGTATCCGCTTTGGGCGGGGAACGGTGGTTTGACCGTTGGTTCGCCCCTATTCCCCTCCATGGAATGGATAAGAGCTGTTTCCTCGCCACAAACGAATGCCCCCGCACCATAGCGAAGTTCAAGGTCGAAACCGAAACCACTTTCCAGAATGTTTTTACCAAGTAGTCCGTATTCCCTGGCCTGTTCGATGGCGATTTTAAGACGCTTAATTGCTAACGGATACTCTGCGCGTATGTAAACCAATCCCTTGGTGGCTCCAATGCAAAAGCCTGCAATGGTCATGGCTTCTATAACGGAGTGCGGGTCGCCCTCGAGAATGGAGCGATCCATAAACGCACCGGGGTCGCCCTCATCGGCATTGCAGACAATGTACTTCTGATCGGCCTTGTTATTGAGTGCCAATTCCCATTTTACTCCTGTTGGGAACCCTCCTCCTCCACGACCCCGCAATCCCGATTTTTTAATCAAATCAATGGCTGCTTGGGGGCCCATTTCAAAAGTCATTCCCAATGCCTGATACCCGTCGCGAGCAATGTACTCGTCAATATTCTCGGGATTGATCACACCGCAATTCCTGAGGGCAATGCGAATCTGCTTCTTGTAGAAACCCATGTGCTTGGAGTCGCTAATGTGCTCCTTAGTTTTGGGATCGGTGTATAGAATCCTATTCACCTTTCTTCCCTTGATGATGTGCTCGGCAACAATTTCTGCTGCATCGCTACTCTTCACCTGGGTATAGAAAGTGTTGTCGGGAAGAACCTTTACGATTGGCCCCCTTTCGCAAAAGCCAAAACAGCCGGTCATGATCACCTGTACTTCATCCTCGAGCCCCTTTTCTGCTATGGCTGTTTTTAAACTTTCAAACACAGCATCGCTCTCCGAAGCGCGGCATCCGGTTCCTCCGCAGACCAATAGATGCGATTTATATTTTGCCATTACTTATCCTCCTATTGGAATTATTGATTATCGATAGTATTGTAGTTCATGGGAATAATCCCGTCAACCAGTTCGCCGTTTTTAATGTACTTCTCGATGATTTCATCGGCCTTTTGATTATTGACATAACCAAAAACCACGGGTTCCTGATTGGGCAACTTAACCTCAATGGTGGGCTCGGCATAGCAATAGCCCATGCAGCCCGTTTGGGTAACCACTGCATCGATGCTACGCTTATCCAGCTCTTCGATTAGGAATTCCATTACGGTTTTGGCACCCGAAGCGATTCCGCAGGTAGCCATGGCTACCTTGATTTGAACTCTACTATCGGGGTCCTCTCCCTTTTCTCTAAGCTCGATCTTCGACTGGAACTGATCTTTCATCTTTTTAAGATCGGCCAAAGACTTAACTTTTGTCATAATTACTGTAGTTTTTATAATTAGTATTGTGCTGTTAATTGATTAACACTAAGAATTGGTTTGCAAAATTACCCTAATTATAAGACATTTTAGGTAAAACAATTATGTTATATAACCTACGTTCACTATTTATAATTCGTCTAAATTTAAAGCAATCATTTCACGTATCGATTTAATCACCTCAGGTGTATTGAGTGGTATTCCTTCCAATAATTCCTTCACCTCACGTGTGTCGAAGATATAGCTATTTTGATTCCTGACGTGGGAATAAACAAAATCGATATTTGGGTTTGCCGAGAAGAGCAGCACTATAACCCCTGTAATATCACCTAAGGGTTGCCTGTCGATGTGGCTTAGCTGAATTGTAGCTAAAACCTTTGTCCCCTCATTTTCAACAGATTCAATGGTCAACATCCCGTTTGCAGCCAGACAGGCATCGTGAAGCAATGGCAATCCCATGCCAACCTTGCGAGTAGTTCGAGAGGTAGTGTAAGGGCTCATCACCCTTTCAACCATATCAGATGGCATACCTTTGCCATTGTCCTCTATGGTCATGCTGAGCACATCTCTTTGCATATCTTCAGCAATACCAATCCGGATAAGAGTGGCTCCCGCCACAATTGAGTTTTGGGCAATATCGAGTATGTGCAGTGCCAGCTCTTTCATAACACTACCTTTCGTCCCCCTTCCTGTTTAAAGGCCTTTGCCATCTCATCGAGGGTTGGTTCGTGAATCATATAATTGGTAACAACAGTTCCCAATTGCTGGGGATAGTGGGCATCGGAGTTTTTTATCAGGGCCGGGTTTTGTAAATACTTATTTTTCTGCATAAAATCGGCGGGGTCGGTATTTCTAAATATCTCCAGCGCATCGAACTTTAGGGTTGGCGGAATAAACCCAAGCTGGCTTATCAGGCTGAACATGGGCCTATCCACATGGGCGGGAATAAACAGCCCGCCCAACCTATGAACTGTGGCCTCCACCTCGTTGATGCCTGCATTAAGGGCAGAAATCAGCAATTTATCTACCTGTTGTATTATCTCATCCTCTTCGTTCACTTCCACCTGGTATCCAAACCTATCGGGATCGTTGTAAACATCCGGAAGGTTGATTTCAATAAATTGCTGAAAGGCTAATCGTTGTACCTCTGTTTCGAAAAGGCATAAACAGTGAGCCTCCTCACGAGTTGTCACCTCCGAGCCAAACAATACTTTAATGCCATGCGGTTCGGCCAATTTTCTAACGACGGGTCCGTGCAGCGTGCTGTTATGGTCGGTAACGGCAATAATGTCCAATCCCTTCGATTTGGCCAACGCCACAATGTTGCGAGGACTCATTTCCAAATCGGCGCAGGGCGAAAGCACGGAATGTATATGCAAATCGGCGCGGTATGTTCTCATGGACTTATTACCTAACTGGTTATACCTTTTCCTGCCATTGTCAAGGTACCTGACAACAAACAAGGTTACGGCTATGCGCCACGGATCAGCTGATACAGCCTTCCCGATATTTCAAATGCTTCTAAATCTGTCCCCAGAATGGGTATCCCTTCAATATTGCTTTGCCTTATGGTATCCTCATCGGGCTTGTTGCCTTTAACCAGAACAATGCCAGCCAGTTCCTTTAAAGAAGCAACGGCCATGATGTTGATATGCGACTGCAGGGTAATCCAAATGCTTCCGGCATCGGCATGACCCATAACATCGCTGAGCAAATCGGAAGTATAACCGTTCTCAACCTGGCGGCTTAATCCCTCCTCGCCGCAAAAAACTTTTAGGTTAAGCGTTTTAACTACATCATCTACTGTCATTTTTCAGTATTTTTAAGGTATATTGAAAAAAATCTTGAAACAGCTAAAAGCGTTCATTGGCCGATGCCAATAACCAAGAAATCCTATGCTACCGCCTGATTCTGTAGGTTTTGGCCTTGCTGCAATCTTTCTGAAATCTTTCCTTGCCCCATATCTTTTCCATGATACGAAATGAATGGGAAGGGTTTAGCATGGGGATTTGCTCCATGGTTTTTTGCAAGAAAATGCAATGCGAAATAGCTGCTCGCCCGTGCACGATATCCTCTGCTAAAGTTTGACAAGTAGGCGCACCACACGAACCGCAATCGATGCCGGGCAAATAGCACATAATACGATTTATCCTTTCCATCTTCTTCATGGCCTTGGTCATATCGTCGTCCAGCTTATCGATACCCCTGGGTGCAATGGGCTCCACACTGATCCTCCCTACCAGGTAATCGCGATACTTATTGCAAATACTAATATTCGCCTTATCGTCATCGAAGTTCGCCTTTTCATCGTTGAAGAACGATTTAAGCCGCTGAACTGTGAGAAAACGATTGCCGGTAGTCAAAACTCCACCCGCACAGCTTTCGTCGCAGGCCCGAATTTCCAAAAAATCAACATCGCCTATCTCCTGATTTTCAACTTTATCCAAAAATTCCATGGCATTATCCAAACTATCGATGGCCAAGCACTTAGCCTTTACAAAGTTGGCCTCACCGTTGGTTAAACTCCACATCAGATTCTTAGGATTGCAGGCGGTTTCCCGATTCAATGCCTCATACTCCTTATCACGATTTTTATAAACCTTAAGTACTTTATTGTAAATGAAATCCATGTTAATCACACCGCTTATTTCCGATTTATCTTCGCCCACAGGGCTTTTTACGGCTGCAATTTTGGCGGCACATGGGGTTACATAAAAAATTCCAATGTCCTCTTCTCCTACCCCTTGCTCCATCAACATTTTTTTGTAGTACATTGCCGATAAATCGAGAGGGGGTTTCAGCAGCATGATATTGTCAACCAGTGCGGGGTATTTCACCTGGATCAACCTGACAATAGCCGGGCAGAAAGAGGAGATTACGGGCTTAGGCTTATCTGGGTCAGCCAAATACTTGTTAATGTATTCTCCCACAAAATCGGCTGAGTTCTCCACCTCAAAAACATCGGTAAAACCAAGCTGAATAAGAACGGTGTGGATATCATCAGTAGTCACGTCTTCAGAGAACTGTCCAAGCAGCACGGCCGGTATCAAGGCAACGCGACGTTTATACTCGAAAATAATGTTGAAGTCATCCTGTTCGACAATAATTGCGTTGACAGGGCAAACCCGGTAGCATTCACCGCAATCAATACATCTGTTGGGGTATAGGATAGCCTTTCCATTGCTTATCCGTAAAGCATGGGTTGGGCAAACCCTCATGCAATTGGAGCAACCAATGCACACCTCGGGCAATATTTTCAGCACATGATGTAACTCCCTCTTATCCATGGCACTTTGGCATTAGAGTTTAATGGTTATTTCCAGATTAGTACCCTCACCCACGTTGCTACTTATCTTAAAATCATCGGCATTGTGCTGAATGTTTGGCAGTCCCATACCAGCCCCAAATCCCATTTCCCTAACCTTGTCGGAAGCGGTAGAATAGCCTTTCTGCATAGCAAGCGAGATATCGGGTATCCCGGGGCCCTTGTCCACCAGCTTCATGACAATCTCATTGGTATTGATAAGGACATGAATAATCCCGCTATATGCATGCGCAACAACATTAACCTCAGCCTCATACAAACAAACAACCACCCTTTTAATCAACTTCGGGTCCACATTCAGCTGCTTCAAAACCCTTTTCACCTGACTTGAGGCAAATCCCGCGTGTGAAAAATCACCACCTTCAATACTATATTCAAGCTGCATATGGGTATTATTTTTTTTCGTGGCTTTTATACCATTAAAATTCGTTTGGCAAGGTATGTAAATATACACAAAGCGCAAATTGCCAAACTAATAAATTGGTTTTATCCCGCTTTGGTATAGCAAGCCCGAGGTTTTAAACATCGAGCTGCTGCATTCAATGATGACGATATGATTCTCATTGGCAAGTTCCACCATTTCATTGGTAACTTTTTTGTTCCGAACAACAACCACGCATTGTACATCAGCCATTTCAGCAGTTCTAACTGTCTGAATATTAGACAACCCAGTAATAAGCACTAATTTTTCGGTAGGAATAGTAAGCACATCGCTCATCAAATCCGAGGCAAAGGCATACTCTACCTCATGGTCAAGCATATCATCAGCTGACAGCACTACCCCTTGAACAATATCGGCAACCTCTCTTATTTTCATAACCCAAACTTAATATATTTAATAATCTAGAATAAGTACAACAACACTTTAACCCTTAAAAACCTGCCACAAAGTTATAATTTATTTGTTAACATACAAACACTGTTATTTTAATAACATTTAATTTAACAAAGGAAAGTTATATTAACCGGTTGTAATTATACTCTATTTTTTTGTATATTGCTGCGTTTTTTTGCAGATTACAATCAACCCAATGAGTTATATCATTTCAAAATTAATGCTAATTATGAAAAAAATTGTCATGTTTACTGTTTCTATTGGATTTTGTTTATCCATGGCATCATGTAAAAAGGATGCAAACCCTTTACTATCGCCATTCGATACTCCATTTGGAATCCCTCCTTTTGAAAAGATTAAGGTAGAGCACTTTGAGCCGGCCTTTGCTGAAGCCATGAAGCAGCAAAAAGTTGAAATTGAAGCCATTCTCACAGATGAAAATGATCCAACATTTGAGAATACCATTTTACCATTTGAGTATAGTGGCAGGCTTTTAATAAATGTTGCAAATATCTTTTTCCCTCTGACTTCAGCCAATACAAGTCCTGAACTTCAGGCTGTTGCACAAACCATTGCGCCCATGCTTAGTAGCCACATGGATGATATTAACCTTAATCCAAAGCTCTTTCTGCGCATAAAATCGGTGTATGAGAAAAAGGATGAACTTGATCTGAATGCAGAACAGCAAATGCTGCTCAGTAGAATATACAACGAATTTGTAAGAGGAGGAGCCAATTTACTCGAAGAAAAGCAGCAGCGTTTTCGCGAAATCAACGAAAAACTATCCACACTTACCCTCAAATTTGGCGACAATGTCCTTGCCGAAACCAATGGATTTCAGATGGTAATTGACGATGCAAAGGATTTGGCCGGATTACCCGATGCCATCGTTGCTGCTGCCGCCGAGAGCGCTACCGCCTGTGGTAAGGATGGGAAATGGGTATTCACCCTGCACAATCCCAGCTGGATACCCTTCCTGCAATACGCCGAGAACAGGGACCTTCGTGAAAACCTTTTCCGCGGATATTTTATGCGTGGCAATAACAACAATGAATACGACAACAAGGAGATAATCAAAGAAATTGTTGCCCTTCGACTGGAACGCGCACAACTACTGGGGTATAAAAGCCATGCACAGTTTGTTTTGGAAGACAATATGGCCAAAACACCCGAAACGGTCAACGATTTTCTCATGAAATTGTGGAGTCCTTCCATCAACCGTGCAAAGGCTGAAGCTTACGATATACAAAAAATGATTGATAAGGAAGGGAGCAAATTCAAATTGGCTTCGTGGGATTGGTGGTACTACACCGAAAAAATAAGAAAAGCGAAATACGACCTGGACGAGGAAATGTTGAAGCCCTATTTCCCATTAGAAAATGTTAAGAAGGGAATATTCCATTTAACCGAAAAGTTATATGGGCTAAAATACGAGAAACTATCCGATGTACCGCTCTACCACCCCGAAGCTGAAGCTTATGAAGTAAAAGGTGCTGATAACCAACATATAGGCATACTGTTCCTGGACTTTCATCCTCGCGAAAGCAAAAGGGGCGGTGCCTGGATGACCAGCTATCGCGATCAGTACATTACCAGAGATGGAGAATTCATTACACCCATTGTTACGCTGGTTTGCAATTTCACTCGCCCTTCGGGCGACACTCCGGCCCTCCTTTCACTTGACGAGGCCAGCACATTTTTCCATGAATTTGGCCATGGGTTGCACGGATTGCTATCCAAGGTAACCTATCCACGGCTTGCAGGGACCAATGTTCCACGCGATTTTGTTGAACTGCCATCGCAGATAATGGAAAACTGGTGCACCGATCCTGAATTTCTCAAAATGTATGCATTCCATTACCAAACAGGAGAGCCCATGCCTGATGAGCTGATTAAAAAGATGGAGGCAACCGAAACCTTTAATCAGGGATTTATCACCACTGAATACTTGGCTGCAGCCATCCTTGATATGATGTATCATACAATAGAATCGGACGGAGTGCAGGATGTAATGGCTTTTGAACAGAATGCGATGCAGAAAATCGGGCTTATTGACGAAATAATTCCAAGGTATCGCAGCACCTACTACCAGCATATATTTAGCGGTGGCTACTCCAGTTCATACTATAGCTATATATGGTCGGGGGTACTCGATTCTGATGCTTACCAAGCATTTAAGGAGACGGGAAATATTTTTGATCCTGCAACGGCAAATCGTTTCCGCGAGTTTGTACTGGAAAAGGGCAGCACCGAAAAAGCGGATGTGCTATATCGCAAATTTAGGGGCGCAGATCCCAATCCCGAGGCCCTGCTGAAAAAGAGAGGACTTATGTAATTTCTTGATTACATTACACATACAAAAAAGCTGCCTAAAAAGGCAGCTTTTTTTGCAGTGTAAAAAATAGTATTATAAACAAGACCAACGGTTATACGGTATTGAAATCCTACAGGCAGGTAATTGTCAAATGCATTTAATGCATTTTTTTCTAATAATATCTATTGGAGATAAAAATGAAATAGGTACATTAGTAACTTTAACCACACCATAATTTCCATCGTTATGATAAGTTTACCTTCTCTAACAAAACGTTACAATCACTTAAAAAAAGTGGTTGTGGTTTGGTTTATTCTGGTTTTTCTAACCATTCTGGGGTCAACATTGGTGTACCAAAGGCAAAAGAAGCATAACCTTATGCACCAAAAGGATGATATTAAAGAGTTGGCTGAAATAAAAATCAAACAATTTGTAAACTGGCATCATGCTAGATTGGCCGATTTAAATCTGTTCTCTCAATGTCCTTATGTATCCAATACTCTTTCGGCATGGCTTAGCCATACATCGAATGATGAGTTAAAAGCTATTATAGAGGAAAGGATTAAACTCTCCAATGCCAACGACATATATGCCAATATCATAATTACAGATACCGATG
Organism: Bacteroidota bacterium; assembly: GCA_029558675.1. Classification (GTDB taxonomy): domain Bacteria; phylum Bacteroidota; class Bacteroidia; order Bacteroidales; family Tenuifilaceae; genus MWFE01. The sequence continues at coordinate 1,163 of JAKQEF010000160.1, read as the reverse complement.
GAAAGATTCTTATTAATAAGGGTGAGCCCCTGGAATACCTTGACGATACTACCCTCGATTTCGTGAAAAAATCAGTGGCAACAGGAGAAAGCCTCTTTACTGACTTCTACCAATGCCACCTACACAGCACTACCCACATCGACTATATTGCTCCCATTAAAAATTCTTCCAATCGGGTGAATTCTGTAATTATTTTCAGAATTAATCTCGACGAAGATATCAATTCGCTTTTAGACAAACAGCTTACAGGAGCAAGAATGGCCAATAGTTTTATTTTTAGAATCGAAGACGATTCGTTGGTGTTTTTACGGGGCCTTGAGGGGATGGTGATACCGGATAAAAGTATGAAAAAACTTTTGGATCATGGATCTTTCCCCGGATTTGGAGAAACATACAATGTAGAAAATGAAAAATTACTGGCATACGTTGCACCGGTTGGGATAAACAATTGGTTCTATATTACAGCAGTCGAATACAAAGAGATATACAATGCCATAGCTGCTAACCTATTAATTACTACCTTCGTCACTATATTGCTTATTATATTCCTATCATTGGGTGTATTTACACACCATTACTATTTAAGAAAAGCTGCCTTTTTACAATCGCTTATGGAAGAGCGTAAGCTCAGCTCTTATTACAGAGAGTTTCATACCATACTCAGCAGCGTGGCCGATGGCATTGTTACCACTGATTTAGACGGGATAGTGGTCAAAATGAATAGTAAGGCCGAAACCCTACTGGGTATATCTGAAATCGATTCTATTGGCCAACCTATAAATAAAATCACACAGCAATTGTTGAGTCTCGATAACCTGGTCTCCGATGTGCTCATCCAGCAGCGTACCCTGGAGGTTAACATTGAAATCCCCGTGAAGCATGAAGCAACACCAATAGTGTATGCCTCTGTTAGCGCATCGCCCATTTACAACGAGAACAATGTGCTGCAAGGAGTCGTACTTACTTTACATGACAATACCAACTCAACCCTCTCGGCCATTAAAATTGCTGAAAGTGAGAAGCGCTATAAAATGCTTTTCGACAATATGGCACAGGGATTTGCTTTGCATAATCTTGTGACTGACAGCAACGGAGAACCTAAAGATTTTCTGTTCACTGATATTAATAAAACTTTTGAAGAGATTACCGGACTTAAAAAGGAA
>JAKQEF010000157.1 GCA_029558675.1 Bacteroidota bacterium | reverse complement strand
TATGGCATTCATTCGTACTTCATCATGTTTAGGCCTAAGGACATTGTTTCGGGCGATTTCTATTGGGCAACCAGAGTTAAGGAGTGGCTGATAGTTACAGTTGCCGACTGTACGGGGCATGGCGTGCCGGGAGCTTTTATGAGTATGCTTGGCATTTCTTTTCTTAACGAAATTGTTATGAAGGGTGATGTTATCAACCCCAGCCTTATCCTCAGCGCACTACGATCATACATTATCAGTGCTTTAAAACAAACCTATTCGAAAAAATCGCAAAAAGACGGAATGGACATGAGCATTGCTTCAATCAATACCAAAACCAAGCAGTGCCTCTGGGCGGGAGCACATAATCCCCTTTGGATTTTCAGATCCAACAATCTGGCCACAGGTATGGACATGAAGTATGCTTTCGAGGAGATTAAGCCTAACCCTATGCCTGTTGCCTTGCATATGCATATGGAAGATTTTACGGAACATGAAATTCAACTTTATTCAGGCGATAGAATTTTTCTCTTTTCCGATGGATACGCCGATCAGTTCGGAGGGGTACAGGGCAAAAAATTTGGGTTTAGGAGCGGATTTAAACAACTTCTTTTCAAAACATCGTCATTGCCAATAAAAGAGCAAGGGATAGAATTGGAAAAGGCCTTTGATGAATGGATGGGTTATGGGAACAATCACCACGAACAGGTGGACGACGTTACCGTTTTGGGGATAGTAATCTAGATAGTAAAACCGAATAGCCGACAATAACCTATTAAAAAAGGGTAGCCACTTATAACAGCTACCCTTTTTGTCGGGGTGAGATGACTCGAACATCCGACCCCTTGCACCCCATGCAAGTGCGCTAGCCAACTGCGCCACACCCCGAACTCAATAACGGATGCAAAGATAACCAATTTTTCATTATCCCATATTTTTTACCATGAATTTTGCCGGGCGGTTTTTCCATGTTGACTGTGTGGCTGAACGGGACTTTAGACTAACCTCGACGGGGGTTTGAACCCTGCTTAGGGTAAACAATATTCAACTATGACAGACTTTTTAGAATTCTGAAAATATTCTCTCGCACCTTCGAAGAAATATGGCATTGCCTCAATACTTCCTTTCAAAGGTAAATCCATTCATAAGTTTTGAAACACGTTGATTATTTCCAATTTTTCATTGGCAGCAATTAGTATAAGGTTTTTAAAAAGTGTAACTTTAGAGGCGTTGTACAGTCCATAATCATACCTTTGCAAACTATGAGGTACTTTACCCTACAGGTTGTTTTTGTCGTGCTTTTCTTCTCGGTTCAGAGCAGGGAATTGAATTCGTACAAATCGAATTATCAAGAATTTACTCCATATATAACCAATACCTTTAATCTTCACAACCAGAATTGGTGCATAGCGCAAAATCCGGTTACTCAGCTGATTTACCTAGCCAACTCCGAGGGACTTATAGAATTCAATGGTATTCAATGGACAAAATACCCGCTAACCGACAGAATGCCCTGCAGGTCGGTTTTAGCCGATAGCAGCGGGATTATCTACACCGGATCGTTCGAAGATTTTGGCTATTGGCAGCCCAACGCCTCGGGGATTTTAGAGTACCACTCCCTTTCGGCCCTGACTGAAATTGAGAAAAACGATGAAATATGGAAAATTTATTTACATAACAGGGTTATCTACTTTCAATCCTTTACGGCAATATACCAATACAATGGCACAAGTATAACCAAGGTAACGTCCCCTGCTCCCATGCTCTTTTTACATCAGGTCGGGGGGTATTTCATCACCCAAATTTTCGAGAAAGGGCTATATCGGCTTGAGAATGGTGATCTAAAATTTATACCCAACAGCGATATTTTCGCAGGCAAAAAGGTGCATGCCATCATACCCCGGAACGATGGGCAATGGATGGTATGTACAGATAACCTTGGTATCTACCTATACAATGGATTAACTTTCAACCACTTCAACTCCGAAGCTTCTTCATTCCTTTCAACCTACCTGTGCAATTCAGCAAAACAGGTTAACGATTCAACCTATGCTTTCGGAAGCATACTCAACGGGTTGATCATAACCAACGGCAAAGGGGAAATACTAAGCCGGTTCAATACCAATAACGGCTTACAGAACAATACTATCCTATCGCTTCATGTCGGTCAGGATGGAGGGCTTTGGGTTGGCCTGGACGAGGGGGTTAACTTCATCAACCTTTCCTCTGCCTACACCCACTACAAAACCCAAAATGGTGCCATTGGCACCATCTATGCTATGCTGAAGCAAGGCGATAAGATATACTTAGGCACAAATCATGGCCTGTTTGTTACCGACGTGGGCAAAAAGGATTGGCTTTACAATTTCAGCAACATTAGATTGGTTGAAAAGAGTCAGGGGCAGGTATGGTCACTGAATGAGTTTGAGAATCAGATTATTTGCGGACACAACGATGGGACTTTCGTGGTTGATGGCGAGAATCTCAGGCAGCTATCCACCGTTACCGGTGGATGGAGTTATACTACCCTTGGCGATTATTTGCTTTGCGGCACCTATACAGGCATTGTTATTTTCAAAAAGGACAACTCTAACCATTGGCAGTTCTACTCAAAACCGGACAACTTTATAGAACCATCGCGATACATAGAGGTCGATTACCTTGGCTATATCTGGGCTTCGCACCATCAGAAAGGGATATTCAGGGTTGAGATATCAGATGATTGGAAACAAGCACAGAGAACAACCTACTTTCCAAGCATTAACAATGAAAAACTAAACCTCAAGGTTTTCAAAATTAACAACAGGGTGGTTTTCACCACATCAGAAAATATATATACTTACGACAACGTACGCAATGATTTTACCGTTATCGAACCATTGTCAACCGACATTGGCGAATACCGTAGTGCCATTCAGATATGCATACATCAAAAGAATGAGTACTGGTTTGTCATGGAGGATAGGATTGCCCTTTTTGAGATAGGCATCGATTTCTCAGCAAAAAAGCTGTACGAGATTCGGCTGAAAAACATTACCCTTCCTCAACACAATATTAACATTATTAAACTGAGTGACAATACAATAATCATCCCTACCCCTGAGGGGCTCGACAGCTACAACCTTTCGATTACAGGTCAGGGCTACACGGGCAGAGGCCTTACCATTGACAAAGTGAACTTTTATGGCAGGAACAACCGCTCGGTAACCCATTTATACCCCACCAAAGAGCTCACCACAAGTTGGAATATCAATAATGTCACTGTCCATTTCTCGGCCCCCTATATTTTTGATTACCCCGATAAACACTATTCTTACCGAATTAAGGAGTTGGATAGCCCGTGGCAAAGTACAACGAACTCTCAATTCACATTCCCCGGACTTAAATATGGATTTTACACCATTGAGATTAAAGATTTTACAGGGG
>JAKQEF010000155.1 GCA_029558675.1 Bacteroidota bacterium | reverse complement strand
GAGTAACATAGTGGATTGGTTGTAAAAATTGCAATAATTAGGGTAATAAAATATTTCAAATGCAATTATGTACTACTTTTGTAAGATGATAAAATGAATTTTGGCTCAAATCTACTAAAATTTCAGTCCTTGAGGTTCATGCCTGCAATAATAAAATACCTAACAGTTCAAACGAAATCATTGGGGTTTATAGTATTTGCGTGGTTGCTGTTTTCCTCCCACGTTACATTCTCCAATCCCACCGATGTATATCGTATTAAGAAAGTGGTGATTGACGCCGGGCATGGAGGAAAAGACTCGGGTGCAAGGGGGAAGAAAGCGTTTGAAAAGGATATAACCCTTGCAGTGGCGCTAAAAGTTGGATCGTATATCACTACCCATTGCAAAGATGTAGAGGTGCTTTACACGCGAACAGAGGATGTGTTTGTGGGGTTGGACGAACGCACTAAATTCGCAAACGAGAGCGGAGCCGATTTGTTAATATCCATTCATTGCAATGCTAATCCCAGCAAGGCACCATTTGGTGCTGAAACGTACGTTATGGGATTGCATAAATCGGAAGAAAACCTGGATGTGGCCATGCGCGAGAATGCGGTTATTGCCTACGAGGATGACTATACCACCAAGTATGAGGGGTACGATCCTAATTCTGCCGAATCCTTTATCATTTTCAACCTTATGCAGCATTCGTTTTTAGATCAAAGCCTAATTGTGGCCAGTTTGCTGCAGGATGAATTTCGCGATAGGGTTAAGAGGAAGGATAGGGGGGTGAAACAGGCAGGATTTTTGGTACTATGGAAAGCATCTATGCCTAGTGTACTGGTGGAGTTGGGGTTTTTAAGTAATGCAGCTGAAGAGGAGTTTTTAATCACCGAAAATGGGCAGGATTACCTGGCTTCAGCCATATTTAGAGCATTTAGAGACTATAAAAACCGGATAGAAGCTCGAAGCATCAGCAGTACTGAAACTTATTTCGATAGAAACCATACCGGTTCTGCCAGCAATACTCCATCGCCCAAAATAAACCCTCCTCAACCCGAAAGCAAAAATCAACCGGAAACCTCCTCTACGTCAACGGGAGTGCAATTTAAGGTGCAGATTACCGCTTCGGGTAAGCAGATTCCACTCAATTCTCCCTATTTTAAAAATCTCGATGGCATCGAAGAGTACGTTGTAGATGGTGTATTTAAGTATTTAATAGGGAGTAAGAAGAATTATGGCGAAGCGCTGGAGTTCAATAGGCAAATTCGCGAGCTGTTTCCCGATGCGTTCATAGTAGCCTTTCGCGATGGAAAGCAGGTTCCATTGAATCAAGTTGTTAGTGACAAATAATGTAAATATCGACCTTATATGAAAATTACCAGAGAGGCTAAAATTGGCATTTTTGCAACCATTACTCTTGCCGTCCTTTTTTGGGGGATTAACTTTTTAAAGGGGAAAGACATTTTTTCCAGGACGAATACATTCTATGCAATCTATTCACGTATCGATGGGCTTAAACAAACGGATAATGTTACCATAAGTGGATATAAAGTAGGAACGGTTAAGGGCATTCGTTTTGAGGAAGGACACACGGGAAGGCTTTTAGTAACAATGATAATTAAAAAGAAATACCCGGTACCGATTAATTCCATTGCCAAGCTGGTGAGCGACAATATTATGGGAGGAAAGGCAATCAAGTTGGAAGTTGCGGCCAGCGATGGATTTCATAAATCGGGCGATACATTACTTTCATCCATTGAAACCGGATTGATTGACCAGCTTATGCATGAGATGGTTCCCGTCAAGGAGAAGGCAGAGAAATTAATGGATGATGTGCACAAGGTGATGGATATTATACAGAAGGTTTTTAACTATGAGAATAGAACTAATATCGATCATAGCATTCAATCGCTAACAGCATCCCTGGAAAATATTGAAAGGATTTCTGCAGGTCTTGATGTTATGCTTAAGGAAAACGGCTCGTTGAACGATATCATTGTCAACGTGAAATCAATCTCGAAAAACCTGGAGGAAAATAGCGTAGCCATAACCAACATCATTCAAAATTTTTCTTCCATAAGCGATTCGCTTACCCGGTCGAATATTGCCTCAACTCTTATACAGGCCGATTCGGCCATACACTCTTTTAATCACATTGTTGATAGGATTAATAGGGGAGAGGGTTCCGTTGGATTGTTGGTCAACAATGACACTCTATATTATAACCTGTCCAACGCTTCGCGCAATTTGGAAATACTATTAGAGGACATGAAGGAGCATCCAAATCGCTATGTACACTTCTCAGTTTTTGGATCGAAAAAGAGTAAAAAATAGTTTAGAGATAGTTTTGACGTTAGGAAATTTTAAAGTTATGATATAGAGTAAGATGTCTTTATTGCCTTGCTAATCAACCCCAATAATAAAAAACTTCTTCTACTTTTTTAGCTTTTTGTTTAACCTTTACTTAACAATAGGTTAGATTACAACTTTTTAGGACAATTTATTGCATAATAATCAGATGCTGTGAAAGATAGTTAAAGTGAAAAAAAAGAAAAAAAATTATTTCAATGAATATTAAAACATTAAACATGAAATAGAATTTTGGGTTGTTTTCCTTTTTTTTTTTCATTTATTTTCCACATATTTGTTCAGCAAACAAAAGATTAAATAATTATTTATCTATTCATCTTTTTTATATAATGGCTCGTGATTTTCAGGATGTTTGGGGTAGTTGTTTAGAAATTATTAAGGATAATGTCCCACCCGTTAGTTTTAAAACATGGTTTGAGCCCATCGTACCTGTTAAACTCGACAAGGATATTTTGACTATACAAGTACCCAGTCCATTTTTCTACGAATATTTAGAAGAACAATTTATCGACATCCTTCGCAAAACGCTACGCAAGGAGTTGGGGCCTGAGGCCAAACTTGAGTACAACGTAGTGATGGAGGCCAACTGGGTATCAAGCAACAAACCTGTAACCGTTGTTTTACCTACTCAAAACAAAACAGAGCTTAGGAATAAACCCCTCAATATGCCTATGGGCGGGCAAGAATACGCTATCAAAAATCCATTTGTTATTCCCGGGATAAAAAAGCTACACGTTGACCCACAGCTCAATTCCGACAATACATTTGCTAATTTTGTTGAGGGTGAATGTAATAGGTTAGCACGTTCGGCCGGATTGGCGGTGGCCGATGCTCCCGGCAAAACAGCATTCAACCCGCTATTTATTTACGGTAACTCAGGGTTGGGCAAAACGCATCTGGCTCAGGCCATTGGTATTCACATTAAGGAAAAGCAGCCCGAGAAAGTTGTGCTCTACGTCAATGCGGTAAAATTTCAAACACAGTTTGTTGAGGCCATCCGCACCAATAATACCAACGATTTTTTACATTTCTATCAAATGATAGATGTGTTAATAATAGATGATGTACACGAATTCGCTGGTAAAGACAGAACTCAGGATACCTTTTTCCATGTCTTTAATCATCTCCATCAATCAGGAAAACAAATCATACTGACTTCCGATAAACCACCCATTGAGCTACAAGGGCTTGAGCAGCGATTGTTGTCGCGTTTTAAGTGGGGCCTTTCGGCAGATTTGCAGGTTCCAGATTTTGAAACGAGGGTGGCTATCCTAAACCAAAAACTTTACAAGGATGGTATAACAATGGGAGAGGATGTGATTGAATATTTGGCCTCCAACATAACCAATAGCATACGCGAACTTGAGGGAGCGCTCATATCATTGCTGGCCCAGTCAACTCTTAACCGCAAACAGATAACCATTGAGCTGGCTTCGGAAATCATCGATAAGCTGGTGAAGAATACCAAGCGCGAGATATCCATCGATTTTATACAGAAGGTAGTATGCGATTATTTTGGGCTACCCAACGATGTTTTGCACTCCAAAACGCGTAAGCGCGAAATTGTTCAGGCCCGGCAAATTGCCATGTACTTCTCCAAAAACCTTACCAAATCATCGCTTTCTACCATTGGCAGTTTGATTGGTAATAAGGATCATGCTACGGTGCTTTATGCATGTAAAACGGTGAACAACCTGATTGACACCGATAAGCATTTCAAGGGGCAGGTGGAGGATATCGAGCGGAAATTAAAACTCTAAATTTGTTCTCATAATTTTTTAAAAGCCCTTTAGCTCATTCTCCCTAAAGGTCTTTTTTATCACCATGAGGATTAATGACTACGAAACGATATCGTCGGACAATTTGACTATGAAAAAGGGATTCTCCAGGTTCTCCTTATTGTACCTCAACCGTTTCCCATCTTCAAGCGAAAGTACCTGTACCCCTGCATTCTCTGCAATTGCCTGCCCGGCGGCAGTATCCCATTCGGTAGTTACCCCATAGCGGGGGTAAACATTTGCCTGCCCTTCGGCCACCATGCAAATTTTTAATGACGAACCCCTGGCAATGGTCTTAACGGCAGGGTGTAGCAACTTTTGCTTATCGATATATTTTTGGGTTTCGTCAGTGGGGTGCGAGCGACTCGTTACAATGATAAAATCCTTATCCTGCTTAGGCAGGGGCAATTTTGGCGATTGGCTTATCAGCTTGTCTAACTCGGCGATACCCTGTAACTCACCAACAAAATTGTCGATTTTAAAGGAACCGATATTTTTAATGCCAAAGTACAATTGTTCAAGAACCGGAACAAAAACGACACCCATAATAGGGAATCCGTTGTAAACGAGTGCAATATTTACAGTAAACTCGCCATTACGTTTTATAAATTCTTTAGTGCCATCCAAAGGGTCAACCAGCCAGAAATACTCCCAACCTTTCCTCTCTTCGTAAAGCAAATTTCTACCTTCCTCGCTTAGAACGGGAATGCGGGTCTTCATCAACGAGTCAACTATTTCGGTGTTGGCTTTCCTATCGGCCAGCGTTAATGGTGTGGCATCCGATTTTAGATTAACCTGAAAATTGCCGGAATTATATACTTCCATAATTAAAGCACCTGCCCTGTATGCTGAGTTGATAGCGATTAGCAACAGATGTTTTAGTTCACCTTCTTCAATCATTGCAGTCTGCCTAAATTGTAAAACGGAATCATGTTATGCTTTTCAGAGTTTTGTCGCTATGTTGTACTAACTATCTAATCAATAAATGTATCAGCTATATAGTTAATGATTCTTATTAACAGAACATGCTTTGTGACTTTCGGCAAAGCATATAGCAATTGATTTTTTAGCCATAGGCATTTCATAACCAGATAATAGAACAAAATTCTGTAAAAAGTTAAAATGATGGCAAAAGTAAGTAAAAAAAATACCCAATACAAGCTTAAAAAATAAACCCAATTTTTGCGCAGCAGTATATTATGTACTATGTTTACCTCTCATAAAAATGCAAAATCATGAGTCAAATTGTTAACCTAAAACCCGCAGAAATTTGGAAATATTTCCATGAAATACTCCAAATCCCAAGACCTTCGAAGAAAGAGGAAAAGATTATCCAATACCTTATGGAATTTGGCCAAAGGCATAAGCTGGAGACAATTCGCGACGAGATTGGCAATATCCTTATCCGAAAGCCTGCTACAAAAGGAATGGAAAACTTGCAATCCGTAGTATTACAATGCCATGTTGATATGGTTTGCGAGAAGAACAGCGATGTCAATCACGATTTCAATGTGGACCCCATCAATGCATACGTTGATGGGGAGTGGGTAAAAGCAAAGGGGACCACTCTTGGTGCCGATGATGGCATTGGCATTGCAGCACAATTGGCCATCCTTGCCTCCGATACCATTAAGCATGGCCCACTTGAATGCCTTTTCACGGTAGATGAGGAAACCGGGCTGACAGGAGCTTTTGAGATGAAACCCGATTTCTTTAAATCAAAAATTCTGATCAATCTCGACTCCGAGGATGAGGGTGAACTGTTTATTGGTTGTGCAGGTGGAATTGACACAACAGTAACCTTTGCATACGAGTTGGAAAAAGTTCCAAGCAACTACAAGGCATATAGGCTATCCGTTACCGGATTGAAGGGAGGACATAGCGGCGATGATATCGATAAGGGGCTGGGCAATTCAATAAAAATAATCAACCGATTCCTATGGAAGGGTACCAATAAGTTCGATTTGCGTCTGGCTTCAATTGAAGGGGGGAACCTTCGCAATGCAATTCCGCGTGAAGCTTTTGCCCATTTTGTTATTCACGAGGCCGACGAGGCTGAAATGCTGGGAATGCTTAATGCATTTATAAAAAATGTACATAATGAATTGCATGTAACCGAACCCAATTTAAAGATTTCCATCGAATCGGCCCCCATGCCCGAAGGGATTATCGATGAGCCAACCCATTTTGACCTGCTCAACTCTCTGTATGCATGTCCCCATGGGGTGATTGCCATGAGCAGCCAGATTCCCGGATTGGTGGAAACGTCAACCAATTTGGCTTCTGTTAAGTTCATTCAGGACAATCAGATTTTGGTTTCCACCAGCCAGCGAAGCTCCATCGATTCGGCAAAAACCGACATTGCCAATATGGTTGAGAGCGTTTTCCGATTGGCCAACGCCAGCGTTGTGCATGGCGACGGATACCCGGGGTGGACACCCAATACCGATTCGGAAATACTAAGGATTACCAAAAAGGCCTATACCAAACTATTTAAAAATCAGCCAATAGTGAGAGCAATTCATGCCGGACTGGAGTGTGGGCTTTTCCTCGAAAAGTATCCCGGTTTGGACATGATTTCATTTGGCCCCACCATTAAGGGTGCCCATTCGCCTGATGAAAGGCTGAACATTGAAACTACAGATAAGTTTTGGAAGCTGTTGTTAGAGGTGCTTGAGAATATTCCCAAACAGTAGTTTGTGCGATAATCAAATGAAAAGGAGGCTGTGTTCCATAGAGCACAGCCTCCCTCATTATTATCCAACTCTTTATTTGTCATTACACTTATCACCTTTTTTCGGAGTGTCGGTGCATTTGGTATCACACTCTTTGCTCTTTTCGTTGGATTTGGCATCGCAATCCTTGGAGGGATTATCCTTCACAATTTTTACTGTGTAGCCCAGGTCGGCAATGGCTTTGGCCAGCTGCTCATCGCTGTTTTTGCCATTCTGATAAGTGATGGTAACCCGTTTGGTATCAAGATTTACGTTCAAATCTTTTACCCCTTTTTCAAAGGCAACATTCTTTTCAATCTTGGCCTTACACGAGTTGCACTCCATGGATGCCTCGATGACTACAGTTTTTAGGTCTTTGCTCTTTTGAGCCATGGTTTCAAAACTAAAGTTTGAAACGAGCAGCATGGTCGCAAACAATGCTGCTATTGCTTTCATAGTTTTCATAATGTTATGATTTAAAGATTAATAGATAAAGTGCTATTCCACGGGATATCCGATGGAACCAAGAGTTTTCACCATTGCTTCGGGAGTAATTATATTCTCGTCATACTCAACAACAGTGGTTTTGGTCGATAGATTGGAGTCCACATTAACAACTCCATCCATTTTCTTCAGATTGCTATGCACGGTATTTACGCAACCCATGCATTTCAAATTGGGAATTTTTAGCTCTATTGTTTTCATTGTGTTAAGTGTTATTTGGTTAATGTATATCTAAATCCTAAGTAGAATTTCCGTCCGGTTAATGGTCCCCACACCATGGATGCATCGAAAAATGGACTATATGGATTCTCGGGCGAAATAATGGGGTCCTTTTGAGTGTATGATGTTAAATTTTCAACGCCCAGATAGGCTTCCCAATGCCTAAAGTATTTCGAAACCTGTGCATTCATGGTTACGAATGCAGGAAACGAATCTCCTCTTTGGAATTCTTCCGGTAAATGGCTTGTACTGGGGAGCCTCCCACCACCGTTAAGGTGTACGGTATAGTCAAACTGCCATTTTCGCAATCTGGTTTTGTAACTCGTGGACAGGAATGCCTTGTAGCGGCTAACCAAGGGCTTCTCCGTCAGTACGTTATTTGTTGTACTTTGTACGTCGTTGTACCTGTATGCCAGCATCAAATCCAGCCTGTCGATGGGAGAGTAGCTCGCTTCGACCTGGTAGCTGTTGGAGTACGATTTGCCGTGGAGGTTGTAAAAGAACACGCTGCCCGGACTCCTGTCCAAATCCACAATGAGCTGATTGATAAAGTCGGTGCGGTAGTAATCAGCACTGATGGTCAGTTCATTACTCCATAATTTGTAACGTTGTGTGAGGTTCACGCCCATATTCCACGCCTCCTCCATGCCTATATCTTCGAGAAAAACCATATGGCGTGAGCTGGCTAATAGGAACATATTTTCAGCCAGGATGTTGGGGCTTCGATAACCCTTGCCGGCACTTGCCCTGATGGTAATCTGTTTTATGGGTTGATACCGTAAATGTATCCGAGGGGTGAGCAAGTTGCCATACAGGTTGTGGTGGTCCATCCGCAACCCTGCCATCAGGGTTAGGTCTTCCATCCATTTGTACGTGTACTCCAGGTATGCTCCCGGGACAATCTCATCGCGATTGAAATCCGAAGCATTTAGCCTTTCCTTGTAGCTATCGTAGTTAAAGCTTAACCCGGTTTTCAAACCATGATTAGTCCGTCCCACGTAGGTGACGAATACAAGGTTGGCATAGAGGGTTTGCTGAAGGCCATTGTAAATGGCAGGCCCAAACGATGAATTCTGTTCATGCGCATTAGCCGTTGTAATTAAACCCAACGAGGTGTTCGGTCGGTCGAATATGTACCCCACCTTTACAAAACTCTCATATTGCCTCGTACCGATATCAATGGAAAAGGGATTGGGCGTGTTTTCGTTTTTCATCTGACCCGCAACCCTGTTCTCGGAAAGCAGACGAAGTCCAACCTGAGACTCAAAGTTATCGCCCTTATACCTCCAACGGTTCAGTACATGGTACTGCTGTACCAACGGATGGTTGAGGAACGAATCGTGGTTATGGTCCACTTCCATGCTCATGTTTTCGACATGTGCCAGAACCATTCCCGTAATCTTAGGGGTTACTTCAAAACTCAGATTAGTGCTTGCTTCCGCCATTCCAAGGCTGTTGGCATAGCCATTCACAAAGAACTTCTCCTCGTCCCACGGCTTTTTGAACTCAACGTTGATTTGCCCGGTAATGCTTTCGTAACCATTGGCCACCGAGGCAGTACCCTTGGAAATCTGTATGGATTCCATCCATGAACCCGGTACGTAGCTGAGCCCGAATGTGCTTGCCAATCCCCTGAGGGCCGGAATGTTTTCAATCTGAATGCGACTGTAAACTCCGGCCAGGCCCAGCAGTTGAATCTGCTTTGCACCGGTAACGGCATCGCTATAGTTAACATCTACCGAGGCGTTGGTTTCAAAACTTTCAGATAGGTTACAGCAAGCTGCCCGTTTGAGCTCGTTCTTGGTAATATTCTGAGTTTGTATCGGGCTTAGCCTGTCAAAATGGGCTCCCGGTGCCATCCCTTCCACTACAACGCCTTCCATTTCAACGGGTCTGCTAATCGTGTGGTGTACGTGGGTTTGGTTTGAACTTACGAAAATGGTGTCGGGTTTATAACCCACGAAGCTGATTATCAGTTTGGAAGTGCCATTGGGTCGGCTCAACGAGAATTGTCCGAGGCCATCAGTAGTGGTGCCAATAGTTGTCCCATCCCAATACACGTTGGCGCCAATGAGCGGAACTTCCGTTCCGTCCATTTCTTTCTCCATAATATGCCCCTCAATGGTTTGTGCCATGCTCGCCATTGGAATCAGGGCCATACTGAAGAGTATGATTAACTTTACTTTCATAATCGGATGTGTGATTTGTAAAACATCAACTATAGGGGATGGCTAATAAAAAGCCATAGAGAAAGTGAACCATTCCCCCTATTGACAATGGTTATGAAAGTAGGATGGGGATTTTTAAACGTTGATGGAGTATTAATATTAACTTTCCCGAAAGGGGAGGAGGGTCTTCTTTGTTGTTGAAAATTAATTTGATATCAGAAAGAAAGTCAAAATCAAAATTGACTATTAATGATTTTAAAAGGATTTGCTGAAAATGGTTGAAGGAGGTGGCAATCTGTTGGCTCACTTCTGTATTATCCACCTTGAAAAATTCAACTTGTGTTTTGCAATGGCACGGTTCATCGTTCTCCCCGGCATTGGATTGATGATGATCATGAGAATGGCACGAATTCGTTTCCGTAGCGTGGGAACAGCAACCCTTATCCGGCAGCACAGTGGTGTACTCCTTGCCCTGACAACCACATAAGTGCTTGTAAAGAGCAAAACCTCCCATAGCCAGAAGCATGTAAGCCGAAAGGGCGACAGAGAGTATGATTCTAATGTTTTTCATCCTGAAAAACCATTTAAACCTGTCGGGAGTACATTTTTTTAAGTTCCGACAGTTCGCACCCCCCAAGGCAACCGGCACAGTGATTATTAGGATGCTTCTTGGAAGGGAAAATGATACGGGCAAAACTCCACAGCGTGTAAAATATGGCTGCTGCAACCGTTAGTAATGCAAGAATATCCTGAATCATTTTATACACCCGTTTATGTGCAGAAACAACCAACGATGCCTTTTGTTCATTTTTAAGGTTGAGTTTCCGGTTTTGAATAGGTGAAGAAATTTGGGGTGAATAGAAGTGAAATATACCCGAAATGGGAGAGCCTCGTGTTATCGCCTTGGAGTCGTTTGAGCGTTTCTGTAGGCAACATGAGCATCCATGCGGTTTGTATGGCAATATTCCTGGCTGGTTTGTAATTCAACAGAATGCTTATCTCATTTCCCAACCTTTTGTCAACCTTTTCAGCGTCCTGTCCTGCGTAAGGAGGGAGGTATGGTTTTTCCATTGAAAATTTGTTTATTCGGGCTTGAATATCAGCCTTTGGGCTGAAAATGTAATCCACCCTAAGGTACATATCCACAATCCCCGTCCATGCCACTTCTCCCATCTGCATATCGGTGAAATAGTCCATGTACCCCAAATGTCCATGCCGCGAGGCCAGTAGTCGGTTGAATGAGGTAAATTTGCCGGAACTTTTCGACCAGTCGTTGCCCGAGTATAGGTCAAAGGAAAGAGTTACTTTAACCTTTTCAATAAGGTCTGCCCACGCGCTGGCGTTAATAGAGTATGCACTTATTTGCTGCTTTTGGTTTTCCAATGGCCATATGCCGAACCATGAATTCCCAAACTGGTAGTATCCTCCCATTCTCCCTCCGGCTACTCCCTTTTTTGTTACAATTGCATTGGCACCAAGGGTATTGCGCCCGTACATGATTTCAGGCTCTGATGGTTTCTGTTTTAAATCGAATATATTGATGGCGTTCAACGACACAAAATCGTTGATGGAAAAGGAACCCCATGCAAATGCCATGTATTTGAACAGATTACCAGTGTAGTAATCTAAAATTTGAGATTGACGGTCGTTATTTATCATTCCTCCCACATGTACAGATGTTTTCGTTTCATCATCCTCGTAGTACATCAACAGGGCATCGTATGTTGCCCCTGCAACTCCGAAGTTTCTGATTGACAATAGCCTTTGGTCATCGTATGATATTTCCTGTCGCCCCACCTTCACTCCAATGTTTGGATGGAATAACCATTTAACCCATGCCTCATAGATACCAAAGGTATTTTTTGGCGAAGCCGCCTCGCTTTCACCCCATACCCGTGCATCTTGACCGGTCAACTTGAATGTCAGATTATCCTCTTTGTAGCTCATCATTAGCCTGCTTCGCTGTAAAACCAAGGGAAGGCCATGAGTATCCTCAACTGCAAGAGTGCGGTATCCGTCCCTGTATTCTCCTCGGGTACGTATATGTCCATCCACGGAAAACTGTGATGAAGCAAACTGTGAAATCAAAAGTAAAATGACGATTAGATACAGGTTTTGAAGTATTTTGCGCATATCTATTTGGTTTTATTGGGTTAAGGTTTCGCTAATACTGTAGAAATAATTTGTTCGGGGCCATTATCACTTGTAACTCTATCAAACAGTGCCAAAAATTCAATGTTCTTATTCTCCTCTATCTCCGGGGAGCGTGTAATTTTTTTTAAGTAAAGGCCATGCCTTTTGGCGGCATCGCACACATTGTTGATGGCCCGAATATGTCCTTGGGTCTCTTTTACAATGCCCCTTTTCCCTATGAATTCGGCACCCGCTTCGAATTGCGGTTTGATTAGCACGATGACCATTCCTTGGGGTAGGAGAAATTGTGGGAAGAATTCAATCACCTTGGTGAGAGATATAAATGAAAGGTCGGCAGCAACAAGATGAAAGAGAGTAAAGTTAACCATTTCGGGGGTAAGTTCCTTAATATTCATATTCTCGATGGAAACCACCCTTGGGTCTCCTTTGAGCTTGGGTGAGAGCTGGTCAGTACCCACATCCACGGCGTAAACCTTGCGGGCTCCATGCTTTAGCACACAGTCGGTAAATCCACCGGTTGAGGCGCCAATATCCAGCATATCGAGGTTTGTGCAGTCAATACCAAACTCCCATAATGCCTTTTCGAGTTTAAGCCCTCCACGGCTGACATAGGGAATGACATTGTTGGAAATAACGGAAACGGAAGCAGCATCAGAAACCTCCTGCGATGGCTTGGTGGCAATACTCCCGTTTACCACTACATTGCCCTTTTTGATGTTTATCTTGGCCAATTCCCTTGACGGGAAGAATCCTTTGTGTACCAGGAGTATATCAAGCCGCATGGGTTTGCATATTTTATGTGTAAATGTAATCACTTTGAAGGGAATTTTCATTATCCTGATTACATTTGCGCCATGAACAGCATACTTGCCACTCCATACCAAACGGCCGATGGTTCTTCAACTTTTCGCTCGTTAAAATACGGAGCCTACTATCATTCCGTCAACGGTGCCATTACCGAGTCCGAACACGTATTCATCAAGTATGGGTTGAGTGCTGTTCAACATCAAGGCATTAATATCCTGGAAGTGGGTTTTGGTACCGGGCTCAATGCTGCCCTTACAGCCGGCATGGCTAGGAATAGGGAGTTGGAAATAACCTATCATGGCATTGATTTATACCCCTTGAGCATTGATGAACTTTCCCTGATCAACTATGGTTCTGTCCTGCCATCCGCCACTGCTTCATTATGGAAATCCATTTGTAACACCCCCTGGGACCTCCCACAGGAGGTTTCTCCTCGATTTACCCTGCACAAGCAACAGGTAGATTTTACACAATGGCAACCATCGGAGCGTTATCATCTTGTCTATTTCGATGCCTTTGCTCCCGACGATCAGCCGGAAATGTGGCAATTTGAAGGTTTTAAGAAGTTATTCAGGCAACTTCATCAGGGAGGTATTCTTGTAACCTATTGTGCCAAGGGCACAGTGAAGGATGCCCTTAGGGCTGCTGGTTTTACCCTCGACAGGTTGCAAGGGCCTCCGGGAAAGAGGCATATGCTAAGGGCATGGAAAAGGTAGAATAAAATCATAATGAACTATTAAACTGAATGTTATCATGAATAAAATTAATTTTTTAGCCTCGCTAACGCTGATGGCAGCCTTATTAATCTCCGGTTCCGGCTGTAATTCCGGATCAGAAGGGAAGGATAGGGGTTATATTGTGAAATTGGGAGACATGGCACCCGACTTTACCGTATCGCTTACCAATGGGAATACCTTTACCCTTTCGGAAAACAGGGGTAGAGTGGTTATGCTTCAGTTTACCGCCAGTTGGTGTGGAGTGTGCCGCAAGGAGATGCCGCATATCGAAAGAGAGATATGGCAACCCCTTAAAGACAAGGGTTTGGTTCTCGTGGGTATAGACCGCATGGAGAATATGCAAACAGCCCTGGAGTTTGCCCAAACTATGGGTATTACCTATCCGCTGGCTCCTGATATTGAGTCGGAGGTATTTACGCTGTACGCGCGGAAGGATGCCGGGGTAACCCGCAATGTAATCGTTGACCGTGAGGGCAAGATAGTATTTCTAACCCGCCTTTTCGATATGGATGAGTTCAACCGGATGGTTGCCTTGATTAAGGAACTGCTTGAAGAGCAATAGGCAAAAATCTTGTTTACATTCAGATATTTCCTGACTTGTTTCCTTTAGTGCGTTAGATACAACTTTTCAATTATTTTCAAGCATTCGGAGGGAATCTTGGTTCTTATCTAAACCCCTTTAATTGTTTCTCGAAACTTCGTGGCTCATTGTCCATTGGGGCTTTGCCCCAAACCCCATTTACTTTTTTGTCTTGATACAAAAAAGTAAAAAAAAAAATCAAGGTAAACCGATGCTTCATCCCGCCCTGACCAAATCCTCGGATTCTAGCCCAAGCTGGTAAACCTCTTGGGCAGAATCCTACGGGTTTGGCCATTCACGCCACCGCCGGCCCGCCGGTTTACCGGGCTCACGCACTTTTGCTTGTGCGGAAAGGGAATAGTGTTGGTCGTACAGGGATTGAGGGTTGCGGGGTACGGAGTTGACCGTTGCTCATTGTTCATAGCTTTTTGTTAAAAAAAGCCTTAGTGCGATAAGTCTACCCCTTTTTTTATTGATTGTTAGCTATTTACAACCGCACTATTTTGAAAGGGGACAAGTTAGGAGCAATAGGCAAAAAGCTTGCTTACATTCAGAATTTGGCTATGGAACAACATGGATTGTACCCTTGCCAAGGTCGAGGCTGTTGCCAATATGGGTGGCGTACTCCACACCCGATTTTTTCAAATCGTCTATAGCGTTCTCACGCTCATTATCAGGAATGAAGAACAGCAAACCTCCCGAAGTTTGGGCATCGCAAAGGATTATCTTTTTGATATCAGAAACACTGTTTGCCCACTCGATATATTGGGAGTAATGGCTTAGGTTGTTTGCCGACCCTCCGGGGATTACATTGGCGGCAGCCAAATTCTCTGTTTCCCTGAATAAGGGTACCTTTCCTGCATGGATTTCAATGTTAATCCCACTGGCCAGTGTAACCTCGCTCAAGTGGCCCATTAATCCAAAACCCGTTACATCGGTGCAGGCATGCACAGTGTATTTCTGCATTACTTCCGAAGCCTTTCTGTTAAGCTGCGACATTGACCTGATGACCTCGTCCTTGAAGGCCTGATTAAGCAACCCCCGTTTTATGGCGGTTGTGTTAATCCCTGTGCCTATGGGTTTGGTGAGGATGATAGCATCGCCGGGTTTTGCTCCCGCGTTGGACCATATTTTTTGGGGATGCACCAATCCGCTGACCACCATACCATACTTTGGCTCATTGTCATCAACGGAGTGACCTCCAAGAATGGCAATACCCGCCTCCTTGGCCTTATCCGATGCCCCTCGTAGAATTTCCCTGAGTATTTCAATGGGAAGCCTGTTGGCGGGGAAGCATACCACGTTCAGTGCAAAGATGGGCTTTGCGCCCATTGCATAAATGTCGCTAAGGGCATTGGTGGCGGCAATGGCGCCGAAATCGTACGGGTCGTCAACGATGGGGGCAAAGAAGTCGATGGTTTTCACCAGCGCTGTGGTCTCGTTAATTTTGTAAACCGCTGCATCATCCGAGTACCTTACGTCGATAAGTACATTTGGGTCAACAGTTGCCGGAATATCCTTGAGTATCTTTTCCAATACCTGAGGGCGGATTTTGCAGGCACAACCCAATCCGTGGGAGTACTGTGTTAGCCTTATTTCCGTATTTGCTTCTTGGGGTTGTTGTGTATCGGCAGGTTTGTCGGGTCGTAAACGGTTAACTATTCGAGCCACAGCCTCTGAGGCTTTGTTCACCTCATCGGCCGTTGTATATCGCCCCACAGAGAATCGAATGGTACCCATGGCAAAATTGGTACTTAGGTTTATGGCTTTTAACACCGGCGATACATTAACCGAGTCGGTATGGCAGGCCGCTCCGGCCGATGCAGCAATCCCCTCACGCTCCATTTCGCTGATAATCATATTCGCCTCAATGCCTTTGAAACTAACATTTAGAGTATTGGGCAGTCTTAACTGTGGATGTCCATTCAGCTTCACGTTGGGAATCTGTTTCATTAGATTGCCATGTAGCAATTCTCTCATGCGTTGCATGTGGGCGAGGTTTTTTGCCATGTCTCGCCGGGCAATTTCACAGGCTTTACCCAAACCCACGATTTCAATTACATTCTCGGTTCCGGCACGTTTGTTCTGCTCATGGTTTGCTCCGTGCATCAGTTTTTCCAGCACAATGCCCTCTTTTATGTATAGCGCACCAATCCCCTTGGGTGCATAGAGTTTATGCCCGGCAATGGAGAGCATGTCAACTCCAAGTTCATTCACATCAACATGGTATTTGCCAACCGACTGCGCAGCATCGGTGTGGATTGCAATATTATATTTTTTTGCGATGTCGGCTATTTCCGCAATGGGCTGAATTGTCCCAATCTCGTTGTTGGAGTGCATAATGGTGATTAGGATGGTTTGGGGAGTGATGGCCTGCTCCAGCAGTTCAAGTTGCACCACACCAAACTCGTCAACCGGAATGTATGAAACGCTAAATCCGTTACTTTCCAAGTATTTACAAACTTCCATCACGGCAGGGTGCTCAATGGTTGAGGTAATAATGTGATTCCCTCTTTCACGATGGGCAAAAGCATATCCCTTAATGGCGTAGTTGTTGGATTCGGTTCCACCGCTTGTGAAAACCAGCTCGCCGGGTTTACAGTTGATAAGGTTTGCCACTTGTTTTCGGGCCTGCTCCACGGCCTTTTTTGCATCGGTGCCAAAGCTGTGGGAACTGGATGGGTTGCCAAAATACTCATTCAGGAAGGGTTGCATCGATTTCACCACTTCGGGGTCCGGTGGTGTGGTGGCGTTGTAGTCGAGGTATATTTTCATGGCGTAAACGAAGTATTGTAAGTTTGCTAATAGTTCATGTTGCAAAAATAGGAGAATTCGGTCAAAAAAATAACCCCATCCGTAGGGACGGGGTTTAAACTGTGGAGCTGGAGGGAGTCGAACCTGTTGTTTGTATGTTAGTATTCATGGGTAATTCAATGCTGTACGCCCTTTAAGGTACACGAATAGGTGTCAGAAATAATTTTTTGAGCATAAGTTTTACCAATATATTATCGCTTGTATACACTCGACAAGCCTGGAGCGTGGGCTATTTTTGCTGGGGGAATGACAAGAGAACTATCCACATTTTACAGATGGAGTTTAGGTTCTCTAGTTGGTAAAAAGGAACTAAGATGTTTGCTTGCTAATTTGAGAGTCTTTCATCTTTAAGACTACATCTTGGGAATTAATAATTGGAAGAGGAACCTTGGCAAAGGGTGTTCCCTTAGTTTTGGTTGATAAAATTCCCCTTGAAGTACCAATACAAACACCGATTAAAGTGGCAAGAAACTCGTTTCGAATATGCATCTCTTTTGTCTGTTCATCAGTGCTAACAACTTTAGTTAGGTTCTTCACAAGAAATACAACTTCAACCTCACTTGAAACAATTATGTTATTAACTGTGTAAACTGCATAATTCACAAGGGTGCGAATCTTAAATGTGTTGCTTTTAAGGTCAATGTTTAAATTGAAACCCAAGCCATACAGAAGATTCTTCTCAAATTCCAACTTGTTGATATCCTCGGAAAGAGGTTTCATTGAGAATGCTACCTCATTTATTTCGAGAATCTTGATAGAAACATCATCTTTGTTGCTCATAGTTAGTTTAGGTAATTACTTGAAGTTTGAGGTTTACTCTGAATCAAAGTGTTCCAGAAAACAGGTATATTTGAAGAATCTTTCTTTGGTTCAATTATATAATCAAGTTTTTTGAAATAATAGATTGCATGTTTTTGAGCATTAGCATTTTTGTTAAGTAGTAGAATTGACTCACCAAGTGCAGCTTCAATTTTTGAAATTGTTTTTAGAGTGAAGTTGTGAGTTCCTGTCATCCACTTACTGATTTCGCTTTCGTTTTTGCCTAACAACTGGGCAAGGTCCTTCTGTTCAATGCCCTTTTTCTCTAACAAATCATGAATCCTATCAGCTAGATCAAAGGAATGTTCTACAAAAAGATCGATATCTTTTGATATTTTTTTTCGCCTTTCTTCAAGTAGATTATTTTTAAGCATTTTCATTACTTGTGAGATAAAAAGTGGTATTTCCAAAAATCTGCTTATTGATAATGGAAAGTGAACCACTGTTTAATCGTTTTCTAATATAACCATCTATCTCCTGTAAAAGTTTAACACAGGAATTTAAAAATGGATCTTCATTATAAGTTGGTGTAGTTTTTCTGCCTCCATTCCCTAAAATTACTATGTTCTCAGAAAGCCTAATTACATACAATCTCAGTGAAATACTTTCTATAGGAATAGCATAAACATTATCGTTTTGTTTTCCTTCATATCGAAAGTAACGCATGAATGCTCCTCTTTCGCCAATTTGCTCAATTGCCTTAATTAAAATATTAATCTCTTCATCAAATTCACATCCATCAGGGAATTGATCGAAAAACTTGTCAACCTCTGTTACTTCTCCATAGTATTTGAGTGTATAGAAATAAACCTTTTCATATTCCTCAAATTCAACTATTTCGATTTTTGACTTCACTTAAAAGTTAATTGCAAATTAAACAAAAATATTAGTTGTAAACAATAGAATTATCATTTTTTTATTTTTCTCCACAAAATTAAGGACAAAGTCTTTATATAAGATTAGAAATGATACTGAAGAAATAAACAATTAAACAAAGATATTCACAAAAATAAGTTTGTAATTCAGGTCGATATACTACCTGATGCATCAAAGCCTAATTTAATGTACCCCTAAGATTTATCAAAAAATACTATCACCCCACCAACTCATTTATCCTCATGTAAATTGAAAATTTTCCATTCGAATCTATTTTATCGTTTCTGAAAAAGAATGAAACAGCAAAAGTGTTAATCTTTAAATACTCCCCTTCTTTAGACAACTTTATTGCAAAAATAAGCTGGATTTTCCTTTCCGCCCAATTGGGCGGAAAGGAAAATCTAAGCGGCCGCCCGGTACACCTTTTCTGGTCTTTTATAGCCCAATGACTGGTGTCC